>JAEZZE010000114.1 GCA_023418755.1 Bacillota bacterium | reverse complement strand
CGCGAATCCGGTCGGTCTGATTTATTTTGTTCGGCGATCCTGTCGCGTTGCGAGTTCATGGTCCAAGTCCGAGGGGTGGCCGGAGCGATAGTGCCGCGCGGCGAGCTTAAGAAGCGGGTACGGGGCTGGCGGAGGCAGCAACGTGCGGCACCGCTCGAGCTGAGGATAAACGTCCTCGCATTCCGAACATGCCGTTGCGACATATTGCCGCAAGCGGGAACTTCCGGTAGACTAATAAGTTAGAGACTTTCGGAAAATGAGGAGAGTTTATGAACGCCGCAACGCTTAAGCAAGTGCTGAATACGATAGCAGAGATGTTTCCCGACGCGCGCTGCGAGCTGAATCATCGCAACCCGTTCGAATTGACGATCGCGGTGCTGCTGTCGGCGCAGTGCACGGACGAGACCGTCAACAAAGTGACGGCGACGCTGTTCGAAAAATACCGGTCCCCTCAAGATTACTTGAACGTTCCTTTAGAGGAGCTGGAGAACGATATCCGCAGAATCGGGCTGTTCCGCAACAAAGCGGCGAATATCCAGAAGCTATGCCGTAGGGTCATCGACCTGCATGGCGGGGATGTGCCACGTACGTACGAGGAGCTGACCGCGCTGCCCGGTGTCGGCCGGAAGACGGCGAACGTCGTCATGTCCAACGCATTCGACGTGCCGGCCATCGCGGTGGATACCCATGTGGAGCGCGTATCGAAGCGACTTGGCATCGCGAAGCCCGACGATTCGGTGCTGGAGGTCGAGAAGAAGCTGATGCGCAAGGTGCCGAGGGACGAATGGACGATTACGCATCATCGGTTGATATTCTTCGGACGCTACCATTGCAAGGCGCAAAATCCGCAATGCGAGGTTTGTCCGATACTGGAACATTGCAAGGAAGGCAAGGCACGAATGAAAGCCTCCTTGAAGAAGAGGAGCGTAGCGAAGTGAACTCAATCGACCTCGGCGCGCCGCCTGCCGGCGTGCCTTTATCATCCGAACTGATGCGATTCGGGGAAGCGCTTCGGCAGATGTCCGTCAGGACGGCCGATAACGGCGACGACGTTCAGTCGGCCAAGCTGGAGGAGCTCTCCGGGAAGCTGGAAAACGGGAGGCTGACCGTCGCCTTCTGCGGGCATTTCTCCGCCGGCAAGTCCACGCTGGTCAATACGCTGTGCGGAGCGACGCTGCTTCCGTCGTCTCCGATTCCGACGAGCGCCAACATCGTGACGGTCGTCAATGGAGAGCCTTTCGCCGAAACGGTATTCCGCGATGCCAAAGGCAATACCCATCCCGCGCGCACGATTCCCGTCGAGCGGCTTCACGATTTCGCCGTGGACGGGGAAGGCGTGACTTCGATTCGCGTATCCTATCCGATACCGCTGCTGGGCGACCGAATGGCGATCGTGGATACGCCCGGCGTCGATTCGACCGACGGGGCGCATCGCGCGGCGACCGAGTCCGCGCTTCATATGGCGGATGTCGTGTTTTTCGTGACGGATTACAACCATGTACAGTCCGAGGTGAACTTCCGCTTCCTGCGCAGCTTGGCTCGATGGGGTAAACCGACGTATCTGATCGTCAACCAGATCGACAAACACAGAGAAGACCAGCTCGCCTTCGCGGAATTTCGGAGCAGTCTGGCCGAAGCGCTGGCCAACTGGGGTATCGCGCCCGCCGGCACGCTGTTTCTGTCGCTGCGCGAGCCGGACCATCCGCTGTCGCAGTGGATGCAGCTATTGGAGCTCATGAAGGAGCTTCAGCCGCTTGCAGACGAGCTCATCACGCGAAGCGTCGCCCGTTCGGCCTTGTATCTGGCCGGGCAGTATCGCGAGACGCTGCATGCGCGCAACCGGGAGAGAAGGCAGCAGCTTCAAGAACAGTTGGGGGACGAAGGCGAGGCGGAGCGCAGAGCGGCCTTCCGCGCCGGCCTGGAGACGGAGCTGTCCGAGCTTCGTACGGCGGGCGATCGGCGCAAGGAACGGGTGCGCGCCGATCTGGATAAGCTGCTTGGCAACGCCAATCTGACGCCGGCCGAAACGCGAGAGAAGGCGCAAGCGGTGCTGGCGGCGATGCAGCCCGGCTTTAAGGCGGGCTGGCTGGCCGGAGCGGCGAAGACGGAAGCGGAGAAAAGCGCGAGGCTCGGGAAACTGACCGACGATTTCAACCGTCAAGTCTCGGCGAACGTTACCGGTCATTTGAAGGAACTGCTGAGACGCGAATCCGCGCTTTCCAGCCTTGCGGGCGAGGAGCTGGAGAATTCTCTGGACGACCTCTTCCGTCCGGTGCAGCCGGAGTGGCTGCGCTCGCTCGTAAAGCCGGGAGCCGGCGCGGAGGGCCAGGCGACGCTGCACTATTCGGCGGAGATCAGCGCCGAGCTGAAGTCGCTGTACCGCAAAGCGGCGTTCCAGTGGCTCGACGTGCTGCAGGAAAGGGAGCGCCCGGGTCTGGAGGAGCAGGCGGAATCGGTAAACGTCAAGCTGGCCGAGCTGGCGGAAGCGGACCGAATCGCGGAGGAGATCGCCGCGCTTGAACGGGAGGAACGCGAGGAGGAACGGAAGCTTCTCGAACTGCTGCCGGAGTCCGGGGGCAGGAGCGAGTTGAAGCTCCCCACTCCGGAGCCGCTTCCGGCCGGTCGGGCCGGCCTATTCATCGAGGAAGCGCCAACCGCGGCTTCGACCGGAGAGAGCGGCTCCTATGAAGAGACGATACCGGTAGCGCAGCAGGAGTTCTCGGGTTCCCAGCCGGCTCGCCTGGGGGCTCCCGCGGGCGCGGCGGAGATGCTGGAGCGATCCGCCGCTCTGCTAGCCCCGATTGCCGCTCTGCGCGGCGTAGCGGACGGACTGACTGTCAAGGCGGCGCGTTTCCGCGACAAGAGCTTTACGATCGCGCTGTTCGGCGCGTTCAGCGCGGGCAAGTCCTCGTTCGCCAATGCGCTCGTCGGCAAGCCCGCGCTGCCGGTCTCGCCGAATCCGACGACGGCGACCATCAACCGGATCGTCGCCCCGACGGAAGAACATCCGGACGGGACGGCGCTCGTGACGATGAAGACGCCGGAGGAGTTCGCCGAAGACGTGCGGCACTCGCTGAAGCGGATCGGCATCGCTCGGGAGAAGCTGGAGGCGGCGGGCGAGGACGTCGCCAAGCTGCTGGCGCTGAAGGATCCGGTCGAGGCCGGGGACCTGCATCCGCGAGGACGGCCGCATCTGGCGTTCCTGAACGCGGCGGCCAGAGGCTGGGGCGAGTTCGGCCCTCTGCTGGGCCGGAGGCTGACGACCGGCGGCGAGGAGTACAGGAGATTCGCGGCCGACGAGCAGGCTTCCTGTTTCGTCGCCGAGATCGACTTGTACGTCGATTCGCCGATTACGCGCAGCGGCGCGGTGCTCGTAGACACGCCGGGAGCGGACTCGATCAACGCCCGCCACACCGGCGTAGCCTTCCAATATATTAAGAACGCGGACGCGGTGTTGTTCGTGACGTATTACAACCACGCATTCACGGAAGCGGACCGCGAATTTCTTAATCAGCTCGGCAGCGTCAAGGACCTGTTCGAGCTCGATAAAATGTTCTTCGTCATCAACGCGGCCGATTTGGCTTCGTCCGCAGCCGAACTGGAAGCCGTCAAGGAGCATGTCGGCGCGCAGCTGCTGAAGCACGGAATCCGCAAGCCGCGGCTGTTCGCGGTGTCCAGCCTGAACGGCCTGCAGGCGAAGCGATCCGGAAACCGGACGTCGCTCGAGGCGTCCGGCTTGACCGAATTCGAGCGGGCCTTCCGCCGCTTCTCGGAGGAGGAGCTGGGAGGTCTCGCGCTTGCGGCGGCGACCAAGGAGCTCGAACGCGTCGATAAGCTGCTGGAAAGCTGGCTGCAATCGGCCAACGCCGACGCCGCCACTCGCGAGGCGAAGGCGAAGCGGCTGACCGAGCAGGCGAGACTCTGGCAGACGGAGGGCGCGGACGTTCCCGTCGCGGCGGCGCAGCCGCTTCGCCAGGAAGTCGGAGAGCAGCTGTACCATCTGCGCCAACGTCTGAAGTTCCGTTTTAAGGAGCATTTCCAATCGGCGTTCCACCCGTCCATCCTCCAGGACGACGGGCGCGATCTGAAAAAGCTGCTGCAAGCTTGCGGCGAGGACCTCAAGCGATCGCTGAACGAGGATTTGCTGCAGGAGCTGAGAGCGGCGGGATTAAGGCTCGAGGGGACGATCGGCGCGTTGGCGGAGAAGTCTCTGGCGGCGCTGTCCGGACTCGCGGAGATGGAGAGCGAAGGCTTCGCCCCGGAGCCGGCGGAGAAGCCCGCTCTTGAGCTTCCGCTTCCCGACGCGTTCGCGGCCGGTCCGAGCTTCGAACCGAGGCAGCTGTGGAACGCGTTCCGCTCTCCCAAGCATTTCTTCGAGAAAGAGGGGGCGGCGGCTCTTCGGCAGACGTTGGAGGAGTCGCTGCTCGGCACGGTGGACGACGCGCTCGAGACGCTGCGACGGCTATGGGAGCAAACGACGGAGCGGTCTCTGCAAGAGGCTGTACGGCGGGCCGCTCTGGCATGGTCGGGGCAGCTGGCCGCCTTCGCGCTCAGCATGAGCGAAACGCTGCGCGAACCGGGCGAAGAACGATATTTGATGGATCTGCGCGAGCAGTGGCGGAAAATTCATCGTTAGTTCCGATAAATAGGTCCTTTTTCATCTTTACGGAGATGAAAGAGGGCCTTTGCTTCTATTCCCTCCGTTTTCCTTCCGTAATCGGTTGAACAAGGGGATGTTGGGTATGAAAAGAGACCATATCGAAGATATCCGGTGAATACCCGCCGATGCCGGCGGCTGTTTCGGTTCCAAGCGCGAAAAGGGCGGAATAACGCTGTTGCCGGGGATTGGGGATTCGGCTAAACTGCCGTAGAAAGCAGCGAGGGGAGGACCAATTTTGGATATTTTTCGGGCTTTAAAATCCTATTACTGGCAAGACAAAGGCTTCCTGTGGGGATCGATAGCCGGACTGGCGGTCGCGACCGCCCTTGGACTGATTTATCCCTTGCTACTCAAATCGCTCATCGATGACATGATCCTGCAGGGAAAGTACGAAGGCGTGCTCGGACTGACTTTGACGGCAGTGGGGGTAATTTTCGTCAAAGCCGCGTTCCAGTATGTACACGGTTTCAGCGGAGGGCGGCTCGGCAACCGGATCGCCTACCGTCTTCGTAACGCTTGCTACGAGAAGCTGCAGCAATTGTCTTTCTCTTATTACGACACGGCCAGGACGGGAGACCTGATGTCGAGGCTGACCGCGGATATCGAAGGCGTGCGGATGTTTATCGGCTTCGGTTTCGCGCAACTGCTCAATACGGCGCTGCTGCTCGTGTTCGGCTTTACGATGATGTTTTTCGTGGACTGGCCGCTTACGCTGCTGATCCTGATCTTCATACCGGTGCTCGGCTTCGTGGCGATTCGCTTCGAGCAGTCCATCCATCCGGTATTCCGCTCGATTCGGTCCGCCGTGGGCCGCTTGACGGTGCGGGTTCAAGAAAACATTTCCGGCGTCCGCACGGTTAAATCGTTCGCCCGGGAACCGTTCGAAATCAACAAGTTCGTGAAAGAAAACGTGGACTATCGGGATAACCATCTATCTCTGGCGGACGTGTGGGCAAAGTATTTTCCGATGATGGAATTTATCGCGAACCTGAGCGTCGCGACGCTGCTGCTGGCCGGCGGCTGGCGGGTCATCGCCGGCACGATGACGCTGGGCGAGCTGGTCGCGATTACGGGGATGCTCGGATTCGTCGTAGCTCCTCTTTGGACGCTCGGCTTCCAGATTAACGGCTACACGCAGTCCAAAGCGTCGGGGGAAAGGCTGCTCGAGCTGCTCTATCAGCCGGTCACGGTGAAAAACAGCGAGAACTGCCTTGCGCTTGACGACGAGGCGGTCAAAGGACATTTGCGTTTCGACGATGTCAGCTTCCGCTATACGAACCGCGAGGACCTGCCTTCCGCGCTGCTCGGTCTTCAATTGGACGCTCCGGCCGGCACCGTCGTCGGTTTGCTCGGCGGCACCGGGGCGGGCAAATCGACCGCCATCAGCCTGCTGCTTAGGGCATACGACGTCGGAGACGGTTCGATTACCCTGGACGGGGTCGACATCCGCCACCTCGAGCTGGAGAGTTTGCGCCGGCAGATCGGAATCGTGTTCCAGGAATCGTTCCTGTTCTCGACGACGATCAAGGAAAATATAAGTTACGGACGTCCGGACGCGTCGATGGAAGAGATCGAGGAGGCGGCGCGTTACGCGCAGGCGGACGGGTTCATTCGCGAGCTTCCTCTCGGCTACGATACGATCGTCGGGGAACGGGGGATGGGTCTGTCCGGGGGACAGAAGCAGCGGATCGCGATTGCGCGCGCTTTGCTTAACAAGCCGAAAATCCTCATTCTCGACGACGCGACGAGCGCGCTCGACATGGAGACGGAGCACGAAATTCAGACCGCCATCCGCAAAGTGATGGCCGGACGCACCGTGTTTATGATCGCGCACCGGATTTCGACCTTGCGCCATGCGGACGAAATCGTCGTTCTCGATCGCGGGCACACGATTCAGAGGGGAACGCACGACAAGCTCGTGCGCCAGCCCGGACTCTATCGCGAGACGTACCGCATTCAATATTCGGACCGTCCGGAAGAGCTGGATCATGCCGCGGATGCGGATAACGCTTCGGAAAGGCGGGTGTCGGGATGAGTCGCCAATTCGTCTATCAAGACGACGAGCTGATCGAGAAACCGTTCAACTGGAAGCAGATGGCCCGCCTGGTCACGTTCGTGAAACCGTACAAGGCCGAAGTCGGCAAAGTCGTGTTCGTCATGCTGGTGTTCGGAATGCTATCGAAGCTGGCCATTCCGTTCTTGACGATGCAAGCGATCGACCGGGCGATTTTCCCCAAGGAAGGGGAAGGCAGCCTGTCCCTGCTGCTGACGATTGCCGCTATCATGCTCGTTCTGTACGGTACGCGCTGGCTGGCCCAGAAATACACGATTCGCCGGACGAACGAGATCGGCCAGAAGGTGATATTCGACCTGCGGGCCGCCTTGTTCAAGCACATTCAATCTTTGTCGTTCCGCTTTTTCGACAAGCGGCCGGCCGGCTCCGTGCTCGTGCGAGTAACCAACGACGTCAATTCCTTGCAGGACATGTTCACGAACGGGGTCGTCAACACGGCGATCGACATCGTGCAGCTTATCGGCATTACGGTCATTCTGCTCTTCATAGAGCCGAAGCTTGCCTTGGCCGTCATCGTTACGGTGCCGCTTATGTTTTTCGTCTCGACGGCGCTGCGCAAAAAAATCCGCATGGCCTGGCAGGTCGTCCGAATCAAACAGTCGCGCATCAACGCGCATCTGAACGAGAGCATCCAAGGCATCCGCGTGACGCAGGCGTTCGCGCAAGAGAAGGAAAACATCGCCTACTTCGATGAGATGAACAAGAGCAATATCCGCTCATGGAACCGAGCGTCGGCTTTGAATCAGCTGTTCGGTCCGCTTATCGAGATTACGTCCGCGATCGGCACGCTGATCCTGCTGCTGTACGGCACGTACCTGATTCAGTCCGAAGCGATGACCGTCGGCGTGCTCGTCGCTTTCATCACCTATGTCGGCAGCTTCTGGGAGCCGATTACGCGGCTGGGCAACATGTATTCGCAAATGCTGATCTCGATGTCTTCGGCGGAGCGCATCTTCGAGTTTATGGACGAACGGCCGGCCGTTCCGGAAAAGCAGGGCGCAAAACCGATCTCCGAGCTGCAAGGCCGAGTTCGGCTCGACAACGTGACGTTCGGATACGAGAACGACCGTCAGGCGTTGAAAGGCATCAACCTCGACGTGAAGCCGGGATTGTCGGTCGCGCTTGTCGGCCATACCGGCTCCGGCAAGAGCACGATCGTCAACCTGATCTGCCGGTTCTACGATACGGTCGAGGGCCGAGTGCTGATCGACGGCCATGACGTTCGCGACGTGACGATCGATAGCCTGAGATCGCAGATCGGCATCGTGCTTCAGGATACGTTCATTTTCTCGGGCACGATTCGCGACAATATCCGCTACGGGCGACCCGACGCGACGGACGCGGAGATCGAAGCGGCGGCGCGCGCCGTACGCGCCCATGACTTTATCGTCGATCTGCCCAGCGGCTACAACACCGAAGTCGAGGAGCGCGGCAACGTGCTCTCGGTCGGGCAGCGGCAGTTGCTCAGCTTCGCCCGGGCGCTGCTCGCCGATCCGCGAATACTCGTGCTGGACGAAGCGACGGCCAGCATCGACACGGAGACGGAGCTGCGCATACAGGAGGCGCTGGGCACGCTGCTGGAGGGACGCACCTCGTTTATCGTCGCCCACCGGCTCTCCACGATTCGCCATGCCGACTGCATCGTCGTGCTCGATCACGGGGAGATCATGGAGATGGGCAACCACGAGGAGCTGATGAAGCGTCCCGGCCATTATCGCAATCTGGTCGAAGCCCAGTATCGTTTTTTATCCGCGTAAGCCTTTTTCTCAAGCGGTCTGTCGGCGCCTTAGGGCTCCGGCAGGCCGCTTTTGTTTCGGGTTTTAGGAGGATAGGATATCTTTATTATGTTCACGGCGGGGATACGGATTTGAAAAATGCCGCAAGAACCGTTATCTTGGAAAAGTATAGGGAGAAAACGGAAACAAAACTCCGAATCATCGAACGACGGGGGGAAATCGGATATGAAGTCGTCTTCCTTGCTGTGGAGAACGCTTGGTATCGCGTCGCTCGCCTGTTTGCTGGCGATGCTGGCCGGCTTCGGCTGGGCGATTAAGGACAGCTGGTATCCGCGAGAAGGTCTGGCTCTGCCGGAGGCGAGCGCGCCCGAGAAGGCGTCCGGCGGGGACTGGAGCGCGAAGAGCGAGCTGTATGTGACCGCGCTCGGGGATTCATTGACGAAGGGGACGGGAGACGCGACGGGCGAAGGTTACGTCGCGCGCGCGATCGCTTCGCTGTCCGAGACAATGGACAAGCCGGTCTATCTGGTCAACAATATGGCCGTCAACGGAATGCGGGCCGATCAGCTGTCCGTCCGATTGGACGACAAAGGGTTCGTGAACGCGGTCGGCCGGGCGGACATCGTGCTGCTGACGATCGGGGGCAACGATCTGTTCCAGGTCGCGCAAGGCGGAGGCTCGGTTGCGGAGGGAGGGGACTTGTCTCCCGAAGCTCTGCGGGAGCGGCTGCCGGACGTCAAGCCGAGGCTTAAGGAAGTATTCGACAAGATCAGGGCCGTGAATCCGGTTGCCCGCATCGTCTACGTCGGGCTGTACAACGCCTTCTACGACGTTCCGCAGATGCGGGATGCCGCCAGCGAGACGATCGCGGATTGGAACGGCTACGCCTATCGTCTGGCGCTGGCGGACGGCAACGCGACGGTCGTTCCGACGTACGATCTGTTCGAATTCAGCCTTGCGGACTACCTGTCCTCGGATCATTTTCACCCGAACGCGCACGGTTACGAACGGATCGCCGGAAGAGTCGCCGAAGCGCTTCAATAATGCCGGAGAGGGGGGACATCCGATGGGAGAGCAGAAGAAAGAGGCCGTATTGTCGGTCCGGGGGTTGAAAAAAAGAATCGGGCGCAAGCCGATCATCCGCGACGTCTCCTTCGACGTCAACGCGGGAGAGATTTTCGGATTCCTGGGGCCGAACGGGTCGGGCAAAACGACGACGATCCGCATGCTCGTCGGCCTGATCAAGCCGACGGAAGGAGACATCCTCGTCTGCGGAGAGAACGTCCGCACGCGCCCGGACCGGGCGCTCGCGCATATCGGCTGCATCGTGGAAAATCCGGAGATGTACGGCTTTATGACCGGTTGGGAAAATCTGGCGCACTTCGCCCGGATGCAGCCGGGTATTCCGGAATCGCGCATCGCTGAGGTGGTGGAAATCGTCGGCCTCGACCAACGTATCCACGACAAGGTGAAAACCTATTCGCTCGGCATGAGACAGAGGCTCGGCATCGCCCAGGCCTTGCTGTGCAAGCCCAAGCTGCTCATTTTGGACGAGCCGACGAACGGGTTAGACCCGAAGGGGATCAAGGAGCTGCGCGAATTTATCCGCATGCTGGCGGAGAGCGGAATGAGCCTGTTCATTTCCAGCCATCTGCTCAGCGAGATCCAACTCATGTGCGACCGCGTGGCGATTATCGCCCATGGCGAGGTCATTGCCGTCGGCGAAGTGGACGAGCTCGTCTCGCAAGCGGGCGCGTATACGGTGTGGCAGGTCGACCGGCCGGACGAGGCGAGGCGGATGTTCGCGCGGCAGCCGGACATCTCGCTCGTGCCGGAGCGGGACCATCGCATCGACGAGGCTCTGCTGTCGGCCCTGGACGACCCGATCGTCACGGTCGTGGACGAAAGCCGGGTCGCGGTCTGGGTGAGCCGGCTGGTCGCGGCCGGCATCGGCGTCGTCGCCGTGCAGCGCGTCGCTCCCTCCTTGGAGGAGCTATTCCTGAAGCTGACGGAGGGGGAGAAAATTGACTAATCTGCTGGCGCTCGTCCAGAACGAGACGTTGAAGGTATGGAAGAAAAAACGGTTCGCGGTCGTCGTGCTCATCCTGCTCATTTTGATCCCCGTATTCGTCTATGCCCAAATGAAGGTCGCGCAAAACAGCGCCGACAAATTCCGGACGGATTGGCGGGCCGAGCTTCAAAGCCGGATTACCGACAATACGAACGCCCTGAGCAGCGACCGGATTCCGGAGGAGTGGAAGCAGTGGCGCAGAGCGCTCGTTCAGCAATTGCAATATTATCTCGATCATGACATCAATCCGGAGTCGCCGAACGCGGTCACGTTCACCCGCCGGTTTATGGACAACGCGGTGAGCCTGTTTATTCCGCTTATGGTGCTGGCGATCGCTTCGGACCTCGTCTCCTCCGAGCGCTCGACGGGGACGATCAAGATGCTGCTGACGAGGCCGGTGCGGAGATGGCGCATTCTATTCTCGAAATTGGCAACGCTGACCTTATACGTCTCGCTTATTCTCGTTACGACGATAGCGCTCTGTTACTTGATCTCCGGTCTCGTGTTCGGCTACGGAGGCTGGGGAGAACCGGTGTTCGTCGGGTTCCGCGTTCAAGGCGCCGACGTGGATACGACGAACGTCCATGCCGTCACGCAGGGCGCGTACCTGCTGATGCAATCGGGGCTGGTCTGGTTCGCCGCGATGGTGGTGGCCGTCATCGGTCTGATGGTGTCGGTGCTCGTGCGGAGCACGGCGGCGAGCTTCGTGACGATGATGGCGACGATTATCTCCGGGACGATTTTGGCCAACATGGCTTCTTCCTGGAAGTCCGCCAAATATCTGTTCAACGTCAACTTGGAGCTGTCCGCATATTTGCGGGGAACTCCGCCTCCGATCGAAGGCATGTCGCTTGGATTTTCGCTTGCCGTGCTGGCGATCTGGGGGCTCGCGGCGGTTATCGTTTCGTTCGCCGTCTTTACGAAGCAGGACATTTTGAGTTAACGGCCTTGTCCGCTCCGTTATACCGGTTTATCCTAAGAAACGATCGGCTTTTCGGGTGAAGCTCAAGCTTCATCCCGTTCGCGTTAACGGAAACTTTGGACAACATTTCGCTTTTGAATTAGAATAAACGAAGCGCGTTTATAAGGATAAACGCAAGTGATGACGCAAGGAGGTCCGTTCGTGACCGAACAAATCGATCTTTTCACCGAATCCGCCGCGACGGCGGGGAGCGAATACAGCGCGGACGATATTCAAATATTGGAAGGATTAACCGCCGTACGCAAACGGCCGGGCATGTATATCGGCAGCACTACGACGTCCGGCTTGCATCATTTATTATGGGAAATCGTCGACAACTCCGTGGACGAGCATCTGGCGAAATTCTGCTCGCGCATCGACATTACCGTCCATGCGGACAATTCCGTCACGGTCGTCGACAACGGGCGGGGCATTCCGACGGGCATGCACAAGAGCGGGATCCCGACGCCTCAGGTCGTTTATACGATTTTGCACGCGGGCGGCAAATTCGGCGGCGGGGGCTACAAGAAGTCCGGCGGGCTGCACGGCGTCGGGGCTTCGGTAACGAACGCCCTGTCCGAATGGCTGGAAGTCGAAATATACCGCGACGGCAAAATACATAAAATGAGATTCGAGACTTGGATCGACGACAAGGGCGTCGAGCATGTCGGAGAGCCCGTCACGGGGCTGGAAGTCATCGGTAACACGAACCGAAGCGGCACGAAGGTGACGTTTAAGCCCGATCGCAAAGTGTTCCACGGGAACGTCAGCATGAACTACGACACGCTGTCGGAACGGCTGCAGGAAATCGCGTTTCTTAACTCCGGACTGAAAGTCGGCATCAAGGACGAGCGCAGCGGCAAGTCGGATTCTTTCCATTACGAAGGCGGAGCGCGGCAGTTCGTGCAATTTCTGAACGAGGAGAAATCGGTGCTGCACGACGTCATTCATTTCTCCGCGGAGAAGGACGACATCGAGGTCGAGATCGCGATGCAGTACAACGACGGCTACACGGAGACGATCGCTTCGTTCGTCAACGCCATCCCGACGCGGGGAGGCGGCACGCACGAGACGGGCTTCAAAACCGCGTATACGCGGGTGATGAACGAATACGCGCGCAAAACGGGGCAGCTTAAAGAGAAGGAAAAAAACCTGGAAGGCAACGATCTGCGCGAAGGCATGATGGCCGTCATTAACGTCAAGATGTCCGAGGTCGAGTTCGTCGGGCAGACGAAGGATCAGCTCGGCAGCGCCTCCGCGAGAAGCGCGGTCGACGCCGTCGTGACGGACAAGATGACCGTATTCCTGGAAGAGAACCCGCAGATCGGGCAATTGCTCATTCGCAAGTCGATTCAAGCTTCCAAAGCCCGGGAAGCGGCGCGCAAAGCCCGCGAGGAAATCCGCAGCGGCAAGAAGCGAAGCGAGAGCGCGAGCCTCGGCGGCAAGCTGTCCCCGGCGCAATCCAAGGACAGCTCGCGCAACGAGCTGTTCATCGTGGAGGGCGATTCCGCGGGAGGATCGGCCAAACAGGGGCGGGATTCGAAGTACCAAGCTATTTTGCCGCTGAAGGGCAAGCCGATGAACCCGGAGAAGTCCAAGCTCGTCGACATTCTGAAGAACGACGAGTACAAGGCGATCATCTCCGCCATCGGCGCGGGCATCGGCTCGGAATTCGACGTCGAGGAGTGCAACTATTCCAAGATCATCATCATGACCGACGCGGACACGGACGGCGCGCACATTCAAGTGCTGCTGCTGACGTTCTTCTACCGATACATGAAGCCGCTCATCGACGCCGGCAAAGTATTCATCGCTCAGCCGCCGCTCTACAAGATCACGAGAAAGTCGGGCAAGCTGGAGACGGTGCGCTACGCTTGGACGGACGAGCAATTGAACCTGTTCACGAAGGAGCTGGGCAAAGGCGCCGAGCTTCAACGCTATAAAGGTCTCGGAGAGATGAATCCCGACCAACTGTGGGAGACGACGATGAACTACGAGACGCGAACGTTCCTTCAGGTGCAGATCGAAGACGCCGCCAAGGCGGAGCGCCGCGTATCGACGCTGATGGGCGACAAGGTCGACCCCCGCAAGCGGTGGATTATCGAGAACGTGGATTTTACGGAGTACGAGGAGTAAGACGTGGATGATCGAAGCGTTAACGGCCCGATCATCTGCGAAATCGCCGGAACAACGGTCCGCGGGACCGTTAAAAGGCCGAACATCGGCGGAATCGCCGGAATAACGGCCTGCGGGACCGTTAAAAGGCCGAACATCGGCGGAATCGCCGGAATAACGGTCCGCGGGACCGTTAACGGCCCGAACATCGGCGGAATCACCGGAACAACGGTCCGCGGGACCGTTAAGAGGTCAAACATCGGCGGAATCGCCGGAATAACGGTCCGCGGGACCGTTAACGGCCCGAACATCGGCGGAATCGCCGGAATAACGGTCCGCGGGACCGTTAAGAGGCCAAACATCGGCGGAATCGCCGGAATAACGGCCTGCGGGACCGTTAAATGGCCGAACATCGGCGGAATCGCCGGAATAACGGTCCGCGGGACCGTTAAAAATCGCACACAATCGGGGCAACGTCGAAAACAACGGTCTGCCAGACCGCTATCCCGGTGCATGTGCCCAAAACTAGGAGGCAGTGGCAGTGAGCCTACTTGAAAACTTTTTGCCGGCGTTTCTGGAGGAGGTCGTAGGAGACCGCTTCGGACGCTATTCCAAATACATTATTCAGGACCGCGCCATCCCGGACGTGCGCGACGGCCTTAAGCCGGTGCAGCGCCGGATTCTGTACGCGATGTACGAGTCGGGCAACACGCCGGACAAGCCGTACCGGAAATCGGCCAAGACGGTCGGCGACGTCATGGGGAATTACCACCCGCACGGCGACTCGTCGATCTACGAAGGCATGGTGCGTATGGCCCAGCCGTGGAAAATGGCGCATATGCTCGTGGACGGGCACGGCAACTGGGGATCGATGGACGACGATCCTCCGGCCGCGATGCGGTATACGGAAGCGCGGCTGTCGCAAATCTCGATGGAGCTGCTGCGAGACATCGAGAAGAGAACGGTGCTGTTCAAGGACAATTTCGACAATACGGCCAAGGAGCCCGTCGTTCTGCCGTCGCGGTATCCGAATTTGCTCGTGAACGGGGTATCCGGCATCTCGGCCGGGTTCGCCACCGAAATTCCGACGCACAACCTGCGCGAAATTATCGATGCTTGCATCGCCGTCATGAACAAGCCCGAGATGACCGTGCAAGAGCTGATGGACATCGTCAAAGGCCCCGATTTTCCGACCGGCGGCGTCATCATGGGCGCGGACGGCATTCGCGAGGCCTACGAGACGGGCAAAGGCAAAATCCATATCCGCTCCAAAACCGCCATCGAAGACATGAGAGGCGGCAAGCAGCAGATCGTCATTACGGAAATTCCGTATCAGATCGTGAAGTCCAAGCTCGTGAACGCCATCGACAGCCTCCGTATGGAGAAGAAGGTCGAGGGGATCGCGGAAGTACGGGACGAGAGCGGACGGAACGGTCTGCGCATCGTCGTGGAGCTGAAAAAGGACGTCGACGCGGAAGGCATACTGGCCTATCTGCTGAAGAAAACCGATCTGCAGACGACGTACAACTTCAATATGGTCGCAATCGTCAATAAAGCGCCGCGCCAGCTGGGCCTCAAGCAGATTCTCGATGCCTACATCGAGCACCAGAAGGAAGTCGTCACCCACCGGACCCAGTACGATCTGGAGAAAGCGGAAGACCGGGCGCACGTGCTGGAAGGGCTCGTCAAAGCGCTGAACCTGCTCGATCGGATCATCGAGACGATCAAAGCCTCGAAAAACCGCCAAGACGCGCAGAACAACCTCGTGGCCCAGTTCGGCTTCACCGAGCGGCAGGCGGACGCGATTTTGACCTTGCAGCTCTACCGGCTGACGAATCTGGAGATTACGCAGCTCGAGAAGGAGCACGCGGACACGCTCAAGAAAATCGCTCAATTGCGCGCGATACTGGAAAGCCCGCGCAAGCTGCTGAACGTCATCAAGGACGAGTTGACGGATATTCGCGTCAAGTACGGCATCGATCGCCGCTCCGTCATTCAGGGCGAAGTGGAAGAGATCAAGGTGAACTTGGAGGTTATGGTTCCGGCGGAAGACGTGCTGGTGACGCTTAGCCGAGAGGGCTATATCAAGCGAACGAGCCTGCTGTCGTTCACGCGCTCGGGCGGCGAGCTAGGAAGCGCAGGAGTGAAGGACGGCGACGTCATTCGTTGGAGCCTCGGGGTCAGCACGTTGGACCCGCTGCTGCTCTTCACGCAAAAAGGGTATTACTACCTGCTTCCGGTCCACCAAATTCCGGAGTTTAAGTGGAAGGACACGGGAACGGCCATCGTTAACGTGCTCCCGCTTGCCAAGGATGATCGCATCGTCGGCGTCGTGCACGCCAAAATCGCGGAACTGACGCCGCCGTCGAACGAGAAGGCCGACGACGGCGCGCCAAACCCGCTGCTCGTATTCGTGACGAAACGGGGACAAGTGAAGCGGACGCCGCTGGTCGAATACGCCACGACGAGAAGCATGGCGATTGCCGCCTGCAAAGTCGCGGACGGCGACGAGATCGTCAAGGTGCAGCGTTCGGATCGTCCGGACGATCTGCTGCTCGTGACCGAGCAGGGCATGAGCATCCGGTTCGGCAGCGAGGAAGTGAGCGTTCAAGGCCGGGTGGCCGGCGGCGTACGGGGGATCGTTCTTAAGGAAGGCGATCAGTTGACGGACGCGCTGCTCGTGTCGGAGGACGAAGGGGAGATTCTCGTCCTGTCCGACTACGGCTATGCGAAGCGCACATTGCTGCTCGATTACCCTCAGCAAGGACGCGGAGGAAAGGGAATTCAGACGTTCGAGTTCAAGGAAGGCAAGCGCGTTCGCCCGAACGGCACGAAGCTGATCGCCGCGTTCCATGTCAAGGAAGCGGTCAGCCTGCTCGCCCTGACGGCGGGAGGCGCGGTATCGGAGTTCTCCTCGGAGAGCTCGCCGATCGAAGACCGAAGGGGACACGGCAAGCTGATGACTCCCGTAGACCGGTCGGACACGTTGGCCGAAGCCTTCGTCAAGCCTCTCTCGACCTAATCCCGTTCTAGTCGTAAGGGCTTCGTCCGTTCGGCTCGGTACGGTCTATCCACCGCAATAGAAGATCCAATACGACCCACAGGGGCACCGGCTCGTTGAGCCGTTCGAGCCACTGCGGGTCTTCTATTAATCCGGCGTCTTGGGCCATTTGGCCGATCATTTTGATTTTCGCTTCGTTAGAGGACATGGGCAACGCCTCCTTGTTAGCCGTTTCTCCGCTCTTACCCATTTTTCGTAACCAGTATATGTCGCCGCGTGTCGTCCTGTTCTCGTTCTTGCGGATTGATGTCGTAAATATTTAATTGCATTAAACTATCATTCGACATAGACGGTGAGTATAATAAAGGAGAAGGCAATGTTCGGGAGGGAAGGAGCGTACCTATGGATAATGCGGCGGAATTTGTGAAAAGCTGGACGAAGCTCACGAAGGATTGGAACGCGCGGATGGAGACGGAACTGGCCCCGCAGCTGACGGCGGGCCAATTGGAAGTGCTGGAGCTGCTGCAAGCGCACGAGCCGATGAAGCCGTCGGATCTGCTTCCTCATTTGGAGACGACTCCGGCTGCGATTACGACGCTGTTGGATCGCATGGAGAGGGCCGGTCTGGTCGAGAGGAACCGGGACGAAGCGGATCGAAGAATCGTATGGGTGACGATGACGGACCTGGGCCGCTCCGAAGTCGATCGGGGGATCGCCGTTCGCGCCGCGATCGTCAACGAATCGCTGGATCGGATCTCGAGCCATAATCGCCAGTTGCTCGTTTACCTGATCGGCAAAGTGTCCGGAACCCGGGAAGCGAAAGCGGCGGAACGGAAATCGGAAGCGGGTGGCGAAGCGCCGGAGCAGACCGGCGAATCGGCAGCCGAGCCTGCAGTGTAAACCGGACGGGTACAACGTCGGCGCTATAAAAAAACGCAAGCTCTCAGGCTTTTCGCCTGGCGCTTGCGTTTTTATGTCTCGTTGTCGCCGAATTCGGGAGGCGAGGGTAGGGGACATTGCCGATGCTCGCAACCTTTGAAGACGGTCCATGGAACAGGTCAGCCGTCGGTCCGAAGCGAGCTTGGGAAGAGGTTTGCGTCAGCCAGATACGAGCTTGCGAAGATGCTTATGAATGCCTGCATGAATCGTCTTCATCTTCTCGTAGTCTTTGGCCGTTAGCCCGGGAAAACCGCGCTGCTTCAATTCGGTCGGCAGAGGAATAACCGTATAATGCCGTTTTTTGTTTTTCCAGACGATATGGACCCAAGTCGGCTCCGTCGTAATTTCGTCCCATGCCATCTCGACGGTTCCGTTCGGGTGAACGGTTTTCGTCATGCGCACGCCGAAGATGACCCCGACGTCTTTCCATTCTCCCGTCTGGTTGGAAATAAAGTTGCCGAGAGAGTAGATAACGATGCCCTTGCGCGGCGAACCGTCGAAGCTCTCGTCCGCGGGAACGGCGATTTCCTCGTAAGGCTGCACGACATGTGGATGCGAACCCAGAATCAGATCGGCCCCGGCTGCGATGAGCTCTCTGGCCAAAGCGGTCTGTTCGGCGTTCGGCATGCGCTGGTATTCTACCCCGAAGTGAAGGGACACGGAAACCGCGTCTGCTCCGTGTTGCCTCAGCTTCGCGATCTCGCTTTTGATGACGCCGCGATCGATCAAGTTCACGGCGTATTCTTTGCCGGCGGGAATCGGGATTCCGTTCGTGCCGTAAGTATAGGAGAGGAAGCCCATGCGAATGCCGTTCCTCTCTTCAATGACCGTCCGGTCGCGGTCCGCTTCGCTCTCGGACGTCCCGAAAGGGACGAGGCCCGCCTTGCGAACGGCGGCCAGCGTTCGCTGGACGCCCGGCACGCCCCTATCGAGCGAATGGTTGTTGGCGGTCGAGACAAGCTGAATGCCGGCGTATTCGATCGCCGCCGCCAATTCGTCCGGCGCGTTAAAGCGGGGAAAGCCGGTAAATTTCAAATCCTTGCCCGCGATCGGAGTCTCGAGATTGCCGACGACCCAATCCCCGCGCTCTAGAATCGGCTTCACCCGCGAGAACCAAGGCGTCATGTCGTAGCTGTCGCTCGCCTTATCGTAGTAAGCGGGAAGCTGCGGCATGTGCACCATAATGTCCCCGACGGCAAGCAAAGTCGCTTCCGTCACTTCGGGCTCGGCCGGAACGGGACTTTCCTCCGGTTCCGGAGAGCGCGAAGCGACGGAGTCCGGCGGAGAGGGTGTCGCCGACGAGATCGGGCCGGAAGGACTCGGGAGCGCGCGGGGAGATTCGTTCGCGCAGGAGGCAAGAACGAGAGCCAGCAAGCTCATGCCCAGCAAGGAGGCATATTTTTTACTTCCTGTCGGTGATAAGGTCTCTTGTAACAATCGGTTGTTCAACTCCCGCTCTGCCATCTTCCGTATATGCCGCAAGGCAGCGTCATGCCGCTGCGGGTAATCGGAAGGCCGACTTCGCCGCAATCCAGCGTGCCGCCGAACTTGCGCTGGAAACTGAGCTGAAGCAGATTGCTGAGCACGGTGGGGGAAAAGCCGGTCGTATACGAATTGACGAGCACGAACAGAGGCTTGTCCGATAGAATGGACATGCAAGACTCCAGGAAAGGAAACAGATTGTCCTCGAGCTTCCACGTCTCCCCGTTAGGCCCTCTTCCGTAAGATGGGGGATCCATGATGATCGCTTCGTACTGGCGTTCCCTTCTTTGTTCGCGCTGCACGAACTTGAACACGTCGTCCGTAATGTAGCGGATCGGAGCGGAGCTCAGCCCGGACAGCTCGGCGTTCTCCTTCGCCCACTGCACCATGCCTTTGGCGGCATCCACGTGGCATACTTCCGCCCCGGCCGCGGCGGCCGCCACCGTCGCTCCGCCCGTGTACGCGAACAGGTTCAATACGCGGATCGGACGGTTCGCTTCGCGGATTTTGTCCATCATCCAGCTCCAATTGACGGCTTGCTCGGGGAAGAGGCCGGTATGCTTGAAGTTCGTGGGCTTGATATGGAATTTAAGCGGGCCGTAAGCGACGCTCCAGCGCTCCGGAAGCTGACGCTTGTAAGTCCATTGGCCGCCTCCGCTGCTGCTGCGGTGATAGTGTCCGTCCGCTTGCTTCCAGAGCGAGTTCTCCGCTTTCAGCGGCCAGATGATTTGCGGGTCCGGACGCCGCAGAACGACGTCTCCCCAACGCTCGAGCTTCTCCCCGTTGCCGGTGTCGAGCAGCTCGTAATCTTGCCAATCCTGTGCCATTCGCATCATCTTTGATCTTCCTTTTATCGTCTGTTTAAGTTCATGAGGTTTGCTCCTCGCAGTTTTCCGCCGGACAGAACCGATAGCCGAAGCCCCTTACCGTCTGAATCCAGCGGGGCCGCGAGGGGTCGCTCTCCAGCTTCTTCCGCAAGTTGCTGACGTGCACCATCAGCGTACGCGTATCTCCCATGCTGTCCGTCTGCCAGACTCTGCGGTACAGCTCCTCCAGCGGGAATACCCGCTTCGGGGATCTGGCCATCACGCTAAGCAGTTCGAATTCTTTGGCCGACAACGAGACCGGCTCGCCGTTCAAGCGAACCTCCATGCCGCGAAAATCGATGTCCAGCCCGGGAAAGCTGAGCGAGGACGCCGGTTCGTCCGCGCCTCTCTCCCTCGTCCTGCGCCTGCGAATGTGGGCCTGGATTCTTGCGACGAGCTGGCTTGGGCTGAACGGCTTCGTAATATAGTCGTCGCCTCCCTCGGACAGCGCGCGAATGATATCCTGGTCTTCCGACTTGCAGCTGAGGAAGAGGATCGGCACGTCCGCGCAAGAGCCTTGCCGCAGCGCCCGGCACACTTCTATCCCGTCCATTCGGCCAAGCGAGACGTCTAGCAGGATCAAGTCGGGATGAAGCGTCTCCGCCATGCGCAGCGCATGCGCTCCGTTGTCGGCCGCGTATACGTCGTAGCCGGCTTTTTGCAAGTAGAGGGCGATCAACTCGGTAATCTCCTGCTCGTCGTCGACGACGAGAATCGTTGCTTCGTGACTGGTCATCTTAATCCTCCGTACCGAAGGTCGTTTTTTCATGAAGGGGGAGCCGATCAGGGTGCAGCACTCCAATCTCTTTATTATAGCGAAAGCGTTGACGAGTAATCAATGCACCGTTACAATGACGTTCGAAACCTATTTTGCAACGGATAAGCTTCGAACATCGGAGGAGAGGGAATTTGGCGTGGCATCATAAAGCGGGCAAGCCGAGACGGCGATGGCTTACTTACGCGAATAGGCTGGCGTTCGCGGCGCTGCTGCTTGCCGCTTTAAGCGGCTGCGCGCCTGCGTTTCAAGACGATAAGCCCGCTCCCGACGCCGTGAACGGAGTTATCGACTTGACGAATTGGCCGTGGAGCGAGGAAGGAACCGCGCCTTTGGATGGAGAATGGAGCTTCCGTTGGCTGGAACGCGGCGGCGAGAGTCCGGTATTCCGCGATACGACGATAAACATGCCCGGAACCTGGGGATCGACGGAGCCCGGAGACGGGCTGCCGCTCGACGGCAGCGGTTACGGCATTTACCGATTGACGATTCTGCATCGGCCTCAGACCGAAATGATGGCGATCCGGCTGCCGAATATCTCGACGTCATACGAGCTCTATATCGGAGAGCGACTGGTGCAATCGCGCGGGCACCCCGATATGGACGAGGAACGGACGATTCCTTACCAAGCTCCCGCGACCGTCCATTTCAGCGCCGAAGGCGAGCGGACGGAGCTGAAGCTGATCGTCGCCAACTACGACCATCGCCACGGAGGTGCTCGCAATTCGATCGTGATGGGAACGTCCGAGCAGATCCAGCGTCTGCAGCTAAGACACGCCGCGCAAGAGCTCATTATTATTGGCTGCTTGCTCATGATCGGGTTTTACCATCTCGGGCTGTACATTTTGCGGCGCAAGGAAACCGCCAACGCGATGTTCGCGCTCCTCTGCCTATGCGTAGGAGCGAGGACCGGCCTGATCGGGGAAGGCTTTATCGTCCGCTGGCTTCATGACATGAGCTGGGAGGCGGCGATTCGGCTGGAGTACGCGGCGTTCGTCACGGCCGCGTGGGCGGGCTTCGCCTATTTCCGCAGCATGTACCCGCTGGAGATCAAGAGGATTTGGTATAGAGCCGCCACCGTCCTCGGCGCCTCTCTTGTCCTCGTTGCGATCGTTACGCCTCCTTCGGCGTTTACGTCATGGCTTATCGTGAACCAGATCTACGTTCTGCTCTTCAGCGCCCGCGTCTTGGTCGGCCTGTTCGTGTCCGCGCATCGGAAGCGGGAAGGAGCCGTACTCGCGCTGATCGGCGTCGCGGGACTCGTCGTTACGATCGTGAACGACATTTTGTTCTATAACGGCTGGTCGCGCTCGATCGATCTGGTGCCGTTCGGCCTGCTGTTCCTGATCATCATGAATTCGTTCATTATCTCGCTTCGTTTCTCGTTGACCTACGAAAGGGCGGAGCAGATGTCGTCGCAACTGCTGGAATGGAACAGCTCGCTGGAAGAGAGAATCGAGGAGCGGACGGAGGAGCTGAGACGCTCTTACGTCACGTTGGAGGAAGCGAAGACCGAGCTGGAGAGGATGGAGCAATCGAGAGCGCGTCTCATCAGCAACATTTCGCACGATTTGAGAACGCCGATGACGCTGCTGCGGGGTTATCTGGAAGCGCTGAGGGACGATGTCATCTCCGATCCGGAGCACCGCGACCAAACGATTCGGTCGATGCTTGGGAAAGTCGAAGGATTGAACTCCCTCATTCAGGATTTATTCGATCTGTCCTTGCTGGAAGCGAGAAAGCTGGAGCTGTCGCTCGAGAATATTCCGCTGTCGTACTGGAAACAAAGGATAACGGAGCAGTACGGTCTGGAAATGCAAAGCAAAGGCATCGTCTTCCGCTGCGACCTGGACGGCGAATCCGACGGCAATGCGGTCGTGGCGGCCGATATCCGGCAGATGGACCGGGTGTTCGCCAATCTGTTGTACAACGCGATTCGCTATACGCCCGATGGAGGGGAGATCGCTCTTACGCTGAGGAAGCTGCCGGATCGGAGCGGAGTCGAGATTCGGGTGGCCGACAGCGGTCCCGGAATCGAACCCGCGGACGTGCCCCACATTTTCGACCGTTATTATAGAAAAGACAAGTCCCGGCCTTCCGGACCGGGAGGCAGCGGATTGGGACTCGCGATCGCGAAGGAAATCGTGGAGCTTCACGGCGGACGGATCGATGTGCGAAATTCGGAGGGCGGGGGCTGCGTGTTCCGCATTTCGCTGCCCGTTCGCGACTAGCCGCTGTTGTTCCCGCGCTGCTCCCGGCTCAAGAAATCCGAAATCATGGAAATGGAGTGCTCGCGCTGCTCCCGGCTCATCTGCCGGAACAACGCGATGATTTCTCCCGTTTCCGGCGCGCCGGAGGGGGGCAGCTGCGGTCGCGGTTGTGTTCCTCCGATCATGTAATCCAGCGAAACGTCGAAGAAAGCGGCCAGCTTGATCAGTGTTTCGTAGACCGGTTGTCTATTGTTGATCTCGTAATGGCTGTATGCGGAGCGGGTAATGCCGATATGGCGCGCCACTTCTTCTTGCGAGATTTTGCGCTGCAGCCGCAGCTCCCGCAATCTGTCTCCCATAGTCATTCGTCATATCTCCTTGATCAGAATAGAATGATCTAAATTAAATTTATGATACATAATGTATCATGTCAAGAGGGAGAAGGAAACGTTTTCCGGAATGAGATAAAAAAAGAGCGATTTCTAGGAAACTTTCAGCAATTTTTCAGCACGATGACAATTTGCTAACTTGATCGGGATACAATATGTATCAAAATATCGTAAAAAGGGGGTGACAGCATGAAGGCAACCATTCTAAGCGCGAAAATGACCCGGGACGAGGAGAACGGGTACGTCGGCCTCATCCGTTTCGAGGTCGAAAACCACAGACAAGGCTACGAAGTGACGATTCAAAGCGACAACGGCAAAAACAATTGGAGTTACGCGCTGAATTTCAGCGACGGTTCGGGCAGCGAGGAAGAAATTCAGGCGGTGGACGAAAGGTTGGAAGAGGACGACGCGTTCTTCGAACAATTCGTCGTCGCCGCGAGAAGCGCTTTCCGTGAATAGTCGGCTCAAGTCGGCAGGGCTATCCCGCGGAGCATCGGGGGATGATCGGGAATAACCCTGTCTCCGGCTCTGCCGTATCGAATTTCTTCCGGACTGCAACATCCTTCCGCGTCGGAACGTTCTGTTCAGTAAGGAAACGGGGGGATGGGCAATGCGGAAAATGGCAGTCGGTCTAGGTCTGGCGGCGATTCTGGTTTTCTCGGGCTGCGGGAAGCAAGGGGAAGCGGACGTGCCGAATAAGCGGAACGAATCGAAGAAGAGCGCGTATACGGCCAAGGACGTCGACCCAAACCTTGTGCATGCCGTCAACGGTTTCGGATTGGCGCTTGCGGAGAAGCTGATGGGCGAGCAACCGGGGGAGAACGTCATGCTGTCGCCGATAAGCTTATCCGCCGCGCTTGGACTCGCGGCTACGGGTGCGGCAGGCAAGACGGGAGAAGAGATGCGCGCCGCGCTCGGACTGGAGGGGAAGTCGAGCGGCGAGATCGGAGAGAGCTACCGGATTCTCGTCGATCTTCTAAGCCATTCGGAGGAAGACGGGATCGAGATCGGCGTCGCGAGCTCCTTGTGGCTCAAGGAAGGTCAACCGTTCCTAGAGGATTTCGTCGACAGAAGCCGCGGAGATTTCGGAGCCTCGGTCCGGCGCGTGGATTTTGCCGATTCGCGGACGCTCGATGCAATCAACGAATGGGCCGAGGACGCGACCGGAGGCAGAATCGAGCGGATGCTTCCGAGCGTTGAAGCGGATGCGGCGTTGTACGTTCTGAACGCGGTTTATTTTAACGGCGCTTGGACGAATCCGTTCAACGCCGCGGCGACGGCCGACGGGCGCTTCCATGTCTCCGATTCGGAGACGGTTCCGGTGAAAATGATGGGCAGCTTCGGATCCTTCCAATACGCGAAGGAGGACGGATATGAAGCGGTAAGGCTTCCTTACGGAAAACGCGATTCGGCGTATATGGCGATCCTTCTGCCGGACAAGGGCGTTACTCTAT
>JAEZZE010000094.1 GCA_023418755.1 Bacillota bacterium | reverse complement strand
TCGCCTTCGCTCCGGCAGGCATTTCCTTCGTCAGATGAACCGTTCTGAAGCCTTTATCCTTGGCCGCATCGGACTCCAGCTTGGCGCCGGAGCGCAGATCCACTCGCTTCACCGTCGTGCTTCCTTTTGCCATGATGCGGACACTGCCGTTTTTCTTGTCCACAATGAGAAGCTCGAGCTGGGAATCTTTCAAGTAAATCGAATTAGGACCGCCGCCATTTACCGTAACGGTGCCTTTCACCTTGACGTTATCCAGAGTGGCTTCGCCCTCGCCGATGTTGGCGGAGAGCAAGAGATCGCCCTGAATCTCCATGTTGCGAAGGGTCACCCCGCTTGCTTCAACGACCGCATTGCCTGCAATCGTTTCCGTTCCGTCGGCCGGACCGTAAGAACCGGCGGCGGAGAACGTGCGATCCTTATCGCTCACCCGCTCCAGCTTCTTAAGCGCGCCGTCTAGAATGACGACCGCTTCTTCTCGCGTAATCACCTTCTTCGGCCTGAACGATCCGTCCGGATAGCCTTTCAGGATCCCGGCCGCCACCAAAGCTCCGACCGCGCCTTTACCGGAATTGGAGATGGACGCCGCATCGATGAACGAAGACGCGTCGCTCGGGCTAAGCTTCAGGCCGAACGCTTTCGTAACCATGATCGACACTTCTTCGCGGGTGATTTTGCGGTCCGGCTGCATCGTTCCGTCCGGATAGCCTTCGGCATATCCGGCTTGCACCGCGATCGCGGCCTGTTTCGCTTTCCAGGTTCCCGGTTTTACGTCGCTGAACGATATCGTCGCTTCATCGGCAAACCCGAGAGATTTGTTCGCCAGCGAGAAAAATTCGGCTCTCGTCACCTCAAGCTTAGGCTTCACCGTTCCGTCCGGATATCCGGTTAACCAGCCCTTGTCCATCCACTCCAACAATATTCGCTCCGACCAGGCTCCGCGTATATCGGAGGGAGAAGAGGCCGCCGAGGCGGCCTTCTCCAGAAACGCGGAGCTCAGCATGCAGACAGCCATCGCAAGAGCAATCCAACGAAACAGGCTGCTCTTATGCTGGTGCTTAAACTCCATTTGTCCTTTCCTCCTTCAGGGTTCGATCGGAATTAGTTCGAGGGCTCCACGACAAGAAGCGTTGCCGAGCGTTTCGGCAGCTTCAGCGACACGGATCCGCTCTCGCTTGCCGCGAGATCGCCGGTCTTGGCCAAGTGACGAACCGCGTCGAAAGCATAAACTTCCGCAGCGTCAAAGCCCGTGCCCAGCTCCAACTGAATATCCCGGCTCAACGTGTCCTTGTTGAACAGCAGCACGTACGTCTTGCCGTCGTTTCCTTCGATCGTATAGGAGCCGACCAAATCGAAGCGCGACGATTCGGTGCGAACGCTGCTTCCTTCGATTTTGGAGCCCTGACCGTCATAGTCCAGATACAGCTTAAACGCATCCTCGATCGGCGTGTCCGCCTGGAAGTTGCCGAAGCGCGTGGCCAGATCGACGCCCTCCCTGCCGAAGATCGCGAGCGCTTCCGCTTGTGCCAGCCCTGCCGTAACGCCGACGCCGTTGCCGAAGTTGTACTCCGTAATCGCCAGCTTCAGTCCGGGCTGATTGCGCTCAATGATTTCCTTCATGCGCGGAATGAGTCGGATCGGCTCTCGAATCCAGGATTGATCGACGAATCGATCATCGTACAGCGCCTTCAGCGCCTGGAAGCGGCGTTTCGAGACCTGCGGGCTTTCATTTTCGGACGGAACCCCGCCCTCCTGCGAGTAGTAGTGAATAGTCAAGTAATCGACCAGCTTCACGCCCGTCTCCTGTTCATGTCTGCTTGCTTGCTGCAGGTACCACTCCAGGAAAGGCGTTCCGCCGTGAGACTGACGATCCGGGCCGTCGGCGCACTGATCGGCCGAGGAATAGAAGTAACCGCACCATCCCCATGAAACGGGACCGAGCAGAAGCGCGTCGGGATCGACTTCTTTAATCGCCGTGCCGTACTCCACTGTTTTATTCCATAGCTCGTCGTATGTCGGAGCCTCGGGATGAACGTCCCGATGCGTCGAATTCCACAGATCCGGCTCATTGTCCAGCGCGTACAGGCGGACTTGGTCGTTCGATCTTTCGGCCATATGACGAACCCAGTCTGTGGCGAACTCTGTACCGACGCGAACCGAAGTGTCAGCAGGATCGTTGTCCGTGACCAGCGTGTAATCTTTGAGCACTCCGTTACCCGCATCTTTCAGATCCCACGCTGACTCCCTCTGACTTCCGTATAATTCCTGCGAGAAGCCATAGCTGACCGTGCGATCCTTCGGCGTCCATCCGATCGTCGGGATTGTCATCAGCACCTGGTTTCCACGCCCAAGCACCCGATCGATAAAGCGATCCGACAACGAGCCCTGAGAAGGTTCCCAATCCGGGCCATCGTATGGATAGTTGATGAAGAACCAGTCGCTTGCGCGGTTCGCCGCATTCAACTTCCAGTTGTAGCGCGTCGTCTGATTGCCTCCCCAACGTTCCACTGTAAAAGGCAGGGTGGAGGTCGTCGGATTGCCTTCATCGTAGTTAATGCCATAAATATCGTTACTGATCGCCTTCCGCTCCGAGGACTGATCGACGGACACGGTAACGAGCGGGAGCTCCGGCTCTGGCAGTTGCCTCGCATTCGGATTGGCAAGAAGCGTAATATCGTCGATATAGATCGCTTCCTGGTTATGCTCCGTCGCTGCCTGCACGATAAAACCGTCGAAAAATCCGAGATCCAGGCCGAGGTCGGCCATGCTGACCGTTACCTCCGTCCACTGGCCGGCCGGCAGGGAACGATTCGGGAACAGCTCGTCCAGGTCGATCGCTCCGAGCGACTGGTTACCGTTGTAGAAATGGAATAGCAGCTTCTGGTCGCCGGCGTTGCCCCCATGAAGCCAGAACCGGATACCGTAATAATCCTCCACGAACTTCTTGGACTCGCCGGAAATCCATACGCCATCCCATCCGCCCGGCACGAACTTGATTGAGCGGCTGCCGCTTCTCGCCTGTTCCGCGTTAGCGAAGTCCTTTTCGTGCCAGCTGTAGTTATTGAAGCCTGTGGCAAGCGATTCCTCGTACACCGGCTCCGCCCGGACTTCCGTAATTTGTACAAACCCATCGGTCGTAAAATTTTTGTGAGTTGCCGTAATCTTCGCAATGCCCGGCTGCAGCGCAACGAGCTCGCCGTTTTCGATGGAAAGAAGCTCCGGCTGGTCAATCGTCCATTGCGTGTCGTCCGTCACGATGGCCGTGTCTCCGGATTGCAGGAACGTCTCCGCCTGAATTTGGCGGCGCTCTCCCGGCATCATCACCAGACGCGGCTGGTCGATTCTAAGCTCAAGTACGGCGGCTTCAGCCGCTTGCCTGGAGGTGATCGCAATGTCGTCTAGATAGATCGGCGCTTGCTTGCCCGGAAGCAGGCCGGTCAAACGAATGCCGTCGAACAGACGGTGCTCCAGCTTCAGATCGGCGAGGTCCATCTCGATCAGCGCCCACTCCCCTGCGGGGACGCCTTCCGGCAGCCAATACTCCAACGGCTGCTCGAAGGCCGTTGCGCCTCCTGCAGTCAGCGCTAGTTGCACTTGCTGCCCGCCTGTGGAACCTCCGTGCACCCATAGCTTCAGCTTGTCGTAATCGTTCACCAGCAGCAGTTGAGTGCTGGCCAAATACATCGCCCCGTCCCCGTTCGGGGTAAAGCGGATCGAGCGGTTGCCCGTCCGTTTCACCGAGCTTTCCGTCAGGCTGACCTGTCCCCAGCTGTTGTTCGTTACCGTATCCGCCAGCTTATCATCGAATAGGTAGAATCCTTCAACAGGCTCAATCGGATCCCCGGGCTCTTCATTGCCAGGCTCCTCTCCCGGCTCTTCACCGCCAGGTTCTTCACCGCCAGGTTCTTCACCGCCAGGTTCTTCGCCTCCAGGTTCTCCTCCGGGCTCCTCGCCCGGCTCTCCGCCAGGTTCTTCGCCTCCGGCTTTACCGGTAAAGGAAAGGTTGTCCAAAAATAGCGGACTCTGCTGGCCAGCGCCCCAGATCAGGATTCCGTCCATCAAGCTTTGTACGCCGACTTCGCCAAGCGGAACGGTCACTTTCACCCATTCCTCCGTAGGTATGCCGCCAGGCAGCAAATCTGCGGAGTTCAGCTCCACAAGCGCCTGTCCGCCGAGTGTGAGCGCCAGCTTGAACGACTGGCCTCCCTGTCCGCTTCCGCGCAGCCAGAAGCTGAAATCGTCATACTCCCCCGCATTCATGATACGATCCTTGTACAGATAGACGGCCTGCCCTTCCTTGGCTTCGAATCGAATTGAACGGCTTCCCTCGTAGACCGTCTCCGACTCGTCCAGACTCACTCCCGCCCAGCTGTTATTGCGAAACGTTTCCTCCAATCGATCGTCGAACACGTTCAGCTTGGCGGGCTCCGAACCGAAGGTTCTCGGACCGGGAACCGCAAGCTGGACGCACAGCAGAGCCGTCGTCAGCAGCACCGCCGCCTTCGAACGGCTCTTCGTTCTTACGCTTGCTTCCATTAGCTATTGCTCCTTCCAAAATGGTAATACTCCCATTCTAAGAGAGTCGAGCGTTCGCTCGGTAGTTACAGACTGTCACAGTTATTGTCACGATCCCGATTCTCCAACGTCGGCAGACACGACAAAAAAAAGCCGCTTCGCATCGAGAGCGGCTAGGGAAGTTATGATCGGAGCTCGTCTTAATAGGCGTCCTCCAGAAGCAAGCCCTTGAGAATCGCAATCGCGGCTTGTCTGTCGTTCGTGCCGAGTTTATTGTAGATAACGCTGATATAATTCCGAACGGTTCCTTCTCCCATGAACAACGAAGACGAAATTTGCCGATTCGTATAGCCTTCGATCATGAGCTCCATGATTTTCCGCTCGCGTACCGTGAAGCTGTACCCGCTATCCCTCAGCTTGTTCTCGTCGAAGGCATCGGCCCTCGTGTCGGATAACACGGACAGCTTGGCCGCGAGCTTCGAAGCGATCGGAGCCGGCAAGATCACTTCGCCGTTCATGGCGTCTCGGATCGTCTGCACGATGACTCTGGAGGACATGTCCTTAAGCAGAAATCCGTCGGCGCCGCCCGCCATGGCGTCAACGATAAAGCGCTCCTCAGCGAACGTGGTCAGCATCAGCACAACGGTAGCAGGATACTCCCGCTTGATCCGTTTCATGGCGTCGATGCCGTCCATTCCGGACATCTTGATGTCCATCAGCACGACGTTCGGTTTATGCTCTTGTACCGCTTGCAAGGCTTCCTTCCCGCTGGCGCACATCGCCGCGATTTCCAATCCTTCCTCGGATTCAAGGATCGTCTGCAAACCTTCCCTAAGCAGTCTTTGGTCATCCACGATGATGATGGAAATCAAGATACCCCACCCTTTGCGCTTCCTCTTTCACTTCAAACTTGATTAGAGTGTAGCAAACCCCGTTCGAATCGTATAGAGGAACGAGCGCGATCATGACAAACATGACTAAGAATATGACAAGTCGTAACTAGTCGACTAAGGAAATTGGTCCTAAGATGGGTGAAGAACTTTTTGCCGCCGGAGGGCAACGCGGCAAAGCTTACCTATTCACTAGGGAGGAACCGTGAGATGGAAATTAAACAAGCGATTAGAGTTTTGGGCATGGTTGCGCTGCTGGGAGGAGTCGCACGTATAGGCATGGCGCCGTCCGCCTATATATGGGGACATGACAGCATGGCGGAGCTGATATGCGGCTTCGTTGCTTGCGTGCTGATGGGCATCGGGATTATCGGAGTCTTCCTCTATCAGCTCCCGAGGAGCGGTATGATCGGCTTAGTATCGGCGCTGGTCATTTCCGTTACCAGCGCGCTGACGGCAGCGCTCGTCTGGAATAATATGCTGGGCTTGTTGCCGGAAGACCACGACTACATTTCTACGCTGTTGCCGATTAACTCGGTTCTGACGCTTGTCGGACAGATCGCTTTCGGCATCTCGGGCATTCGCGCCCGCGTCTTTCCGCTCTGGAGTCTGATTCTGTTTATCGTCTACCCCGGCATTTACTTCATTCCGGTCATTTCCGATCTGGGGTCGGTAGCCTGGGGACTCTGCTACGTCGTATTCGCGTACACGATTTTGCAGGAACGGGCTCGTAGAGCCTATTAATCGACTTTCACGAAGGGGCTGTCGGTAGGGTGATTCGCTACTATCTGGTTGCGGTCTGCGTTATCCTGGTCGATCATTTGGCCAAATGGCTCGTCTCGGCGAATATGTTGATCGGACAGCGGATAGCGCTTATTCCCGGAATGTTCGGATTGATTTCCGTTCGCAACAGGGGCGCCGCATTCGGCATATTGCAGGGCCAGCGGGAGTTTTTTATCGTCGTGACCTCTGCTGCTCTTGTATGGATCGTCCTCTATCTGCGCAAGCTCCATCGCGGAAAAACACTCCCCTCGTACGGCCTTGCTCTCATACTCGGCGGCGCACTCGGCAATTTTATCGACCGAGTTTGGAGGGGCGAGGTCGTAGATATGATCCAGCTTGATTTTATAGACTTCCCCGTCTTTAATCTCGCGGATTGTTTCCTCTGGATAGGGGTCGCCTGCATGGCAATCGGCTTCTGGCGCGATTCGCGGCGAGAGGATCGTTGATGGAAAGAGCCGGATTACCGATTGATCCATTCGGCGGCTTGCAGCAATCGGGGGTTCTTGCGACGGACGGATCGTTCAACCTCACTCCGACGAGTAATCGTCCCAAGTGCTCTGAAGGTCTTGAATAAGCTGTTCCCGCCCGATCCGCTTGCCGATGTATGCCTGAACATGAACCGCCATTTGATAGGTGTTTGCCTCGTAGCCGGGATAGCGCTGCCACATCCATGGCAGGATTTTGTTCTGCTCGATATACGTCTCCACGTCCGCCGCCAGCGGTCCGATCTGTTCCTTACTGAAGGGGATACTCTTAAAAGGAGGAATAAATCTAACGTCGGCGAAAAACTTCCGACCTTCGGCGGAAGCGACCAGCCAGTTCAGAAAAGCTTTCGCCTCCCGCTTCACTTTGGAGCTGCGGCTGATGACCCAGTAATTCGGCACGCCTACCTGCAGCTTGTCCATCGCCTCGCGATCGTCGTCGATCGGCATCGGCAGCAAGCCGATGTTCATGCCGGGATTGAGCTTATCCATCATCCCCTGCACCCATACGCCCTGCTGCATCATCGCCGCCTTGCCGTGCGCGAAATTGGTAACCTGCGACGTATAGTCCGTCTGCAACGGATTCGGTTGGCCGAATTCCACGGTCAGGTCGATCAGGTCGGTCCATTTGCGCAGCACGGGGTTATCGGTCAGCTTCTCCCGCCCCGTTCTTACGTCCTTCACATAGGCGATCGGGTCCGGCTGCAGCGCAAACGCCACATTCACCAAATGATTGCCGAGGACCCACCGCTCCGCATAGCCGTTCTCGAACGGTTGAATGCCCGCCTTTTGCAGTTTGAGCGCAGTCTCCCGAAGTTCCGTCAGCGTAACCGGAAGCTTCGATATTCCGGCACGCTTAAACAAGTCTTTGTTATAGACGAATCCCCAGCCCTCGATGACCAGCGGCATGCCGTAGATTGCGCCGTCCTTCGTGATCGCCGGCTTCGTCAGCTCCAGCATATCCTCCGCCCACGGCTGATCCGACAAGTCCTCCAGGTGCTCCTGCCAGAGATCGAGATCGGAATAACCCGCCACGAAGAAAATATCCGGTCGGTCGCCGGAATTGAACTTCGTCTTCAGCCCGGCCCCGTAATCGCAACCGCCCCCGCAAGTCTCGACTTCTATATTTACGCCGGTTTCCTTTGCGTACAGCTTAACAAGCGCATCAAGCTGCTCGGACATTTCCACTTTGAAATTGTAGAGTTTGATTACCGTCCCCGTCCGATCTTCCTGGTCCGCTCCGACGCCATCTCCGAAATGAGTTTGTCCTTCGCTCCTGCCGAAGCCGCACGAGGACAGCACAGTCAACAGCAGAACAACCATCCATACTCCCAAGCCGCGCATCCGCATCTGTGTCTGTCGCCCCCTCGTTCGTTTTTCGCGCCTTCATTTTTCGTATCTACATTATACACGCTGTTTCCCGAATATCATTCCCCCCAGCCCCGCGCAAACGTCAACTGAGCGACAACAAGGAGCAAACCGCAGCATGAGCGGCCTGCCCCTTGCTTCCTATTTATTACGTTACCGCTTTATTGCCCTTCCAGCTCCTATTATCGCGGCCAACGCTCTTCTTTGCTCATCAAAGGCGCGAACGCTTGATGCGGCTCGCTCTGATACCAGTAAGCGACCGTCGCCACATCGTCCCGCCTTTCGAACAGTCCCTTCTTGTACACGCCGATCTGCTGAACCGTCACCTTAATGTCCTCGTAAAAACGGATCGGATCGAGAATATGCCAGCGATAGAAGCCCCTCATCGGCGGAACGTCGTCGTTATGATACAGGTTGTGCACGACGTCGTCGTGGTTCGAGTAATACGGATAGCCCATGTACGGCGTGCAGTAGGTGTTTTCGACCGTTTTACCGTCTTGCTGCGTAGCGAAGCTCCATGCGCCGCCGAAATAATCCTCGGTGCCGGTACCGCAAATCGTCGGATACTCATCGTCGCCGTCGATGAACATTTTCACTTCCCCTTCGCCCCACCAATGCCGCTCCAACGTCGTCAGAGCCATGTAGGTTCCGACGTACTGACCTCTGCCCTTCACGTTGTCGAGGATGATGTAATCCTCCTGCTTGTTGGTCATCCGCTGCCGCTTCCATTGCGCGTGGAAGTAAGCCGTATTTTCCGGAAGCTCGTCATGCAGGCAGTAATCGATCTGGTAAAATAACGCCGGAATCGCCGATTCGTGCTGATTCTCGATCGTGATTTTCGCTTTTTTGCGGAACGGCATCGGGAAGTAGCAGTTGAAGCCGCGCGTCGGATTCACGACGATCGGAATCGAATTGACCGTACAGCCTCTGGCGAAGCCGGTGCAGAAGAAATCCCCCAGCGGACTTTCCACGGAAGGCTCGGTCTCGTCGTCCCAGTACATCCGCAGCACCAGATCCCGCAGAACGTAAGTGTCCTGCTCTGTCCGGTCTGTCACGGTGACCCAAATATGCTCGATAATCCCCGGACCTTCCATTTCCGCCAAAGTGACGGTTGCGCCCGCAGCTACGTCCCGCAAACATGGCGAGCCTTTGCGAGAAGGCCCCAGATGGCTGGCGGCCATGCCGCCCTTGCCCTTCTCCCCGTGCGGATTTTCCGCGTTAATGGCCCGGCTTTTGCCGCTTTTCAAGAGGGGCAGCGCAGTCAGGCCGCCCATGAATGGATTGTCGATCATCGTGTTCTAATCTCCTTTGAGATGAAATAAGTGGAACAAGTTAGCCTTTAACGCCGCCCGCCATGATGCCCTCCATAATTTGCTTCTGGAATACGGCGACAAAGAGGATAATCGGCAATATGATAATCCAGCCCATCGCGCTGACGAGATCCCACGGTACGGCGTACATATTGTCCCGCAGCGGCAATTGCGTA
>JAEZZE010000088.1 GCA_023418755.1 Bacillota bacterium | reverse complement strand
TTTCAGGATAATGATTTCGTTCGCGGCGATCGGCTCCCGGTGCAGGCGCTCGCTTAGCCTACGGCTGCCTTTCGTCACGAGGGCGGCGACGGACAGCGCGATGCCGCTGGAGGCCGAGTTGACGACGACGGCCGCCTCGGATCCCAATAGGCCCGCGATATAGTCCCCGGCTTTGTCGACGAGATCGGCGATCTCGACGTACTGCTGGCCGCCTCGCTTCATCGCCTCCATGACCGTATCGGTCGGCGCGGATACGCCGAGAATGCTCATCCGCCCGCTGGCGTTAATGACCCTTTTAAGCCCGTACTTCGCATTTAATGAACTTGTCACCTGCGATCACTCCTCTTGGTTCGATAATCGTATGCGCGACGCGCGCTTCTCCTTCGGAATCGACTAGCGTCGTCGGTCTGCTCTCGACCGAGAACAGCGTCAGGTTGGCCGGATCGCCGACCCGGATTCTCCCCAGCTCGGGTTTGCCGAGCCAGCTCGCGGCGCAATCCGTGACGGAAGAGATAACCTCTTCCAGCGAATAGCCCAAATAAAGGAACTTCGACATCACGTTCGCCAGGCTGTACACCGGCCCGTTCTTCCTGTTGCCGCGGTAGATGTCCGTGCTGATCGTATGCGGACGGATTCCCGCTTTTTCGGCGGCTTCCGCGGTCCGAAACGAGAAGCTTGCCGTGCCGTGGCCGACGTCCAAACGCACTCCTCTGTCCAACGCGTCGTTCAGCGCCTTCAGCGGCTGCCCGTCTTCACCGAACAGCCCGTTCTTCTTTCCGTGAAAACAGTGCGTAAGAACGTCCCCGTCCGATAAAAGGGAAACGATCTCCCGGATGTCCGGCGGCCCCGATCCGATATGGACCATAAGCGGCAATCCGAATTCGTCGGCCAGCTTCCGAGCCGTCCGCAGCGGCTCCAGGCCGCTGTCCCCGACGACGCTGCGGCTGATCCTCGCCTTAAAGCCGACGATCGAATCCGGATACTCGGAAGCGGCGCGCGCGGCCAGAGCCGGATCGATCCACTCCGGCCGCGATAGCTCGTCGATCCGGGACAGGCCGATGCGCGAAAGGTTCAGGAAAGCGAACAGGCGCGTCGCAGCGCTCTTCCCGGCGAAGATCAGCTCTTCGATCCGATCGGCTCCGCAGCTTCCGGCGTCTACGACGACGGCGACGCCTTGCTTGACGCCGATCTCGTCGATGACGTCGCCGTAAGGATCGAATTCCGGGAAGGCGTGGACATGCAGATCGATCCATCCGCTCGACACGAACGTCTTCCCTTCGCAGTCCGTCCCTTCGCCTAGACCTGGGCGCGTGCCGGCCGGGGAAACCTCCGCGATAATTCCGTCCAGAACGACAATATCGACAAGAGACCCGCCGGGTAGCTTGAGGTTCCGGAAAACTAGCTTTTGCAATGGATTCACCCGTTTTCAGCTCGATTAGGATTCTTTTAAACAATATAACGTTATAATCTTTGGTTGGTCAATATTGAGATCGTCGGATGGTTTGCCGGCGCTTCGGGAAATGTAAAGAGAAAGCGATCTAGGGAGGTCTATATGAAGATGAAAAGACTGGCGATCCTGGCGTGCATCCTGCTTTTAACCGCTTGCGGCAGCCAAGGCACCGAAATGAAACAGCAATCGAAACCGCAACCGAAACAGCAGTCCCGCAAACAACCGCAGCATCAGTTGAGCGCGACCGAAACCGACGTTCCGGTCAACAAATACGTCGTTAAGAACAACGAGTCGGTTCAGGATATCGCCAATCGTTATCATGTGAGCATCGGGGATCTTTTGCGGGATAACCCGGATCTGCAGAGGCTTGTTGGCGGCGAAGGCCGCTACGGAAATCCGGTTCCGGGCGGTCAAGGCCAAGTAAGGCAGGGCCCGGATCAAGGCCGAACGGCAGCCCCGCAGAACGGGACGGGCGTTCCCGGAGGAAATGTGAACGAACCGCTTCCGAACGACAAGGAAGTGACGATCCCTTCCAACGAATCGCTTACCGGCTACGAGCTCGACGTGCTGAACCTGACCAACGCGGAGCGCCAAAAGGCCGGGCTTAAGCCGTTCTCCGGCGATTACACGAATCTGAACCGGTCGGCGAGAGCCAAATCGGAAGACATGGCGAAAAACAATTATTTCTCGCACACCTCTCCGACCTACGGAGAACCGTTCGCGATGATGCGCAATTTCGGAGTGCAGTACCAATCCGCGGGTGAAAATATCGCCAAAGGCCAGCCGTCTCCCGAGCAGGTCGTCCAAGCCTGGATGGCCTCTCCGGGTCATCGCGCCAATATTATGAATACCTCCTACACCCATATGGGCGTCGGCTATGTCGCGAATAACGGGCAGCCATGCTGGACGCAGCAATTCGTAGCCAAATAAAACGAAGCGGAGGATGCCCGCCGACCGGTCGGATAGATCAGGCTCAGGGCATCCTCTCTCTGCTAGGCGGGTCAGATTTGCTCCACGAGCATCTCCATCAGATGCCGGGCGCTTTTTGACAAATGGCGGTCGCGCAGCCATACGACGCCGATCTCGCTCTGGAACTGGGCGTTCTCGATCGCGATTTTCGTAATGCTTGGGGGCGCGAACGAACGCATGACCGAATTCGGCAGGACGGCCGCGCCTATTCCCGCGGCGACCAGCGAGATGGCGATGGCCACGCTGGAGCACTCGCTCACGATTCTGGGCTCGAGGCCGAATCGCTTGAATTCGTGGAACACCTGATTGTGCATTCCCGTCGTCCGGTCCGTTTTCAAGGTCAAAAAGGGGAAGCCCGCCAGCTCCTCCATCGTCATCGCGCGTTTGCCCGAAGGGCACCATTCGCTCGGAAGCAAGGCGACGAACGGGTCGGACGGCAGGGGGAGAACGGAATAATGCTGGGACCGGAAATCGGACTGGAACGGGAGCCGGGTGACGATAAATTCGAGATCTCGGTTTTCCAGCAATTCTCCGAGCAGAAAGTGGTCTCCTTCCTGGATTTTGAAGGTGACCTGCGGATATTTCTCCGTAAATCTGCGCAGAACGGGGGGGAGCAAGGAGACGCAAGAGACGACGGCGCCGATGGACAGCACGCCCTGCACGCCCTCCCCGAGCTCCTGAACGTAAGTGATCGTGTCCTCGAATTGTTTCATCAGGGCCAGCGCCCTGTCCCTGAGCATTTCGCCCGCTTGCGTGAGCTGAAGCCGCTTGCCGTTGCGGTCGAACAGCACGACGCCGAGCTCCTGCTCGATCAGCTTGAGCTGTCGGCTGAGCGGAGGCTGCTCCATGTTGAGCTGCTTGGCCGCGCGGGTAATTTGGCCCTCGTGCGCGATCGCGAGAAAGTAACGGAGCTGCCGCATGTCCATGTCGAATCCTCCTATACCTTTAAGGTATGCATCACCGATAAAACAGATATTATCAATATACATCCGGCTCTGGTATCATTCAATTATAAAGCGCGTTCAATCAAGGAGGAGAATATTCGGACATGGTTCACGCAATCTCGGTCGAACGGACGACCGCACCCAAGGAAAAGCCGGAAGCCTCTACGCTCGTCTTCGGCAAGCATTTTACGGATCATATGTTTATTATGGAGTACGATTCCGGCAGAGGCTGGCACGATCCCCGGGTCGTTCCTTATCAGCCGATCTCCCTGGACCCGGCCGCCAAGGTGTTTCATTACGGCCAGACCGTCTTCGAGGGGATGAAGGCCTACAAGACTCCGGGCGGACCTGTGCTGCTCTTCCGCCCCTTCAAAAACCTGCAGAGGCTTAATCGCTCCAACGCCCGTCTCAGCATACCGCCGATCGACGAGGATCTGGCGATGGCCGCTCTGAAGCAACTGCTCAAGGTCGACGAGGAGTGGATTCCGACCGACGAAGGCACGTCTCTGTATATTCGCCCCTTCGTCGTCTCGACTCAGGCTGCGCTTGGCGTGTCTCCGTCGGAGAGCTACTACTTCATGATCATTTTGTCCCCCGTTGGCTCGTACTACGCGGAGGGCATCAATCCGGTCACCATCTACGTGGAATCCGAATACGTCCGCGCGGTCGCGGGCGGCGTGGGGAACGCCAAGACCGGCGGGAACTACGCGGCGGGACTTAAGGCGCAGGAAGAAGCGTCCGGCAAAGGCTATTCCCAGGTGCTGTGGCTCGATGGCGTGCATCGCAAATATATCGAAGAAGTCGGCAGCATGAACGTCTTTTTCAAAATCGCGGGCAAGGTAATCACGCCGGCGCTGAACGGAAGCATTCTCGACGGCGTCACGCGGGATTCCGTCATTCAAGTGCTGAAGCATTGGGGCGTCGACGTCGAGGAGAGGACGATCTCCATCGACGAGCTCGTCGAGGCCTATCGGAAGGGAACTTTGGAGGAAGCGTTCGGTACCGGAACGGCCGCGGTGATCTCCCCGATCGGAGAGCTGAACTGGCAAGGCGACAAGCTGACGCTGAACGGAGGACGCACGGGCCCGCTGTCGGCCAAGGTGTACGACTTCATGACCGGCATTCAAAGAGGAGCGGTCGAGGATCCGTTCGGATGGGTCGTTAAGCTGGAATAGGCCTGCGCGATAAATCTCTTGAAATTATTGCGACTATAGACTTATAATTGATATCGACGCGTGGCGTAAATAGGCAGAGATATTCAATTATTCTAGTTAAATATACATCGAGGAGACGCACACACGAAAAGGCAAACCTTTCGAAAGAAGGGGACGCAAAGCTATGGGCCTAAAGAACTTCCCAGTTCAATGGTTGCCAGGCCGCCGAATGGAGCGTTAGGGCACCTTCCCATTCGGGAGGTGTCTTTTTTGTTGTCGCGAGGTGTTGAGCTTGAAGAAGCAAATATCCGAGGCCGAGCTGAAGAAGCTGATCCATCAGTTGGACATCGACAGCGAAGGCAAGGACGCGGAAGGCGACGCCGTGCCGGCGTCCGTCGAGCCCGACGAGAACGGGCAGGGCTCCGCGCGGGACGGTACGATCCGGATTCGCAATCAGCAAATCCACGTTCAAGATCCGGAGCCCGGCGGCGAATACGCCGTCATCTATCCGATAAGCCCGGTAAGGCTGTTCGTGAACGACGAGGAAGTGATATGGGAGTCCTCCGTGCGGGCCTCGGACAGAATCGCTTGGAGGGCGGAAGAGCAGCCGTTGTTCGAGATCACCGTCTCGGAGGACAAGCTGTTTGCTTATCTGCGCTTGTTCGCGACGGAGCGCTATGCGGCAAGAATCGTCGATGCCGGTCCCGAACGGAGAGTGACCGTCCGCGCCGAATACGACGAGAGCATCGTGCTGAAAACCGTCCAGCTCGCCGACGTAGTGGCGAAGCTGGAGGCGATGTCGATCAAGTCGCGCATCGAGTTCGCCGCCATTCAGCAAGAGCTGCTCGAGCCCACGTTCGAGCCGATCGTCGTAGCCAGCGGCAAGCCTCCCGCGGACGGGGAGGATGCCAGGCTCGAAATTTATTTCGACCAGCAGGTGCGGAGCGAGTTTTTCGAAGTCGATGGCTCGATCGATTTCCGCAATCATCTCCGCATTCCGACCGTCCAGAAGGGCGATCTGATGGCGCGCAAAATTCCGATGGTGGACGGGACCGCCGGATACGACGTACTGGGCAACGTGACGCTGCCGACGCCCCCCAAGGATCTGTTTATTATGACGAAGCCGAACGTGGAGCTAACCCCGGAAGGCGAAGTGATCGCGCGGAGGCAGGGAAGGCCGAGAATAACGGGCGGTAAAATCAAGACGTTCGACGTCTCGACGTCGTATGTCGTCTCGGGCAACGTGGATATCTCGACAGGCAACGTCGTGTTTTCCGGGGACGTGATCGTCTGCGGGGATGTCGCCGACAATATGATCGTCGAGTCTCTCGGCAACGTATACGTATACGGACATGTGTTCAATTCCACGATTACGGCGACGGGCAGCATCAACATCCGGGGGAACGTCATTTCGAGCCGGCTGTATTCCGGTTATTTCGGCGTATTGTTCAACCGGCTCTACCACACGTCGAAGCAGCTGTGCGATTCGATAGAGAAGCTGCTCGAGGCGTCCAGGCTGCTGGAGGAAGCTCTCGAAGCGAAACGGCAGCCGGCGCGCTTCGGCCAGATCGTGCAGCTTCTGCTCGAGACGAAGATGAAGGATATCCTCCCCGCGATCAGAGAGCTGCAATCCGTCATCTCGAACATCCGCAACATCCGGCAGACGGAATACGAGAAGCTGAAAGAGATATCGGAGATTTTCACGAGGCCGACGAAGCTGATCGAGTCGGCGACCCGGGAGTTCGTGCAAGGCTTTCTCGCGCTGCTCCAGGACACCCACGGCGAGGTGGCCAGAATGCAGGAGGAGCAGGTCGAAATCAGCATCAATCAATGCCAGGGCAGCGAGCTGAAATCCAACGGAGACATCGTCGTTCATCGGGACGGCGTGCTGCTCTGCGAGCTGTACTCCGCCGGGAACATCGTATTCCTCGCGGACCAGGCGATCTGCCGCGGCTCGAGGCTCGACGCCGGCGACAGCATCCGGGCGAAGATCGTCGGAGGCCAGACCGGAGCCATTACGGTGCTGAAGGCCGGGCGCAAGGTGCAGGTTATGAAAATGTACTCCGGGCGGGTTTGCGTCGGAAAGTATTGCAAGGACATCTTCGAGCCGGTCGAGCGGACGGAATTCGACCTTCATGCTTTGAGGAAGCATAACGGATCGGATGACGCTCGGCCAACCTAACGAAAAGCATATGGTGGGATAAACATGCTGGTGAGTCAAATGAAGGCCTACGTCGGGATGCGGGTCAACCGCAACATCTACAACGAAAACGGAACGCTGGTCGTACCCGTCTCGAGAGTGCTGACCGACCGGGACGTCAGGCTGCTCGCGAGGCAGGGCGTCGCTCTATGCGAGCAGGACGTGGAGGCGGTTTCGCTCGTCCATCTGATCGATTCCGCGATCCGGGAAGTGCGGGAGCTGTTCGAATTCGCGAAGAGGACCGACCGAATTCCGTTCGCGCGCGTTCGCGAGAAGATCATTCCGCTCATTCTGGAACTGAGCAATCACCCGGATTTGAACGAGATCTTTCGCTATTTGGAAACCTACGACGAATACGTCTATCGCCATAGCGTTGCCGTGGCGCTCTTGTCGAGGCTGATCGGCAAAGTCAGAGGATTCGACGACCTGCAGCTGGCGGAGCTGACTACCGCGGGTTTTCTTCATGACATCGGAAAATCCAAAGTTCCCGGCGCGATTCTGAACAAGCCCGGTCGGCTGACGGAAGAGGAGTTCCGCATCGTGAAGGAGCATACGGTGTTCGGCTACGAAATTCTGAAACGGTCGGAAGGGGTGCCCGAGCGCCATGCTTACGTAGCGCTGCAGCACCACGAACGGGAGGACGGAAGCGGGTACCCGCTGGGCCTGAAGAGAGACGGAATCGACGTGTTCAGCAAAATCGTCGCCGTGGCCGACGTATTCCACGCGATGATGTCCAAGCGGGTATACAAAAGTCCGCTCCCGCTCTGCCAAGTGTTGAAGGAGCTGGCGGACAACGTCTACGGCTCCCTCGAACCGGGAATCACGCTCGGTTTCCTGAAGCGGATCATGGACATGCTGATCGGCAACCGGGTCGTGCTGACGGACGGGCGCGAAGGGCGGATCGTGATGGCGAGCGCCGGAGATCCCGTCCGACCCGTCGTCGAGGTGGACGGGCAATATATCGACCTGAGCGCGGAAGAGTCGATCGCCTTGGAAAGAATTATTTAAGCCCCGTGCCGAGCTTCCTCCACCAGACGCCGGCGCATTCGGGCACGCGGGCGAGCTTGCCGGCGGCAACGCGGTCTCCCAGCTCGTCCCCGAAAAAGAAACGGGTCAACCGCTCGGCTTGATCGGCGTTGTCGAATTCATAGTCGACGCGAATGGAGCGATGGGAGAAGCCGTAGCGTTCCGTTAACTCTCGATAGTAGGGAAGCAGGAACTCGGGCGGCGTCGGCGTTTCGCGGCCCGTTCCCATCGTTTCGAACAGGATGACCGTGCCTCCCGGACGAAGGACGCGCCGGATCTCCCCCATGATCCGTTCCAGGTTCCGTTCCCAATCCGGGACGTCGGAGCTGGCGAGATAGCAGACGCTCCAGCCCGAGACGACCAGATCGGCGCTGTCGTCGGGCAGCGGGAGTTCGCGATGATCCGCGGTTTGGACGGACCAATTGCTCAGTCCCGCCTCCCGCAGCCGTTCGGCCGTTATGCTAAGCATCGCCTCCGCGGCGTCCAATGCGACCAAGGAGCCGGCTTCGGGAGCGAGAACGGCAGACAGCCTCCCCGTGCCGGCGCCCATATCGACGATATCCAGTCCCCGGATAGAGACCAACTCCTTGACGACGGGCAGCAGACTCGGCTGCCTGGCGATCATCTCATGGTATTGCGCGGCTTCTTCGCGATAGATGGCATCATGATTCGGCATAGCTAAATTTCCTCCTTGCGGGCGTATAGGATGTGCAGGCGCTCGTTCAGACGGCGAACCTCGGCGGTGTATCCGCGTTCCGAGAACAAACGGGCCAAGCTCCGAACGGAAGGATATCCGGAGGAAGCCTCTCCGCCCCCCTCGGGATTCATCAGGTCGGCGATGGCGATGCGTCCCGCCGGCTTCAGAACCCGGTCCATCTCCTCCAGCGCGAGCCTCTGCTGGTCTCCGGCCAGATGATGGAAGGCGAAGCTGGAGACGACGAAGTCGAAGTGCTCTCCAAGGTAGGGGAGCGCAAGAAAATTGCCGAGTCTCGTCTCCATGCCCGGATGCTTCGCCTGGCACAGCCGGAGCATCTCCCGGGACTGATCGACGCCGGACATCTCGCATCCCCGCTCCAGTAACTTCCCCGCCAGATTGCCCGTTCCCGTTCCGATGTCGAGTCCCCGTTCGCCCTTCATGGGGGCGATCAGGCCGGCGATTCGTTCCAGCGCCTCCCCGTAATCCGCGTAATTCCCCGCGCTGGCGGCTACCCGCTCGTCGTGGGTCGGCGCCAACTTGTTGAAGTCCCAACGGTCCTTCCAATTGTCCCGCTGTTCCCTGAGCCGTTTCGAGGCGCTGGCCAGGCCGAAAATGTGCTCGAGCGGCAGCGCGCGCTCGTCCTTCAGCAGCTCGATCATGCGGTCCGCGGTCTCCAGGATTTGCCTAAGCTGCAGCCACTCGGACATCAGGATCGACCTTTGAAGCTCCAGATAATATTGGAGCTCCTCCATGCCGTTGACTTCCCATTTCTCGAGCGCCTGCTTGATATCGGATAAGGTCATGCCGGCTTCGCGCAGCGACACGATCGTCTGCAGCCGCCATATATCCGGGTCCGAGAACGTGCGGTAACGGTTGGATTCCTGCTTGGCGGGCGACAGCAGTCCCTTTTTCTCGTAAAAGCGAATGGCCCGCGGCGTGATGCCCAGCCTATCCGCCGCTTCTTTAATGTTCACGCCGATTCCCTCCCTTCGGCTTCTATTCTAAACGTTGTCCCAACGTCAAAGTAAAGAGGAAATCCTTCGGCGGAGCTTTAAGAACGTTCCGGACGGGGCGCGAAGCCGGCGTTCGCGGGAGCCCCAACGCGCGCGATGCATGGCGCGATTGTCATTTTTTATATGACCGAAGCCATGACCGTAATCACTATAAACCTTACAAAACTAAAAATATAATGAGGAGGCGAGTCTGATTTCAGAGCAGGGTGGGATGCGAAACAATGGGCAAAGATAAGGTCGCGCTCGTTACAGGCGCCAATCAAGGCATCGGGTTCGAGATATGCCGGCAGCTGGGGGAACGGGGAATTACGATCGTCCTGGGTGTCAGGAACGGGGACAAGGGCGGACAAGCGGCGGACAAGCTCATGTCCGAGGGAATCGAGGCGCATGTCGTCGAACTTGACGTAACCGTTCAGGAAACGGTTGACCGCGCCAGGGAGTTCATAGCGTCCAAGTTCGGGAAATTAGACATTCTGGTCAACAATGCCGGTATCTTCCTCGCCGAGGGATTGCCGAGCGAAGCGGACGTGAACGGGCTTAAAGAAGTGTACGAGACGAACGTCTTCGGCGTATTCCGGGTCACCAAGGCAATGATCCCCTTGCTTCGCGAATCCGAGTCGGGGAGAATCGTGAACATGTCCAGCTCGCTGGGCTCGCTGAGCCTGAACGGCGATCCGGACTTCGAGCTGGCCTCGTTCCTCGTGCTGGGCTACAACTCCTCGAAGACGGCCGTTAACGCGCTTACGGTGTTTTTCGCGAACGAGCTGAGCGATACGAAGATCAAAGTCAATTCGGCGGACCCGGGCTACTGCGCGACGAATATGACCCATTACGCCGGAATGCGCTCTCCCGCCGAAGGCGCCCGGGTCGCGGTCAGGCTGGCGACGCTTCCGGACGACGAGCCGTCGGGCGGCTTCTTCGACGAACGGGGAAGAATCGCCTGGTAGAAGGGCCGCGCCCGCTTCGCTTCCTTGCGCAAAACCGCGAAGGCGTGTAAGGTAACGTTATCGACGGACGGAAGAGCGCAAGGAGGCTATATGGAAATAAGCGTTAACGGAGCGGTCTCGCTTGCCGTGGCGGCAGGAGCTCTCCTGGCCGCGTGTTCCATCGTATGGACGAGTTGGCGGAACGGCATCTCGCCGATGCCGTCTTCCGCCCGAGTGCGGAAGGCGGTAGCCGGCGAGATCGATCGCTTGGCAAACAAAGGGCTGCTCGTGGAAGCGGGCTCGGGATGGGGGACGCTCGGCATCCATCTCGGAAAGCGCTGCGGAGGCTGGAGGATAGAAGGCGTGGAGAATTCGCCGCTTCCGCTGGCCGTGTCCAAGCTCGCGGCTTGGCTGGCTTTCGGGAGACGGCGAAAACCGGACCCGGGCGCAGAATCTTCGGTATCGTTCCGCAAGGGAGATATCTACGGCGTCTCCTACCGGGAAGCGCGGGCCGTCGTCTGCTATTTGTACCCGGGCGCGATGAGACGCCTCGCCCCGCTGCTGGCGGAGCAGCTCGGCCCCGGCGCCCGGGTCGTCAGCGTCTGCTTCGCGATCCCGGGCTGGGAGCCGGAGCGAATCGTCGCGTGCGGCGACCTCTACCGGACGCGGGTATATGTGTACCGACAAGCATAAACGGCTTAGGCCGTCGTTGGGTAAACGACGGCCTAAGCGGAAGCCGCTCCGAATCGGTCGGAATCGACCTTGGGAGCGGCTTCCCGCGCTTCTTATTTAATCGCCGAGGCTTTGTATTCGCCGGAATCGATCATCTCTTCCACGGTGACGAGTTCGTAGCCTTTGGCCCTCAGGTCTTCGATAATCTTCGGCAGCAGCTTGACCGTATGCTCGAGCGCGTTCTTGCGCCCGCCGAAGGAGTGCATCAGAATAATTCCGCCGTCGCGGGTATTGGCCATGACGTTCTTGTACATGTCCTCGACGGAGCTGCCCGCCCAGTCCCTCGTATCCACGGTCCAGGCGACATGCTTCATGCGGTCTTCGTGGATCGTCGCCAGCACGTCCTTGGACAGCGCGCCGTAAGGGGCCCGCATCAAGCGCGGGGACACGCCGGTCGCTTGCTCGATGATTTGCTGGGCCTTGTCGATCTGCTCGGCTCTCTGCGTGGCCGACAGCTTCGTCAGATCGCCGTGAGACCAGGAGTGATTGCCGACGGCGTGGCCTTCCTCGACGATGCGCTTGGCCATGTCCGGATACTTCTTGACCTGGGTGCCGACGAGGAAGAAGGTCGCTTTGGCGTCGTACTCCTTCAGAACGTCGAGGATTTGCTCCGTGTACTTGTTGTCCGGACCGTCGTCGAACGTCAAGGCGACGCGAGGACGCGGCTTGACGTCCTCCTTCGGCTTATCGGGCGAAGGAAGAGGCTTGCCTCCCTGCTTCGGAGACAGTTCGGCCGTCTCCGCTTCCGGCCGAGCCGCTCCCGGACCGGAGTCGGCGAGCACCGCCGTCTCCCCGCCGGATTCTTCGACGGGGAAGCCGGCCGCCGCATCGGCGGTACCGCCTCCCGTCATGCCGACAACCTGCCACTCCCGGATCAGGGAGCACCCGGCCAGGGCCGCCGACAGCACTACCATACAAAGCGCGCCAAGCCCGGCTCGCCAGAATCGTTTCCTATTTCCCCGCATACCCTTATCCTCCACGTATCCTCTTCCCAACCAGAAAAGAGAGGCGCTTGGGGAGAATCCGCGCGGCTGAGATCCCCATCCCCGACCGCGCGGACCGATTTCGCTGTCCGTTCTCTTTGGTTATCTAATTAGACGTAAGAACGGGAAAAAAGTTATAGGATTTCGACAAGGAATTTAAAACTTTTTGTCGGTGGCTCCATCTCTCGGGTTTTCGTCTAGAAGAAGGTGCGGAACAGCTTTTTCTTGCGCTCGGGCAAGACGACCGGCTGGACGTTCGGAAGGCGAAGCTCCTCGTTCCTCGCCGTCTCGACCATCGCCGCGGCACGGCTTTCCAGCGTCTCGACGGCGGCGGCCAGTTGGGCGACGACGCGGCGCAGCTCGTCCAATTCGGCGCGGTGTTGGCGCACCTGCGCGGAGACGACCTCGTCGGCCTTCTGGTCGAGGGAGCGCTCGATTTCGGAAAGGCGCAGCTGCAGCTCGCGCCGCTTCTCCGCGGCCTCTTCGGAGGGATAGACAGCGGGCGATGCCGGGGTCTCCGCGGGGGGCAGGGCGATCTGCTCCAACGTATGCCCTTGTTCGATTCCGGCTTTGATCGACTGAAGCAGGCCGAACTCGCGCTGGGAGAACACGTAGTGCCCCAGAGGGTCCTTGCGGAAGGAAGAAGGATAATGGGACGCCCAGCGCTTGACGGTCGTCTGGCTGACGCCGAGCCGTTCCGAGGCTTCTCTTGTTTTCAGGTTGCGCATCTCGATCACTCCAATCGCGGCATTCTTTTTTACCCTATTCGAGATTCGTTTCCTTCCCCCTGCGCCTGCGACAAAGGTAGTGGCCATTCGCCAAACAAAGTGCAAAATCGCGGAGGGCGGGGCGATGCGGCGAACGAAGTCGGGATGTAATGGAGGATAGCGGGAGTCGCGTGCCATGGGGGATAGCGGGAGTCGCGTGCCATGGAGGATAGCGGGAGTCGGATGCCATGGAGGATACAAGGAGTCGTGGTACAATAGAGCCTATCAGGCTTCCAGGCAAGCCGAGTAAATTCGTTTGCAACGCAAAGGAGAGTCTATGAATAAGTTGATCATTGCCGCGACCCAATACGGGTTGGCGGATCTCTCGTCCGAAGAGCAATTCTGGTCCCGCATTGCGGACAAAGCCCGGGAAGCGGCCGCGCAAGGAGCGGGGATGATCGTGTTCCCCGAATATACGACCGCGCACTTGCTGAGTCTGCTGCCTCCGATGACGCATGACGAAGCTTGCGCGTATTTGGACGGGAAGACGGACGAATACATGCGGTTTTTCGGAGAGCTGAGCAGGGAGAACGGTCTCGCGATCCTGGCGGGTACTCACGTGTGCAGAAGGGATCGCGCCGAGGGGGGCGGGGACGTCGGGCTTGCCGGGGGAACCGGAGAAACCGGGAATACCGAGGGTGCCGGAGATAACGGGGCTGCCGGGGAAGATCTCAAGGGTTTCGCGAACCGCGCGTTCCTGTTCTTCCCCGACGGCCGGGTCGAAGAGCAGAGCAAAATTCACCTGACGCCGGAGGAACAAAGACAGTGGCCGCTCGCTTCGGGAGACGATCTCAACGTATTCGACACGCAGTGGGGGCGGATGGCGATCCTGACCTGCTACGACATCGAATTCCCGGAGCTGGCGAGAGCCGCGGCGCTTCGGGGCGCGGAAACGATCCTGTGCCCGTCCTATACGGAAAGCGCGCACGGGTATCATCGGGTACGCTTCTGCGCTCAAGCCCGGGCGGTCGAGAACCAGCTGTTCGTCGTGCTGAGCGGACTCGTCGGCACGCTGTCGGAGGAGCGTCCGCAGGTAGATACGGGCTATAGCCAGGCTGGCGTGTTCGCGCCGTGCGATTTCCCGTTTGCGCCGGATGGCGTACTGGCCGCCGGGGAGACGAACGCCGACGCGGCGGTGCTCGCCGACCTGGACTACGGGATGCTGCGGGAGAACCGTGCCGGCGGCGCGGTCGCTCCCTTCTACGACCGCAGGCCGGAGCTGTACGAGCGGGAGCTGAAGCGGACGGACGGACTCCGTCGGCTTACTCCTCGGGCATAGCCGGAGGAAACCAGAGCGTGCGCAGGTTGACCCAGCCTTGGGAGTTGAAGGTGACGCCGCGGACGGTGGGGAGGTAGGCCGTCGGCAAGGGCTTCTCCGACAGGATGTGCAGATGGCGCTCCCGGATGAGCAGCGACTCGATCTTGTCCAGGCCGCGGTGCCGGACTTCGGGGTCCGGCTCCCTGAGCGCGCGGGACAGCAGCCCCTCGATGTCGATGCGCGCGTGGGCGTCGACGTGCTCGGCCATCGTCCGATAGAGGTCGTAGAGCCGCAATTCCGCGTCCTGGTCGCGCAGCAGCGAGAACAGGATCAGATCGGATTCCAGCCGGATCGCGCCTTTGAACTCTTCCGGCGAGACGGCCGCCACCTCGCATTCGTAGCCGTGCCGGCCGAGCGCTTCGGCTAGAGCTACGGCATCGTCCCGGTACGGCAAAATCGTCGCGACCCGCAGACGCACCGGGACCTGCCCGGACGCGATCTGCGGCAGCTTCTCGCGATTTTTCGAATCCGTACCGTTTCCTCCATTCCGAGAATCCCCCGAGCTTCCCGTTCTTCCACTTTTCAAACAACCGAACAAATGCTCGCGAACCGCCGGATCGGTCAACGGTCCGGCCTTCTGCGTGTTGCAGGTGACGAACTTGCGCACGGTCGTCTCGGAATGGATCCGGCTCAAGCCGGAGCCGCCGGAGGAGGCGTTCGGAATGACGTGGAAGGGGGAGACCTGGTCCGCGCCGCCTTCTCCCGCAATTCCTTCTTCCCCCGCGCCGCCGCTTTCGCCCGCCATCGCCTCGGCCGCCCAAGGCACGTGCACGATTTCCACCCGGTCGAGATGCGCCCTTCCCTGAAAACACGGTCCGAACGCCTCCATCACGCACACCGTTTCGTTCATCTGCGTCACCTTGAACGGACCCGTGCCGACCGGCTCCGTGCCGAAGCGGTAGCTTCCGAGCTGGTTCAAGTCCTTCGGGACGATCGCCGCCCTGCTCGTGCACAGGAACGGGAGGAACAGCTCGTTGGGCTCCTCCAGCTCGAATCTCACGACCGTCGGGTTCAGGGCCCGCACCGACTTGATCTGCTTATAGATAAAGCTGTACAGCGTCCGACGCGGAGACCGGACCAGCCGTTCGAAGGTATACACGACGTCGTCGGCGTTCAGCACCTTCCCATGGTGGAACAGGACTTCCTTGCGCAGGTAGAACGTCCAGCGCGTGCGCGTTCCGTCCGCATCCCAGGCGTGGGCGATGCCCGGCTTGATGTCGTCCCCCGAATCGGAGCGCCGCACGAGCCCGTCGAACACGTGGCTGGCGACGAAGGACTCGGCCAACAGATTCATGTACAGAGGGTCGACCGTATGGAGCGGCTGGCGAATCGGAATGCGGAGCGTATCGATCTGCCGGTCTTTGCTCGTCTCGACGTGATGCCCGAAATAAGAGAGCAGCCGGCCCTGAAGATGCTCCTGCAGCGCGGAGTAGTTTCGATGGATTTTGATCTGGCCGATCGCGCGGGCGACGTCCTTGCGGTTGATCGCCTGCAGCATCGCCTGCGCCGCGATGTCTTCGGCCCGGGCCAGGAAGCCCAGCGTCGAACGACGTCCGCGGCCCCGGGAAGCCGCCCACTCTATCCATCCGTTCCGGCTCATCGAGCGGACGATATTGGCGGCGTTGCGCGGCGTGCAGTCGAGCAGCCCGGCGATTTCGTCCAGCGTCGTCGAGACCGAATCCCCGCCCCCGAACCGGGAATGCAGCAGCAGAAATTGTTGATGCAGCTTCATCGATCGCCTCTCCTTTCCGTCCTCTGCCTATCCTATTCCGAACGCTCGTTAAAATAGGAAATTTTCCAACGATTAGTTTCTATTTATCTTCCTATTTTAACACCTACAATAGGCATTAGAAACAAGGAAACGGAGGGATCGACTTGCTTGCCTCTCGCAAACCCCTACTCGGAAGCTCCATGATCGCTCTGCTCGGCGCTTTCGCGCTTGCCGCCGTTCATCAATATTTGTTTTTCGACTCCAATCCCGGGGTCTCGTTCCCGCTGTTCGTCGCGCTGCTGTACGTCTACCTGTTCCACGATCGGAAGAGCCGGCTGGCGGAGACGACGGGATTCGGCTGGTTTCTGCTCGCGGTCATTCTGCTGCTGTCGCTGACGTACGGCCTGTTTCACAATCCGGTCTTCCGCGCGCTTAATCTGTTGGCGATTCCCGGTTTGATCTTTGTCCATCTCGCCGCGCTGCGGGGGGCGAACCGAATCCCGTGGTGGGACGTCCGCATCGTCGGAGAGGCGCTCGCCCATCTCATCCCCCGCAGCCTGCTTCAGATTCCCCGAGTGTTCCGGGTGCTGCGGATCTCGCTGTTCAGAAGGCTGAACTCCGAACGTAAGAAAACCGCGACCAAAGTCGGCATCGGCCTGGTCTTCGCCGCTCCGCTGCTGATCGTCGTCATTCCTTTGCTGGCTTCGGCCGACGGCGCGTTCAATCGGCTGTTGAACGGCATTCCGGGATGGATCAGCCGCTTCTCCCTGGGCGAGCTGTTCGGACGATTGCTGTGGATCTTAATATTCGGCATCCTGTTCGCGATCTACTTCTGGAGCTTCGCGAAGCCGCCAAGACGCAAGAAATCCCCAGCGAAAGAGGACGGAACGCCGCCCTTCAAGCCGAGCATCGATTCGATCGTGCTGACGACCCTGCTGCTGGCGGTCAACGCGGTCTACGTGTTGTTCGTGGTCATTCAGTTCACCTACTTGTTCGGCGCTTGGGACGGCCTGCTGCCGGACGGAACGACTTACGCGGAGTACGCCCGCAGAGGCTTCGGGGAGCTGGTGGCGGTATCGGCTATTAATTTCGCGCTGCTGATCGTCTCGCTAACGTACTCGGGAGCGAGAAAGGGCGCGCTTAACGCCTTGCTGTACATCCTGGTCGGCTGCTCGGGCGTCATGCTCTATTCGGCCTACATCCGGCTTGCGATGTACGAGGAGGCTTACGGATATACGTATATCCGGTTTCTGGTCCATGCGTTCATGATCTATCTGGCGTTTCTGCTGCTGATCGCGGCGCTGCGCATTCGCACTTCGCTCGTGCCGATGGCGAAATGCTTTATCCTTCTGAGCCTGGCCGCATACACCGTGGTCAATTACGTCGGCATGGATCGGCTCATCGCCGAGAACAACCTCGCGCGTTTCGAGGCGACGGGGCGAATCGACCGGCATTACTTGAACGATCTGTCGGCGGACGCGATTCCGACTCTCGCCGAATTCGCGAACAAGCACCGGGACGCTGAGTTGGAGAAGCTGCTGGCCGTTCGCCGCGACGAGTTGAACCGCGATAGCCGCGATTGGCGCTCCTTCAACCTGTCGGTCTATTCGGCCAAGAAGGCCTTGCAAACCTTGAACCAACCCTAGAACGCCCCTTCGGGGAAAAAGGAGACGAGGAACATGGGCTACATATCGGAATTGCGGAAGGTTGTCGGGACGCGCCCGTTGATTATGGCCGGCGCTTGCGTGCTGGCGTTCGACGAGAGCGGGCGGCTGCTGCTGCAAAGGCGCTCGGACAGCGGCGATTGGGGGACGATCGGCGGAGCGCTGGAGCCCGGCGAATCGCTGGAGGAAGCGGCGGCGCGGGAGCTCTGGGAAGAGGCGGGACTGACCGCGAAGCGGTTTCGGCTGATCGATTTGTTTTCCGGCAAGGAGATGTATTACCGATACCCTCACGGGGACGAGGTCTATAACGTGATGGCCGTGTACGAGGCGATCGAAACCGAAGGAATCCCTCGCGTGAACGATCGGGAAGGGTTGGAGCTGGGCTATTTCGATCCGGAAGCGCCGATCGCGGAGCTGAACCCGTTTACGGGACTCGTGCTCGCGAAGCTAGGATATCTCGTCCAAGCCGAACGGAAGGAGGCATAATCGCCATGTACGTGGAAATGTGTATAATGAGGACATCGGGTTTGAGGAAGGATGAGAAAATGCTGGCGGTAACCGAGTACAGCGTGGAGTTGGTAAAGGATCCTTTTCGGATTTTGTCGGGGAAGCGTTACGAGTTCGTGATCGAGCTCGATCTCGACGAGGAGGACGAATTGTATTCCGCGAACGGGATCGAGATCAAAGCCGTCTACAAGATGGACGGGGAGCAAGGGAGCGTCGTCAGCTACGGACTGTACGAGAAATCGACGGGCCGGTACATCGACGCCGAACTGGAAGACGAGGAGGAGGCCGCGCTGGCCGAATTTTGCGGGGCCCATTACGCGGAAGGCGACGAATAATCGAGACATCCCAGAGCGGCGAGCATCCGGCATTCCGAACCGGCTTCGCCGCTTCTTTTTTAGCAAATTTAAGGTGGTGTTCGCGTAGACGCGAACGGATCGAACGGTTAAGATCGAAGCATGCGCTCAAAAATTGGAAAATGGGGAGGGTGATGGCGCTGTCGTTCGTGACTCGCCTGAAATGGTTTTTCAAGGAAAGATGGGGCAGTTATTTTCTGGCCGTCGGCTTAATGACGCTGGTCAGCCTGCTCTCGATGATTCCGCCCCGGCTGATCGGGAACAAGATCGACGTCATGGAGAAGGGGACGCTGACGTCCGCGGAATTGAACCAGACCGTTCTTCTGCTCGTCGGACTCGCTCTGCTCACGTATGTCTTCGTTTATATATGGATTACGAACCTGTTCGGCAATTCGGTGTTGATCGAGAAGCTGCTGCGCTTCCGGCTGCTTAAGCATTTGACCCGGATGCGTCCCTCGTTCTTCCAACGCCGCAGCACGGGGCAGCTGATGGCGCTGGCGACCAACGACGTGCCGGCGATCGGGCAGACGGCCGGCTACGGCGTCATGACGCTCGTCAATACGTTGGTCGGCATCACGGTCGTCGTCGCGATGATGCTCACCTTTATCAGCGCGAAGCTGATGCTCGCCGCGCTGATCCCGCTGCCGCTGCTCGTCGTAATCATCAGCAAGCTCGGAAAGACCGTTCGGGGAAGGTTCATGGCCGCGCAGGAGTCGTTCGGCCGCATGAACGATCACGTCCTGGAAGCGATCTCCGGCATACGGGTCATTCGCTCCTACGTGCAGGAGAAGAACGACTTGCAGGCCTTCGACCGGATGACGTCGGACGTGATGGACAAGAACCGGCGAGTGGCGATTCTGAACTCGCTGTTCCACCCTTTGATTTCCTTCGTCGTGGGGGCGAGCTTCGCGATCGGGATCGGCTACGGCGCTTACTTGGTTTTCGATGACGAAATTTCGCTGGGACAGCTCGTGACCTTCAATATTTACTTAGGCATGCTTGTCTGGCCGATGATCTCCTTCGGGGAGTTCATTAACGTGCTGCAGAGAGGCAGCGCATCCGCTGGACGGCTGGACGACGTGTTGGCCGAGCAAGCCGACGTGCGGGACGCGGAGGACCCGGTCGAGCCGGACGTTCCCGAATCGATCGAAATGAAGGCGCTGTCTTTCGTTTATCCTGCCGCTGCGGCCCCAAGCCTGACCGATATTTCCGTACGGCTGGAGCGGGGCCAGACGCTGGGCGTCGTCGGTAAAACCGGCAGCGGCAAGAGCACCTTGCTGAAGCAGCTTCTGCGGCAGTATCCGCTGGCTCCCGGCATGCTGTTCCTGTCGGACGTGCCGGCGGAGAGCATCTCCCTTGACCGCATGAAGACGTGGATGGCCTATGTGCCGCAGGAGCATCTGCTTCTCTCCAAGACGATTCGCGACAACATCGCGCTCGGCAAGCCGGACGCGACGCCGGAAGAGATCGACCGCGCGGTCGGGCTGGCTTCCTTCTCCGGAGACGTCGCCCAGCTGCCGCAAGGATTGGATACGCTCATCGGGGAGAACGGCGTCATGCTGTCCGGAGGCCAGAAACAGCGGCTTTCGATCGCCCGCGCGCTGCTGGTCGACGCGGAAGTGCTGCTGCTGGACGATTCCCTGTCGGCGGTGGACGCGAGAACGGAAAGCCGCATCGTCGCGAATATCCGGCAGGAGCGCGCGGGCAAGACGACGCTGATCTCGACGCATCGGCTGTCCGCCGTCCGCCACGCCGATTGGATCGTCGTGCTGGACGAAGGACGGATCAAGGAGGAAGGCACCCACGAGCATCTCATGCTGCTGGGCGGCTGGTATAGGCAGCAATGGGACCGCCAGCAGATGGAAGCCGGCTTGGAGGAATAATCGGACAATCAGGATCGGAGGTTTGTATGAAATCCCATCGATCAACGGGGAGCAGGCTGCTCTCTTACGCGCTTGCGTATAAATATCGGATTTTCGCCGCTTTGGCGCTTCTGCTCTGCGCGGTAGGAGCGGAGCTCGGCGGGCCGTTCATAATCAAGACGGTTATAGACGGGCATTTATCGCCTCCCACCAAAGAGATCGTTCCCGTGCTCGTTTTGCTTGCGCTCTATATGGGGCTGGTTATGCTGTCCGGCTTGTTGAATTTCTCGCAATCCTATTTGCTGCAGTCTACGGCGCTCCGAATCATCAAAAACATGAGAATGGACGTCATGCGCCACATTCAGCGCATTCCCCTCCGCTTTTTCGATAATACGCCGGCGGGGCAGATCGTCTCGCGCGTCGCCAATGACACGGAGGCGATCCGGGAGCTGTTCATGAGCTTCGTGGCGACGTTCGTCGTCAGCTTTGCCCATCTGCTCGGCATCTATATCGCGCTGTTCATCCTGGATGCGAAGCTTGCCGTCTACGCGCTGGCTCTTCCGCCGCTGTTCGCGGTTATCATGTATTTCCATTTGAAGTTTTCCAGGAAATACGTCTCGATCATGCGCGCGCGGCTCAGCGACATGAACGCGATGATCAACGAGTCGATCGCCGTTATGCCGGTCATTCAAGCTTTCCGCAGGGAGAAGAAGACGCTGGAAGAATTCGGCGGGCTGAACGAGGAACGTTACGTCGCCCAAGTGAAGCAGTTCCGCATCTTCTCTCTCTCGTCGCGGAATATCGTGGGAACGATCGGCAGCCTCGTCACCGCGTTCGTCATTTGGCATTTCGGCAATCTGTCGATTTCCGGGGCCGCGTTCTCGTTCGGCGTGCTGTACGCGTTCACCGACTATTTGGGACGCATCTTCAATCCGATTATCGGGATATTCGATCAGCTCATGAACGCTCAGCGCGCGTTCGTCTCCGCGGACAAAGTGTTCGCTATTCTCGATATGGAGGGCGAGGAGGTCGAGGAAGCTTCCGCCGCGAACAAGCCGGAAGGCGAAGTGCGGTTCGAGAACGTAACGTTCGCCTATAACGACGACGATCACGTGCTGAAGAACATTTCCTTCACCGCCCGCCAAGGGGAGACGGTCGCGCTCGTCGGGCATACCGGCTCGGGCAAGAGCTCGATCGTTAATTTGCTATTGGGCTTCTACGAGCCGGGCTCGGGGCGGATAACGATCGACGGCGTCGATATCGCGGAGTTGTCCAAGCAGCAGCTGCGCAAGCATATGGGCATCGTGCTGCAGGATCCCTATCTGTTCGCCGGAGACATCAAGTTCAACGTCAGCTTGTACAATAAGGACATCTCGCTGGCACAGGTCAAGCAGGCGCTGGCCGACGTCGGCGCGGCTTCGTTCGTCGAGCAGCTTCCGAAGGGATACGACGAGCCTGTCGTCGAGCGGGGAAGCACGCTGTCTTCCGGCCAGCGCCAGCTCATTTCCTTTGCCCGGGCGTTGGCGTTCGACCCGTCCATTCTCATTCTCGATGAAGCGACCGCCAGCATCGACAGCGAGACGGAAGGCTTGATCCAGCGGGCGCTCAAAGTCGTCAGCGAGGGGCGGACGACGCTCGTCATCGCCCACCGGCTGTCCACGATCCGCGAAGCGAACCAAATTCTCGTGCTGCACCGCGGCGAGATCGTCGAGCGCGGCACCCACGACGAGCTCATGGCGCTTCGCGGCCGCTACTACAAGATGTACCAGCTTCAGACGGGGGAGAAGGCTTCATTGCCGGCTTGAGCGCTTGATTAAATGCGCGAAGTCCGCCCGGGGGCCCCGGATAACGGTCTGCCAGACCGTTAAATGCGCCGAATCCGCCCGGAGGGTGCGAATAACGGTCTGCCAGACCGTTAAATGAGCGGAAACCGCCCGGAGGGTGCGAATAACGTTCTGCCAGACCGTTAAATGTGCGAAATCCGCCCTAGGGCCCCGGATAACGGTCTGGCAGAACGTTAAATGAGCGAAATCCGCCTGGGGGCCCCAGATAACGTTCTGCCAGACCGTTAAATGCGCCGAACCAGCCCAGAGGCCCCGGATAACGGTCTGTCGGGCCGCTAAATGTTCGAAATCCGCCTGGGGGCCCCGGATAACGGTCTGCCAGACCGTTTGTATTATGAGGGATAGTAGAAATCGTAACCGCTACGAACTTATCGGTGGTTAGTCGGCGAACTTGAGACTTTCCTGCTAAAACATTACATTTTGACCAATATTAATGGTATGATGGCTGTGAAAGCGTGTGAAGCACACCGCTCTGGTCCCAATTGTGGACTAGGGCGGTTATTTTTTTACATGAGGAGTGTGTTGGGGATGGAGAATCGATTTGAAACGGAGTATCGTGCGTGGTTGGAAAGACATATTAGCGAAAGTCGCGGGGAACGTCTTCGTAGAATTAAGGAGCGTCACGGGTTCGGTGAAAAAGCATTTCTGGAACACACGTGGTGGCCGGTTGTAAGGAGTTTCGATCACCTATATCCTGAATATGAGTTTATTGATACCGAGGGCAAGTATTGCTTCATGGACTACGGCTATATCCGGTTTCCGGGACCGACTTGCATAGAGTGTGACGGTTTCGGTTCTCATGCTCGCGATGCTGATCGCTACACGTTCACACGCGGCTTGGACAGACAGAATGAAATCGTACTTGCGAATTGGAACATTCTGAGGTTCGCTGTTGACAAGTTAAAGGAGGATCCGCTCGATTGTCAGAAGTATATCCGGAGAATGATGGAGGAGTGGTACGGGGAAACGCGAGATGAGTTGCTTAAGCTTCCTATATTTCAGAGGGAGATCGTTCGTCTTGCAATCCGTTCGCTAGGCCCGTTCACTATCGAGATGGCCTGCGACTGTCTAGGGAGACAGGAAAAGTTCGTAAGAAACGAACTGCGACAACTTATTAAAAAACAGATTTTGGAGAGTGCGTCCGGAACAGAACGGATTCGCTCCTATCGTTTGGCTAATCGGGATCTGCTATTGTAATTTTGAAGGATGCGAAACGGTCTGGCATACTGGTACATATTCGGAAACCGTCCGGAGGAACCGGATAATGGTCTGCTGGACCGTTAAATGTGCGAAATCCGGTGATGTAAAATAGTCTGTGTACCATGATCTGGAGTCTATCCAGAACATAAAAAAGTAGGGTATCCTCGGGATTGCTGATCACCAAGAAGGAGCCCTACTCAATGACTACTATACCCGAAAATGCA
>JAEZZE010000075.1 GCA_023418755.1 Bacillota bacterium | reverse complement strand
CCGGATCCCGGACAAAACGGCGATTGGTTATGGTTAAAGCAGAAAATCGCCTAAAATACGAAGAACCCCTTGCGGGGTTCTTCGGGCGACGTTTAGTGAGCTGCTCGAGTTTCGTAACCTTCGTTGCTGATTCATCTCAGCCCTTCGGGGAATCAGGAATGCTTCCAACTTCATCTAGCCGATGGTGTCTTTAGCACAACCCCTCGCTTTCCCTACTCCGACAGGAACGCCTCAACTGGTTGTTGCCCGATTTCGTTCAACGGAACCACACCTCTCGTTTTCCGTCGCCGAAATATAGAATGCCCGGTTCTTCCCCGCATTATGCATCCGAGAAATCCGTTATTGCTGCCGTTTTACTTTTTTCCACTTGCGGTTATGGTTCGACGTTTCCGGAAACTTCTCGCCTTTGTTCAAGTACACGTGCTGGGGATCGTTGATTCCCATATGGAAGGAGTCTTCTCCGATCTCCATGTACTCCCCGTCGTTCGGAGCGCGCTGTCCGGGTTCGAACTGAGTCTGCTCGCCCATGGCCTTCACCCCCTGTCTTAGGGGATAGTGTAGCGCGAATTTCCTTGCGGTATTCAGCCGGTTATGATAAAGTATTCAGGTATGCTATTGATTGCATACTCCTTGCTCCCCAGCCGATAGCCAAGCTCTCGGTCTGCCAAGTGGGGGGCCACAAGACCTTAAGGAGGTGAACGGAAGATGCGCAACTATGAGTTGATGTACATCATCCGTCCGGACGTGGAACAAGAAACCGTTCAAGCTGTCACGGAAAAATTCCAGGGCATCATCGGGAACGGCGGAGAGATCGTGAAGCACGACATTATGGGTAAACGTCGTCTAGCTTACGAGATCAACAAGCACCGCGAAGGGACGTATGTGTTGGTTCATTTCAAGGGTACGTCGGAAGTCGTGACGGAACTCGAGCGCGTTCTGAAGATTACGGACGAGATCATTCGTCATATCGTCGTCAGAGAGCAGACCGCTTAATAACCGCACAACCCGGGCGGATAACCGCCGTAAGCCTTACAATGTCATGTCTAGTGGAGGGAAACCGCGATGCTGAACCGAGTTATTCTCATAGGACGCCTGACCAGGGACCCTGAGCTGCGTTACACGCCTGCAGGAGTAGCCGTTACCCAATTTACGCTGGCGGTAGACCGCGCGTTCTCCGGCAACCGGGAGGAACGCGAAGCGGACTTTATCCCGATCGTCACTTGGAGACAGCTTGCCGAGACATGCGCGAATTACCTTCGCAAAGGTCGTCTGGCCGCAGTGGAAGGCCGAATTCAGGTGCGCAACTACGAGAATAACGAAGGCCGACGCGTCTATGTGACCGAAGTGATCGCCGATAACGTTCGATTCCTGGAATCGCCCAACCGCGAAGGCGGCGGGCAAGGAAGAGACGATGCTTACGGCAGCGCTCCGGCGGCAAGCGCGGGAGGCGGATACGGCAGCGGCGGCGGCAATCGCAGCGGCTCCGGATCGCGCAGCGGCGGCAACAATAACGATCCCTTCGCGGATGACGGGCGACCGATAGACATATCGGACGATGATCTGCCATTTTAACTGGAAAGGACGGAGAACAAATGAGCGAACAACAAGCACAACCCCAAGCACAAACACAAGCACCGGCACAAGCACGTGAAGAGCGCGGACCACGGGGCCCTCGCGAAGGCGGGGAGCAACGCGAGCCTCGTAAGTTCCGCCGCGGCGGACGCAACAAGCGCAAGAAGGTTTGCTACTTCACCGTAAATAAAATCACGCACGTCGACTACAAAGAGTTGGATCTTCTTCGCAAGTTCATCAGCGAGCGCGGCAAAATCTTGCCCCGCCGCGTGACGGGCACGAAAGCGAAATACCAACGCATGTTGACGGTAGCGATCAAGCGCGCTCGTCAAATGGCTCTTCTGCCATATACGACGGAGTAAGATCGTTGCGTACGAGAAGCACCCTTCGAGGAGGGTGCTTCTTTTTTTTATATGAAAATATCACCATAAAACGCGTAGCGTTGCAATACGAAGTGGATTGACCCAGTTAACACCTCGCTTACACACGTCTGCTATCGTGGAAGGGGACGAGGCGAATCGAATCGCCTCCGTGGACCGACGAGGAGGAAACTCGCCCATGCCTAGGGAGCCGCAACTTGAGTTTGGGCCGAACAAGCGCGTCGCGGCCGTGCGCAAGCCGGAGCATTTGCCGGCCGCGCTGGGCGTCGGTTGGCCGGTCGTGTTTCTGCTGATCGGCGATTTGTTTACGGCCGAAGATTACGTAGCCCGCGCGTTTTAATCGAACTTTCATCTCCGGTTGACGCTGCAATGACAATCGACCGTTATAGTTGAATCTAGCAACAGGCAATCGAATACTCGAGGGTACGAGACGAGGAGAAAACCCTTTTATTCACCGGACGCATGACGGCTATCCGTTCTGTTGAAGCTGCCGCAGCATGTCCGTCCGAAGAGTATAGGGTTTTTGCGTTTTCTCGAAAGGGGAGCTGCGAGCAAGTTGCCGGAAGCAAACAACGGCATGCGGACCGCTCTCGTGCTGACGGGAGTCGCGACCGCGAGCGACGCCGAGCGCTCGCCGATCCGGGCCGATTACGTGTGGGGAACGCTCGAACGGCTGGCGGAGCTGATCCGGGGGCTGATCCGCCCAAGCGGACGGCAAGCTCGATTTAACACTCGTTTGACATGCGTCTGATTTTCCAGAAATGTGAAAGGATTACAGTAAAAGAGACGAGAACGTCAAAGGAGAGAAACGTCTATGTTGGCAAAGAAAATGATCCAGGGAATCGCGTTCACTACGGCGTTCATGACGTTGGCCGCTTGCGGCAATTCGGCGAGCGAGTCTTCGCCTTCCGTTCCTGCCCGTCCGTCCGAGCAATCGAGCCCGTCCGTCGAATCCGTTCAAGCGTCACCGACCAAAGAACCGAAGGAGAACGTCGAGCTTACGTTCTATTATCCGATCGCCGTAGGCGGACCGCTTACCGCGACGATCGAGGGCATGGCCCGGGAGTTTACGCAGCTTCATCCGCATATTACCGTCAAGCCGGTCTATACGGGCAGCTACGCGGACACGACGGTCAAGGCGCAAGCCGGCGTTCAGGGCAAAAATCCGCCCGACGTCGCCGTGCTGTTGTCGACGGAGCTGTACAGCTTGCTCGACATGGACGCGATCGTTCCCCTGGACGAATTTATCGCCAAGGAAAGCGGGGACTACTTATCCGACTTCTACCCGGCGTTCATGGAAAACTCGCAAACCGAAGGCCATACGTACAGCATTCCGTTCCAACGGAGCACGATCGTGCTGTATTACAACAAGGAATTGTTCAAGGCGGCCGGACTCGATCCGGAGAAAGCGCCGCAGACATGGGAAGAAATGCGCGACTACGCCAAAAAGCTGACCAAAGACGGCACGTGGGGCCTTGAAATTCCGGTGTCCGGCTTCGCCTACTGGATGTTCCAGACGTTCGCCTTGCAGAACGGCGACAACCTGATGAGCCCCGACGGCAGGAAGGTCATGTTCGATACGCCGGAGAACGTCGAAGCGCTGCAATTCTGGTCCGACCTGGCGATGAAGGACAAGGTCGTCCCGCAGGGCGTAACCGACTGGGGCACTGTGCCTTCCGACTTCCTCGAAGGCAAGACGGCGATGATGTACCATACGACCGGCAACCTGTCCAACGTGAAGAACAACGCCAAGTTCGATTTCGGCGTCAGCTTCCTGCCTCGGAACAAAAGCTTCGGCAGCCCGACCGGCGGCGGCAACTTCTATATCTTCAAAGGCATCGACGAGAAAAAGCAGGAAGCGGCCTGGGAGTTCATCAAGTTCATGACCGAGACGGAGCGAGCGGCGCAGTGGAGCATCGATACCGGCTACGTCGCCGTCAAGAAATCGGCGTACGAGACCGAGCGGATGAAAGGCTACGCGGCCGACTTCCCGCCGGCGCTCGTGGCACGCGACCAGCTGGAGTATGCGGCGGCCGAGCTTTCCACGCACAACAACGGCAAAGTGTCGAAGGCGCTCAGCGACCAGCTGCAGGCCGTTCTGACGGGCACGATGCAGCCGGCCGAGGCCCTTAAGAAAGCGCAGGAAGAGGCCGATAAGGCGCTTGCGGCGTTCAACAAGTAAGACGAGCGTACGGGAGGGAAGTCCCGCCGCCGCCGCGGCAAGTCCGCGGCCCCGCGGCGGGATTTCCGTCGCTCGCCGGTCACGAAAACAGTTTCGGGAGGTTTACCTTTGGGAAGAAGATTGTCGCCGCGCGGGAAGACGAACGCGTTTGCCTGGCTGCTCCTGCTGCCGTCGCTCGTGTTTTTGTTTTTGTTTACGTTCTACCCGATTGCCAAAACGATCCGCCTCAGCTTCTATCAGGCCGACTTGGCGACGCCTGTCCCGGTATTCGCGGGGATGGACAACTACGTCCGCATGCTGGGGGACGAAGTGTTCGCGAAGGTCATGCTCAACAACGCGGCGTTCGCGCTCGGAGTCGTTCCGACATCCATTGCGCTATCGCTTCTGATGGCGATATTCGCCAATAAAGCGATCCGCGGAACGAGCTTCATGCGCACCGCGTTTTTCTATCCGACGCTCGTTCCGATGATCGCCGTCGCCAACATCTGGCTGTTCATCTATACGCCGAAATACGGACTGCTCGACAGGGCGATGCAGAGCTTAAGCGTCGGCGAGATCAACTGGCTAGGCTCGCCCGATTACGTCATGTGGGCGATGATCTTCATGATGATCTGGAAGGAAGCGGGCTACCTGATGATTTTCTATTTGGCCGGGCTGCAGAACATTCCTCCGGATCTGTACGAATCCGCGCAGATGGACGGAGTGAGGGGTTGGACCGTATTCCGGAAAATCACCTTTCCGCTGCTCATGCCGACGACGCTGTTCGTCTCGATCATCGCGCTGACGAACGCGTTCAAGCTGGTCGACCATCTGTTCGTCATGACGAAGGGCGGCCCGAACAACGCCAGCAGCCTGCTGCTCTACTACATTTACGAGACGGCGTTCAGCTTCTGGGACCAGGGGATGGCGTCGGCCCTGACTTTCGTGATGATCGCGGTTCTGCTACTGTTCGCCGCGCTCAACTTTTTCGGTCTGGACAAGAAAATCCATTATCATTAGGGGGAAGAAAGGCGATAGCATGAAATTGCGCAATTGGAATATCGGCTTCTGGCTGTTAATCGCCTTGGGGGCGGTCTGGTTCGTGCCGTTCGCCTGGATGCTGGTCACGGCGTTCCGCCCGAAGCAGGAGGCGCTGTCGGCCTCGTTCTCGTTCAATTTCACTTTGGACAACTTCGCGACGGTAGGGTCGGGAGCTCCGTTCGCCCAATATTTCGTCAATACGGTCGTCATCGTCGTCGGCATTCTGGCCGTGCAGATTCTGACCGTCACGATGGCCGCCTTCGCTTTCGCGCGGCTCGATTTCGCTTGGAAGAACGTCGTGTTCCTGCTGTTCCTGGCGCAGATCATGATTCCCGCGGACGTGCTCGTCTTCCCCAACTATAACGTCCTGAGCGAATTGTCCCTGCTGGACACGAAGCTTGGCATCATGCTGCCTTACTTCGCTTCGGCCTTCGGCATTTTCCTGCTGCGGCAGATGTTCATGACGATTCCGCCGGAGCTCGACGAGGCGGCGCGCGTGGAGGGCTATTCGAGGTGGCGGATTCTGTGGAAAATCTACTTTCCGCTGGCGCGGCCGGCGTACATCGCGTTCGGTCTCGTCTCGGTCAGCTACCATTGGAACAATTTCCTGTGGCCGCTCATCGTCACGAACTCCGTCGAGAACCGTCCGCTTACGGTCGGTCTCGCCATCTTCGCGCAATCTTTCGAGACCGGCGCGCAGTGGACCGAGGTCAGCGCGGCGACGCTCATCGTCGTGGCCCCGCTGCTGCTGGGGTTCCTGTTTTTCCAGAGGCAGTTCATGAACGGCTTTATCCATTCGGGAATCAAATAGCGGCAAGCAGGCGGAAAGGGTTTTCCATAAGTAAAAAAGTCGTACGAAAAGATGCTCGACAGAGAATTTGTCATGCATGTATCTCCTTACGATGCTATACGGCCCTGAAATTTGGAATGGGTAAACCCGTTACAAGGTCATTTCAGGACCGTATGAGGCAGTCTCCAGGAGATACATGCATTTTTTTCTTTATCGATCATCTTGTACGACCCAACTTATGGGACAATCCCTATGCCGCCACGTCCCGCTTGGTGAACAAGGTCCAGGCGACGATCTGGAAGACGACATAGTAAGCGGCGAGCATACCGATCGAGAAGCCGAGCGTCATCTCCGGACGAAGAGGGCTGTTGCCCGGCAAATATTGCGTCAGGTCGATGTTGGCGAACAGCAGGTATTTCGACCATTCGTAGCCGCTCAGCAGCATCGTGACCGTGTTGCCGACGAGCATGAACAGCAGCGAGAAGGCGATGGCCATCGACGAGCTGCGGAACGCGGCGGAGATCATGAACGCGAGCGTGACGTACATGAACAGCGAGACGACGGCGTAGCCGTACTTCTGCAGCGAGTCGACGATCATGGAGCTCTCGTGGACGAGTTCGTCCGAACCGACGGCCAGATGCGGCAGACTGAGCCCGCCAAATCCTTGCAGCACGCCCCCGGCCGCGAAGGCTACCGCGAACGAGAGGACGAGCAGCAGCAGGGCGAACATCATCGTCGAGATATATTTGCTCAGCATAATCTTCGAGCGCGAGGCCGGGCCGACAAGCAGCAGCTTGATCGTCCCCTACGTGAATTCGGCCGCGATCATGTCGGCGGCGACGATGACGGTCAGAATCGTGATCAGCATGACCAACGCGGCGGAGTTGTTGACATAATCCCAGAGCGACAGGGCGTAAGGATTCATGTCGTTGGCCAGATAATATTCGTTGATCTTGATTTCGTTCGTCATGTACTCCTTGTAGTCGGAGTCCAGGTCCTTGTTATCCGCCAGCTGCTTCTGATAATGGGCGTTCTGCTGAGTCAGGCTTTGCTGCCAGTTGGCCGGATCGCTGCGGCTCTCGTCCCACTTCATCAGTCCGCTCATCAGTCCCAGCGCAAGGATGAGGAAACCGACCATCAGCCACGTGCGGGGACGGCGGTAGATTTTCATGTTTTCGTTCCGTATCAAATTCCCCAAGCTAGACAACCATCTCACCCCCGGTAATCTCCAAGAACTGATCCTCCAGCGAACGCTGAGCGGCATGAATGCCGTAGATATCCAGTCCCGCCTTCACCAGCAACCTCGCCACATCCGGAATGAGGCTGCGGTCGGCCGTAATCTCGATCCGATCCCCGATCACCTCGACGCCTTGATGATTAAACGCCCCGGACAAAAGCCGATGGGCGGATTCGAGGTCGCTCGATTCCACGACGATCTTGGTCTGCACCGAGTTTTGCGTCTCTTGCAGGGAACGGACGTCGATCAGCTTGCCGCTTTGAATGATCGCCACCCGGTCGCACATCAGCTCCATCTCCGACAGCAGGTGGGAGGAGACGATCACGGATAGTCCCTCTTCCTGCGTCAGCTTCCGCAAGTAATCGCGAAGCTCGCGAATGCCAGCCGGATCGAGACCGTTGGTCGGTTCGTCGAGGATAAGCACGGATGGCTTGTGCAGAATAGCTTGCGCCACGCCAAGACGCTGGCGCATGCCGAGAGAATAGCGTTTCACTTTCTCGTGGATGCGGTTTTGCAGGCCGAGCAGTTGCACGACCTCGTCGATCCGCTGCTTCGTGACGCCCGAGTGGCGCCGCGCGAAATGCACGAGATTCTGGTATCCGGTCAGAAATTTGTACATCTCCGGATTTTCGACGATCGCTCCGATGTGGGTCATGGCCTGTTCGAACTGCTTGCGAACGGACACGCCTTTTACCGTAATTTCGCCTTTCGTCATCGAGATGAGGCCGACGATCATGCGGATCGTCGTCGTCTTGCCCGCGCCGTTCGGTCCGAGGAGCCCGAATACCTCCCCGGCCGGAATATCGAACGACAGGTCGCTTACGATCGTGCGCCTGCCGATGGTTTTCGTTACGTTTCGAAGCTGCAGGACGGCTTCATTCATTTCTCGTTCAATCCTCCTTCAAATTGCTGCGCATGAATTGAAGTATACCGGGGAGGACCGAGCCGAAAAACGGCCTTCAGGTGAGTCCGTCGCCTGTACTTTAGTCGAGGTCGGCACTCGCCGGAAAGAGAGGAGAATGCTGGTTCGCGTGGAAACGATTCAATAGATTTCATGAAAGTTTAAGGTTTCTATGTAACAATCCTGTTTTGAGGATCGTATATTTAAGGTCTGGCGAAGTAAGAAAACAATCAAATAGACCGAAATATCGGATAGAAGAAGGAGAGAATTGTATGCGCAAGCTGCGTCGTTGGCACAAGATCGTCGCCTCATCGGTTGCGCTGCTGATCGTCCTGGCGGGCGTCGGCTACGCGAATCGGGGGGCTTTGTCCGCGCTCGGGTATGACGTGTTTCTGTCGGAAAAAGTAGAATCGAGCTTCGCGAATTCCTATCAGCCGCTGACCGATCGTCCGATCGTGGAGGCTCCGAAGGTCGAAGAGCCGTTCAGCATGCTGCTGATGGGCGTCGACGCGAGGGCGAAGGAGCGCGGCCGCTCGGATACGCTGATCTACACGGTCGTCCGTCCCGGAGACGGCAACGTTCTTATGGTATCTATTCCGCGGGATACGTACGCGGATATCGTAGGCAGGGATTCGAAGGATAAAATTACCCACGCCTACGCTTTCGGAGGAGCGGAGATGGCCGTGAACAGCGTGGAGAAGCTGCTCGACGCGAAGATCGACCATTACGCTTCCATAAATTTTCAAGGCTTCGTGCAGGTCGTCGATACGCTGGGCGGCATTCATCTGCCGATCGGCAAAGACATCGTGAATAAAGGCAAGGACCACGAGAAATTCACGGTCAAAGCGAACAAGGACAGCTATTCGGGAGTCGAGGCGCTGAACTACGTCCGTTACCGCGAGGACGCCGGAGGGGATATGGCCCGGGCGGACCGCAACCGCGTGTTCCTGGAGGAGCTTATCCACAAAGCGTCGTCGTTGCAGCAATGGAACAAGATCCCCGAAGTGCTGGATATCGTGGGCGACAATTTCCAGACGGATCTCCCGCCGTCCTCGATTAACGAGCTGGCCAAGAAGTTCCTGCAAGCGGGACACGAAATCCAGAGCTACACGCTTAAGGGCGAAGGCAAGCGGATGGGAGCGCAGAACCTCTGGTACTTCATCGGCGACGAGGAGGATCTTGCCGAGGTTCGCGCGACGATCTCGGCATGGCTCGATCCGGAAACCCCGGAAAGCCTTCTGACGGTTCCCGGCAAAGAGAACGGGGAACCTTCCGGGTCGTCTTCCGACCGTTCGCTGTAATCGGACAAAAAGCAACAAGCTCCATGGTGAAGCATCGGCTTGCCGTGCTATAATGGATGTGCCGCGCTCGAAATTAGCGGGTCTTTCGTTATTGCGAAGGAGGATTTTATGAATATCGCTTTTTTTCTCCTGCCCAAGCAGGAAGTCGTAAGCGTCAGCGAAGAGGCGACTTTGCGCCAAACGCTGGAGCGGATGGAACGCCACCGCTACACGGCCGTTCCCGTCATCAGCGAGAAGGGCGAGTACAAGGCGACGGTTACGGAAGGGGATTTGCTCTGGTACCTGAAGGCGAATCCGGATTTGAGCTTCGACCAGCTTCATCGCGTTCGCCTCGGCGAAGTTCCGCTTAGATTGAACAATTTGCCGGTTCGCATCGATGCGAATATGGTCGATCTGATCTCTTTGGCGAAGACGCAAAACTTCGTCCCCGTGGTGGACGACATGAATCACTTTATCGGCATCGTGCGGCGCAGCGACATTATCGATTACACCGAGAAGCTGCTCCCGACTGCGGGACCGAATGAAAAAGGTTTGAAACGGGAAGCATAGGAAAATATTGGATAAAATTGGAGGAACGATGACCAAACGTCGGGGCAATTCACGCAATCGAACGATCACTCCCATCTTGATCGCAATCTCCATGCTCGTTATTGCGGGCGGCATATGGGCGGTTTCTTCCCTCTTCGCCGGCGGAAGCGGCGGCGAATCGTCCGCTCCCCCGTCCGGGGGGGACAGCGTCAAGGCGGAAGGGAACACGGCTAGTCCGCAAAGCGGACAGAGCCCGCAGGCCTCCATGCCGGCGGCATCGGAAGAGCCTGCAGGGGAAATCGATACGCCGACCTCCTCGGAGCTTGACCGGACGTATGACGTCGTCATTGCGGGAGGCCGCGTTATTAATCCCGAGACGAAGCTGGATCGGGAGGGCTTGAACGTCGCCATCCAGGACGGCCAAATCGCGCTGATCACGGACAAGGAGCTTAAGGGCCAACGCGTCATCGACGCGACGGGATTCGTCGTAGCTCCGGGCTTTATCGATAATCTATCCTACGATCCGAATCCGGTCGGCGTCTGGAACAAGATCGCCGACGGCGTGACGGCGAACATCGCCATGCACGGCGGAACCGCCAGTCCGGAGAAATGGTACCCCTACTACGAACGGAACAGAACCCCTCTGCATTTCGGGGCATCGTTCTTCTACACGCAGGCGCGCAATCAGTTCAAGCTGAGCCGGTACGATACGGCCAAGCCGGAACAGACGCAGAAGCTTGTGGACCAGGCCGAGAAGGCGCTGAACGACGGCGTGCTCGGCATCTCTTTCAGCCTGGAATACGTTCCGGGCGTGAACGACAAGGAAATCTTGCCGCTGATGAAGCTGGCGCACAAGTATAACGTTCCGGTTTATTTTCATGCCAGGTATTCGGACATGGAAGAGCCGGGCACGAACATCGACGCATTGAACGAATTGATCGGCTACGCCCGCGCCTCGGGCGCGGCCGTACATATCGACCACATCAACAGCACCGGCGGCACGTTCTCGATGCAGCAATCGCTGCTGATGGTGGCCGACGCGATCGAGGAAGGGCTGGACATTACCGCCTGCATTTATCCCTACGACTACTGGGGGACGTACCTCAATTCGGCCCGATTCGACGAAGGCTGGCAGAATCGTTTCCGAATCTCCTATGAGGATCTGCAGATCGCCGGCACGGAAGAGCGGCTGACGAAGGAAACGTTCCGGAAGTATCAGAAGGAAGGCAAGCTGGCGGTGGCTTATGCGATTCCGAAGGAAGACGTGGTCGACTCGCTGAAAGCCCCGTTCGTCATGATCGGCAGCGACGCGATTCTGGAGCCGGGGTTCAACAATCATCCTCGTGCCTCCGGAACGTTCGCCAGAACGGTCGGACTCTACGTTCGCGAGCAGCAGGTCATCTCGCTGTCCGACGCGATCGCCAAGATGTCTCTCCTGCCCGCGCAGCGGCTGGAGAAGCAGGCGCCCGCCTTGAAGAAGAAGGGGCGCCTCGCCAAAGGCATGGACGCCGACATCGTCGTCTTCAACTATGACGAGATCAGCGATCTCTCCACGGTAGCCAATCCCGAGATCGTCTCGGCCGGCATCGAGTACGTGCTCATCAACGGTCAGGTCGTGCTGGATGAAGAAGGCATTCATCGGGATATCCACGTCGGCCAGCCGATCAAGAGCGAGTTCGTGCGCGTGAAGGCCGGAGGCTCGACCCTGATCTGGGGAGATAGCACGCTTAAGCTGCTGGAATATCGCGGCTCCGACTACGTTGATCTGGAGGCGTTGGAAGGGCAAGGCTATTCGGTTCAATGGGACAAGGCCAAGCGGCTGGCGACGGTATCGTCGGGAGCGGCCCCGGCGCAAGCGGCCGTACCCGGGCCCGCTGCGGGGGAGCTGATCCTGGAGCGGGGACATCGCCTCGTCTGGGAGGACGGAAGCAGCGCCGAAATGCTATCCGTCGGCGAGCGGAATTACGTGCCGTTGCCGGCGCTGGAGAGCCAGGGCTGGAAGCTGACGAAGGACGGACAAGCGCTCAAGCTGACGACGGCTTAACCGGCCGAGCCCAGCGGAAATATTCGAGAACCCGGTTGCGATCGCCGCACCGGGTTCTCTGTCTATTGCTTGCCGTGAGAAGCCGGAGTTATGATATAATGGAATTTGCAGCTTTCCGGGCTTATGCATCCAGGTATAGTCGAAGCATAGGAGGAATAGCGATGGAACGAGAGTTGGACGTCGCGACTCGAACGCGCATGATCGAGTGGCTGAAAACCGAAGTCGTGGACCAGACGTCCCGATTGTTCAAGGCGATCTGGGACGGGAGCACGTCGCGGGTCATTGACGGTCTGGCGGGACTGATCGCCAGCGCCTATATTTTGGGCCGGAGGCTCGGCATTTCTTATCGGGATCTGGATAGCGCCATTGCGGACAAGCTAGCCAAACTTAAACAAGAGGGACATCAGTTGGAGGATCTTTACGGGGATCTGTCCGAGCTGTCCGAACATATCCGCAAGAGGTGAATCGGTTGAAGATGAGCTGGAAGTCGCTGGCTTGGAGCGCGGCGGCGGTTGTTTTGTTGCTGACGTTGGCAACGCCTTTGAACGTGATTACGGTATTCCTCATGATGACGCCCTTCGTCGTTCTCTATACGATGTCGGATTTGAAATCGTTCGTGCTGCATCTTCTTCCGATCGGGATCGTCGTTTTCCTGCTGTCCGGGGCGCTCGGGCCCGTATTGGTTACGTTGGCCTTCTTCTTCCTTGTTCCGGCGATCGCCATGGGACATCTGTACAAACGGGGAAGCTCGGCAAGAGCGGCTGTAACGGCCGGTTTCGTCATCATTCTCGCGCAGCTTCTGCTTGAGCTTGCGTTGTTCTCGGTCCTGTTCAATATCGATATGAAAGCCGAATTGACGGCTACGCTGACGGCCAACCTCAAGCAATTCGAGACGGCCAATCTGTTCCAGGCGGGGTGGGCCGCGGAGACGGCGTCCGCGTTCAGCGATTCGCTCTTCTCGATGCTGCCGATGCTTCTGCTTGCCTCGACGTTCCTCTTCACGATCATCACCCACGGATTGTCCCGGTACGCGCTCCGAAGCGTCCCCTTCGATGCCCCGGCGTTGCCCAAGGCGAAGACCTGGAGGCTGCCGAAGAGTCTGGTGCTCTATTTCGTCATCGCGATCATCGCGGTTTCCGTCATGTCGGAGGAATCAAGCGGCTATTGGCGGATTGCGATCTCGAACCTCGTTCCGATTCTGGAGCTCGCGTTCACGATTCAGGCGATCGGTTTCGTCTTCTTCCTAACGGACCTCAAGAAATGGCCGAGGGCGATTTCTCTGCTGCTGTGTTTGCCTGTGTTGTTTATTCCCCATATGTTTATCATCGGGCTATTGGACACGGCGTTTCCAATACGGAAATATTTCGAGAAATAAGGCGTTCATCGGACAGATCCCCGAAGGGGCTTCGTCCGATAGACATTAGACGGGAGCGGAGCGGATATGCCCAAGTTTCTCGTGCAGCGCTGGCACGGCATGCATATTGTCTGGGCGCTGGTGCTTATATTCATGATGACCGTCGCTCTCGCTTGGTATCAGTGGCTGCTGGGATTGCTGGGCCTGGTGCTGGGCGGGATCGTCGCCGTATACGGTATTCTCGCGGAGAAGGCGTTTCGGCGGGATTTGGACGATTACGTCCTGACGCTTTCTTATCGGATCAAGAGCGTGGGCAACGACGTTATCGGCCACCTTCCTATCGGCATCGTTATTTTCAACGAGGATAACGAGATTCAATGGCACAACGGCTTTATCGCGTCGATGACCGGCAAAGCCTCGATCGTTGGAGAGCCGCTGTTCGCGACCTTCCCGGTGCTGCAGCCGGCGGGCAAGGACAAGGAGCCGGGCAGTGAAATTACGATCGGCGGCAAAGTGTACGAACTGCAGGTCCGGCAGAGCGAGCGGGTTCTGTACGTCGTGGACATCACCGAACGCTCGACGTTGAAGAAGCGTTACGAGGAAGAGAAGCTGGCGCTCGGCATCGTCATGATGGACAATCTCGAAGAGGTTGCCCAAGGCATGGACGAACAGCAGCGCGCGCTTATGCTGTCCAAAGTGACCGGGGAGATCAACGAGTGGGCGTTGAAGTACGGATTGTTATTGCGCCGATTATCTTCTGACCGTTATATGGTGATCACGAAGCAGGGGACGCTCAAGGCGTTGGAGCAATCCCGGTTCGAGCTGTTGGACGACGTGAGGGAAATTACGATCGACCAGAAGCTGCCGATGACGCTGAGCATCGGATTCGCGTCCGGATCGGACGACGCGATCGAGCTCGGTCAACTCGTTCAGGGCAGCTTGGACATCGCGCTCGGCAGGGGCGGCGACCAGGCGGTCGTCAAGTTCGGACAGCGCCAGAGCTTCTACG
>JAEZZE010000051.1 GCA_023418755.1 Bacillota bacterium | reverse complement strand
GATGAACGATTCGTCCGGGTCCTTCGTATACTGGCGCAGCCAGTCCACGAGATTCAGATCCACTCCGTCGAAGTAGTCCGAGTTCTCCTTAGGGAAGTAAGCTTTCGTCGCCGTAACTCCCCAAGTCACCGTGCCTTCTTCCGGCTCCTTCTCTCCGACGAGCAACTGGAACAGCAGCGTTTTCGCATGGCCGTAAGGTCCGACAAGAGCAATCTTGTCGCCTTTGTTGACGACGATGTTAACGTTGTTCAGCACCTTCTCGCCGTCCAGGGACGCCGTAAGGTTCTCGACCGTCACGACCTGCTTGCCGACTTCGCGCTCCGGCTTGAAGTTGATGAACGGGTATTTGCGATTCGAAGGACGAATGTCGTCCAGCGAGATTTTGTCGAGCAGCTTGCGACGGCTCGTCGCTTGCTTCGCCTTGGACTTGTTCGCCGAGAAGCGCTGGATGAATTCTTGCAATTCCTTGATCTTGTCTTCCTTCTTCTTGTTCTGGTCGCGAACGAGCTTCAGAGCCAGTTGGCTGGACTCGTACCAGAAGTCGTAGTTGCCGACGTACATCTGGATTTTGCCGAAGTCGATATCCGCGATATGCGTACAAACCTGGTTCAGGAAGTGACGGTCGTGGGATACGACGATAACGGTGCCTTCGTAACGGGACAGGAACTCTTCCAGCCAGTTGATCGACTCCAAGTCCAAGTGGTTGGTAGGTTCGTCAAGCAGCAGAATGTTCGGGTTGCCGAACAGCGCCTGCGCGAGCAGGACGCGCACCTTCTCGTTGCCGCTTAGCTCCGCCATTTTCTTGTCGTGCAGTTCGGTCGTAATGCCCAGGCCGTTCAGCATGCCTGCCGCTTCGCTCTCCGCTTCCCAACCGTTCATCTCCGCGAATTCAGCCTCGAGCTCGCCTGCGCGCATGCCGTCCTCGTCCGAGAAGTCTTCCTTCATATAGATGGCGTCTTTCTCTTTCATAACCTTGTACAAGCGCTCATGGCCCATGATGACCGTCTCGAGCACGTTGAATTCGTCGTATTCGAAATGGTTCTGCTTCAGCACCGCCATGCGCTCGCCCGGGGTGATGTGCACCTCGCCGGACGAAGACTCTACTTCGCCGGACAAAATTTTCAGGAACGTCGACTTACCCGCTCCGTTCGCACCGATCAAGCCGTAGCAATTGCCGGGCGTAAACTTGATGTTGACATCTTCAAACAGGGGACGCTTGCCGAAACGCAGGCTAACGCCGGATACGGTAATCATGAGTCTGATCCATCCTTTTCTTATTCTTGGTTTATGCTTTCGAAACGCAGCGTCTCCCCGTGATGCAGCAGGAGCAGCTTCTCCTCCGGAATGCCCAGCTTGGCTCTCCCCGCCTCCAGCCGCTGCAAGGCGTCTTCGGGAGTATCGTCCGAAAGCTTGAACGCGCCGTAATGCATCGGCACGAAATACTTCGCCTTCAAATCCAGGAACGCCTGCAACGCTTCTTCCGGACTGACGTGCTGGGACGACATGAACCATTCGGGATCGTACGCCCCGATCGGCAGCAGCGCCACGTCGATGTCGAACTTGCGCCCGATCTCGCTGAAGCCGCGGAAATATCCGCTGTCTCCGGCGAAATAAACCGTCGGCCCGTGGTCGATCTCAAGCACCCACCCTCCCCAGTGGGAAGTGTTCATGTCCCATGGATTGCGGCGAGTCCAATGTTGGGCGGGGACGAACGTAAATCTCACGCCCTGGAAGGACGTATCCTCCCACCAATGCAGCTCCTGGGACTGCAGGAAGCCCTTCAGCAGAAGCTTCTTGCGCAGGCCTGCCGGCACGATCATTTTTTTCGGCCCTCTCAGTCTCCTGAGCGAGGAAACGTGAAGGTGATCGTAATGGGCGTGCGAGATCAGCACCACGTCCACGGACGGCATGTCCGACAATTCGATCCCGGGCGGAGCAAGCCTTTTACGAAAAGCCATTCTACGCGCCCATACGGGATCGGTAACGATGTTAAGGCCCGACATCTGAATGAGGAAGGTCGAATGGCCGATCCAAGTCACGGACGGTTCGCGGCGATTATGCTGTAGAAAGCTCAGGTCCGGTTCCACGCTGGGAACGCATTTCTCGTACCCTCTGCTTTCGCGCAGTTTGCGAATCCGATTTTCACGCCAACGGTCGAATTGATCCAGCGATGCTTTGCCAGCACCGACGGAGTCCAAGTTGCCGAAGCGTCTTCTAAGCATGAAATCCCTCCGATGATGTGCTCATGTATACTATAGCAGGAAACTTCGAATTGTACCAAGGTTGAGGCGAAATTGGCGCCCTTTCTCGGTTCCTCCGAATGTCCCTCGTTCACATGATCTTCAGCGGACGGACGTTAGCGATATTCGTCTCCGGTATATCCCCATGACCACAAAGGCCTATCCAGCTTCTCTTGAATTTCGGCCAGCTTGAGCAGCGCTTCGGCGGCTTCCGCCCTCGTCGCGCGTTCGGCGGGCTTGAAGGCGCCGGCCTTTGGCTTCAGCAAACCGAATTTCAGCACGACCGCCGCGGCTCCCTTGTCTTTTATTTTTCCGGCGTCCCGCAAGCGGGTCACCGCCGGATCGTTTTTGAGCGTGCGCGCCATTTTCTCGTATCCTATCATTCGGGTCAACCATACGGCCATCTGCTCGCGGGTCAGCGGTTCGTCGGCCTTGAGGGCGGTTTTCGGATCGGGAGTCAACCACTTCCTGCCTACGAAATAGCCGATGTCGAGGTAGTACGGGTGCTTCGCGTCAACGTCGGAGAAGAACGGTTCTTCCTCTCCGATATACGGAACGCCTGAAAAAGTCATTCCTTTAAGCATCATTCTCAGGAATTCTCCCCGCGATAGCCCGGCATCCGGCAGCAGCCTGCCTTTTGAATCCGCTAGCAGCGCTCCGCGGTCGAACAGCGTTTGCAGGGCTTTTTTCGAAGGGTGGGCGAGAGCGTCCGCGGGCAAGGGGCCGCCGACCGTGAAAAGCTCGCCCGAGTACGGTAGCACGACGACCCCGGATACGGCGTCCACCGTGTCCGGCGCGTAGAGCTCGGAAGGATTCGCGGGGGCCGCCAAATATAGAAGATCGAGCCGCCGCTCATCGGGATCGACCGTTTCGTAGGTGAACGGATATCCTTTGTTCTGCACGTAGTAGGGCAGAAGCTTCGTATTCCGGACGATCCGCTTTTTCGCCTGCTCCGCGTCAAGCGCCGGTTTCAGCGCATCCAACGTCTTGGCTGCGGGCGGCTGCGGAGGGAGCATTAGTCTTGTCATTTTGCCGTTGTCGTTCAGCGTGATAAATAGAGCTTGTCCGGCTACCGGAATCCCGCGATGAAACATCCGATATTCCAGCGTAAGCTCGGACGCGGCGGATTTGAAAGGCACGGCAAGCTTGTATCGCGAGGCGAAATCGGGAATATGCTCCGCCAGCCATCTCTCGGCCAGCTTCCGGGCGTCGGCGGATTTGATCGCCGGAAGTTCGGAGGATCGCTCCTCGGCATCGAAGCCGAAGTTCCGGTAATCGGCGTAATCGAGCACTTGTCCGGTTTTCGCGTCCACCGTCAATGAATAATATCCGCTTTCTCTGTCCCCGGGGTCGATGCCCTTCAAATCCCATGTTCGCCGTTGGCCGCCATACGTCTCGTATTCGGACGACCATTCCGTGTCGCCCGGAAAATTCGCAAGCGTCTCCGCCGCTCGCACGGCTTGTCCGAGGTCGACGCTTCGAGGAACGAACGAGGCGTCCGTCGGCAGTATTTTTTCGTAGCGTTGCGCAGCGATATTGGAATAGCCGTACGCATCCGACCAAGCGAGAGTCCCGCTCGTCGCGTCGATGCTCCAGAAGGTCCGATCCATGACGTAGGTAAGTCTCCAATCGGGAGTCCCGCCGTAGCTATCGGCGACGTTCCGGTATAAAGGCAGCATCCGGAAGCCGTTCTCCCATAATCGCTTCGCTTCCTCCGCTTTCAAGACGGCCCGCTTGGCGACGGGCTGTCCGGGATCGCCCGTAAAAGAAAAAGCTTTGACGCTTCCGGCCGTATCCAGAACGACCGCGATCCGTACGTTGATCGTTTCGTAGCCGTTGGCCGTTAAGCCGAACCGGAAGGAATAGCGGGCCGGGCCGAACAAAGGATACACGTAATCGAAGGCTTCGTCCGGGGTGAAGGCGAGCTCCTTTAATCCGAAATGGCGTACGGACGGAACGGCTTTGCGGACGAATGCCTCCGCAGCCGCCTTCGCCTGGTCCCTCGCGACGCTCGCGGGAAACCTGGAGTTCGGCTCGTTCATCGGATTGACGAGAAACCGGGTTTCATAGGCGAGCAAATCGCCGGTCGTCGCGTCGATCTCCGCCAACGCGATCGTCCCCTTGTCCAGCATATCCCATGCGGCTTTCCAAGCCGGAATCGGCGGAAGGAAATTCTCCGTCCTCCTGTACAGCAACGCGATCTCGTCCGGATTTTTATTGCCGACCGCGGGCAGCGCTTCCCTCGCCAAGCGAATGGCGGCTTCCTTGGAAATAGGGACGGACGCGGGATCGGGTCTAGCATCCCCGTAATCGATTCCCAGCGTCTCTTCGTACTGGGGAACCGGCGAGCCGCGCCCTGTTTCCGGCAGCCCCGCCAATAAAGCGGATGCTATTAACAATGCCGTTAGCGTGCGAACGGATCGATGAACGTTCGGAGCGATGTTCAATGCGTTCTCTCCTTAAATAGATCGGTATGGTTATGTTGGAAAATTCTATGCCGAACGGTTAGAGTCCTCTTTATTCGATAAAGACTGCGCGTGCTTTCACGATATTTGCCAGGATTGAGCGAGATTCGTCTGAAATATTACGAGGTACGCCTGGTTTGTGTGAACTTTCGCCCGGAATGATTGAGATTCGCCTGGGTTAGTGTGAGCGGGGGCGGCTTTCCGTTTTTTTGGCATTTGGGGAGGTTTTGCGGTATTGTGGAGGTAGGAAAGGAAAGCGAGGCGAGTGTCATGAAACTGTTGTCCATCGAGCCGACCCCGAGTCCGAATACGATGAAGCTTAACGTGGATGTTCGGCTCGACCCCGGCGTTCAATTGAACTATAGCAAGGATTCGAAGACGGTCCCTCCGCCGCTGGTCGCCAAGCTGCTGGACATTCCCGGCGTGAAAAGCGTGTTCCAAACGACGGACTTTCTGGCGATCGATCGCAAGGGAGCCAATGCGGACTGGGCGGCGATTCTCGACGGCGTGAAAGCCGCCTTCGGCGTAGCGGCCGAAGGCGCGCTAGCCGGCGCCGCCGACGCGGCCGGCTTCGGCGAAGCCCATGTCCGCGTGCAGATGTACCGCGGCATTCCGATTCAGATCCGCGTTCGCAGCGGCGGCCAGGAATTCCGCGCGGCGATGCCGGATCGGTTCTCGGCGGCCGTGACGGAAGCCGCCGGCGCGACGATGATCCGCGAGCGGATGCTCGAGGATCTGGGCGTGCGCTACGGCGAGCCGCAGGAAGTGCTCGACGAGGTAAGCCGGGAGCTGGACGCGGCATACTCCGACGCGCGGCTGCGCGACTTGATCGAGCAGGCCAAAGCGGCGGGACCCGAGGCGCCGCCGCCGAAGCCGCCCGCTCCGCTTAGCGGCGAAGAGGTGATGAAGGCGCTCGATTCGCAGGATTGGCGCGAGCGGTACGCCGCGCTGGAGCGGCTGAAGCCGGAACCGGAGGATCTGCCGGTGGTGGCTCGCGCCTTGACGGACAGCCAGATGTCGGTACGGCGGCTCGCCGTCGTCTATCTGGGCGACCTGCGCACGCCCGAGTCGTTCCCGCTGCTGTTCGAAGCGCTCAAGGACTCCTCGGGTGCCGTTCGCCGGACCGCCGGCGATACGCTGTCCGATATCGGAGACCCGATCGCGATCGCGCCGATGATCGAAGCGCTGGAAGACTCCAACAAGCTGGTCCGCTGGCGCGCGGCGAGATTCCTCTACGAGGCCGGCGATGAAACGGCTCTAGAGGCGCTCCGGCAGTCGACGGGCAGCGAGACGGAATTCGAGGTGCGCCTGCAGGCCGAGATGGCGGTCGCCCGCATCGAACGCGGCGAAGAAGCCGCCGGCTCCGTCTGGCAGCAGATGACGCGCATGCGCGAGCAGGAACGAGAGTAACCCGCTATATCGGCAGGTGCAGACAATAAGCACGCTGGGCATTGACGCCTCGCGTGCTTATTGTCTGGCTCCACCCCCTCGCCGCTCCGTTAGGGTCGCCTCGCGTGCTTATTGCAACCTGCCGATATCGTTTTCCAGCCGAAGTCCGCCTCAGTTCACCGTATTTTCCGGCACGCCGGCCAAGTACCGCTCGATATTGCGGACGATGCCCTTCATCAGCGTCGACCGAGCCTCGAAAGTCGCCCAACCGATGTGCGGCGTAATCAGGCAGTTCGGCGCCCCGACGAGAGGATGGTTAGCCACGGGCGGCTCCTTGGACAGCACGTCCAGCCCGGCGCCTGCGATTTGCCCGGTACGCAACGCCTCAGCCAAGTCATCCTCGACGACCAGACCGCCTCTTCCCGTATTAATGAGGAAAGCCGTCTTCTTCATCCGAGCCAGGTTCGACTTGTTGACGATCCCTTTCGTCGCCTCGGTCAACGGACAGTGCAGGCTGACGACGTCCGCCCTCGCGAACAACTCCTCCGCTCCGACTTGCTCCACCGCCGCCAGATCGGGCGGCAGCTCCCGCTTCGTCCGCGACGCAGCGATCACGTTCATGCCGAACGCCAGCGCCAGCTTGGCCACCCGGCGCCCGATATCGCCCAGCCCGACGATGCCTATCGTGCGTCCCGACAGCTCGACGAGCGGCGTCGTCCAGAAGCTGAAATCCGCCGAACGCGCCCAATCCCCGTCCCGCACCGCGTCGCTATGCAAGCCAACCCGGTGGCAAAGCTCCAGCAGCAGCGCGAACGCGAGCTGCGCCACCGAAGCCGAACCGTACGCAGGAACGTTGGTCACCGTAACGCCCCGCTCCAGCGCCGCCCCGATGTCTACGTTGTCGTAGCCGGTCGCGATGACCCCGATATATTTCAGATCCGGCAGCCGTTCGATCGTCTCCGCCCGCAGCGGCGTTTTGTTCGTCAGCACGATCTGCGCCCCCGCCGCCCTCTCCGCGATCAGGTCCGCGGGCGTGCGGTCATGCACGACGACCTCGCCCAGCTTCTCCAATTCCGTCCAGCTCAAATCCCCCGGATTTATCAAATATCCGTCCAATACGACGATACGCATGCGAAATCCTCCTTCGACCGCCGCCGATCCGGGATCGGATCGGCGATTCGTATACCTTGCCGGCATTCCAATTCATGTTCCCCTAACACTTTGTAATCAGATCGTAATGTTTCTTTCATGTTCCCTTCATGTTCCGCGGTTAAGATAAAGACATGACCCCCCTTTGAATGATATAAAACTTGAGGCTTGCGGCCCGTTGCCGCGAGCCTCCTTTTTTTGCGATCCGAATTCCGCGCGCTACTCGTCGGTATCCGCCGACCGTTTGGCCGGATACGGAAGCTCGAACGTCAGCCGGAACCCCCCGCCGCGGCGGGATTCGACGGCCATCCTGCCGCCGAGCTGCTCGACCCGGTCTCTCATCGCCTTCAAGCCGAAACCGGGAACGACCTGTTCCGCTCCCCTTCCGTCATCCTCCAGCCGAAACAGCACGTTCTGACGGATGACCCGCAGGGCGAATCGGAAGCTTTGGCCCTCCCCGTGGCGAATGCCGTTCGTCAGACCTTCTTGCAGGGCGTGGTAGATCGTTTTGCGGTGTCCGGGAGGAAGCTCGGGCAGCGGATCGATCTCCGCCCGGATCGAGACGCCGGCATTGCGCACGGTGTCCTCTATCAGTTGCTTGATCAAAGCGCCCAGGTCCGAATACTTGTCCTGCTTCAGCATATGCACGGAGCCCCGGATTTCGTTCAGACTATGCCGGACCAGCTGCTGAGCCTCCTGAAGCCGGTTCGCGGCTTCATGGGAATCCTTGAGCAGCAGCCTTTTTCCCGCTTCGATCTGAATGACCGTCGAAGTGAGCGTATGTCCGACGATGTCGTGAATTTCTTGGGCGATTCGGTTTCTCTCCTCGTAGACCGAAGCTTCCGCCAACGCGACCGACGTTTCCAGCATCGCCCGTTCGAGGCTTCGGGTCCGTTCTTCGACCTGATTTTCCAAATTGCTTCGAAGCTCCTGTATTCCGGCGTACAGCTTGGCGTTGGCGAGCGAGATCGCGGCTTGGGAGGCCAGCAGCTTGACCCATTCCAGCCGTTGCGGCGTAAATATGTTGGACGACAGCTTATTTTCCAAGTAGATCAGGCTGATCATCTGGTTTTGATGCCAGATGGGCAGGCACAAGACCGATTTGACCCCTTTATCCCGAATGTAGGGCGTCTGGGCGAACATCCCCTCGCCGGCGGCGTCGTGGAGAAGAATCGTCTCCCTCGTGCGCACCGCGTAACCGACTACGGCAGCGGGCATCTCGTCATACCGGTCGGGCGCAATCGAATCGATCGGGACCGGCTCGATGGACAGCTTCTCCAGCGTACCGTACGCTTCTGCCACCCAGCGGCCGTCGTATTCGGAGAGAAGCGCTCCGAATTCCGCTCCCGAATTGCGCAGCAGAATCCTCATCAGCCTGTCCAAAAGGCGATTCATTTCCATTTCGCCCGAAATCGCCCTAACGGACTCCACCACCGACAAGTAATCCACGCGGCCAAAAGCAGCGTCCTGCGCGGGCTTGAGCAAATCCCCGTGCCTGCGTACCATCTGCTCGGCCTTCGGATGCGCTCCCCACCGCCTGTAGGCCTCGTGCGCTTCCGTTAAATAAGCCTTGGCCCGATGCGGTTTGCCCAGCCTCAGCATAAATTTGCCGCAGCATTCCGCGGCGATAGCCAAATCGTGAATATGGCCGTTGTTCCCGGCAGCCTCGATCGACTTCTCGTATAACTCCTCGGCCTTGCGGCTTTTCCCCTTCGCCCCGGCCATCTCCGCCTCGATCAACAGCCGCTTGTGCGCGTAGTTGACCGGACAAAGCTTCGCGTGCTTGCGCAGCGTGTTTCTTCGTTTGCGTATTTCCGCCCAGCGTTCGCGGCGCTTCCCGGCGGGCACCGTCTCGTAAAGCCGCAGCCAGACCAGGGCTTCGTACAGCGCGCGAACGGTATCCTCGGATTGGGTCTTGTCCGAGGCCATGGCCGAGACCGCCTTCGTCTTCTCCAGCACTTCGTTCGCTTCCTCGTACCGTTCGAACAGATACGCGTAAATGACTTTGGAGGTTGAAGAAAAGCTCTCCAGCGCTCCGCTTGAATCGTCGCTAACGAAAGCGGCAAAATCCTCTTGGTCGACCTCTTCGATCGGATAGGGGTCTCCCGGTGGGCGGTTTCCGGACAGCTTCGCCAGCATCGCCGCAAGCAGCGTCGCCTGCTTCCATAACAAGTGCCGACTATGCCGCCTGAACTTTCCGCCGTGCGCGACCAAGAGCTCGTAGATTCCGGAAATCGGGTGTCCGAGATAAAAACGTATCGCGCAGTCGATCAGCACGCTCTGATAGCCCTGCCAAAGATCTCCCGATTCCAGCCCCGCTTTGCCGGCGGATTCGGAAAACAGGCTCAGCAATCCGGGATCGTGCTTGCTCCAGCTGTCGATGCAAAGCTGAAACGCGCTCAGCGTCCTCATGCGAAGCAACGGATACGGCTTGGCCAACTCCAAGGCGGCCATCCCCCAGCGATAAGCCTCGTCCATGCGTTGAAAAGCATAATATTGAAAAAGCGCGTACCCGATAAACCCGGAGCACGATTCCGGAGCCAGCCCTCGTTCGAGCGTCAGCTCGACCATCGTCAGCGTGTAGGCCAACCAGCCGTTTTTATCTTCGAGAAATAATGCGCTCGTTCCCGCGTCCAGCGTCTTCAAGGCGATCTTACCGGTCTCGTCCGTCATGGCGGGCAGATTGGCGATCGTCTCGGCGGAATGCCCCCGCAGCTTAAGCGCGACCTTCGCCATTTGCCTCAGCAGCCGCACGCGGCCGAAACGAACGGGCATGGCGACGTCCAGCAGGGCCAGCGTCTTCTTGGCCAGCCCGATCACCTCGTCCCGGTTGCCCGCGCCGACTTCGAGCTGCATCATCAGGTTGAAAACGACGGCTTGATCCAGCTTGGTTCGGGCCTTGCCAAGCAAAAAAACCAACCTCTCCCTCGCCGCCTCAAGCTGCGAGCAAAGATACTCCAGCTCCGCTCGCTCCCGATGAGCCCGAAACAACGTTTCGTAGTCCCCGTCCCAAGAGTCGTCCGCGAGCAAGTCCGTCGCCCGGGTGTAATAGCCGAGCGCCGTCTCGTATGCGGTCGACCGCTTCGCCTTTAGCCCGGCGCTCATATTTACGCGCGCAAGTCGTTTCCGCCCATCCTCGTCCGCGAATTTGGCGGCCGCCAGATTCAGATGATACGCGGCTTCGAAATCGTCGAAGTCGTCCGTCTCCCGCTCCCGGAGATCCCATCTTTCCATGCCGATGAGATAGTGAAGCTCGATTCTGTCTTCCTCCGGAACGCGTTCGTAAGCGGCCTGTTGAATCCGGTCATGCCGGAACCGGTGGCCGCCTCGGTTATCCGTCTGAATCAGCCCTTCGCGAACGGCGGCTTCGAGCGCTTCGGACAGCCTTTCTTCCTCCGGTTCGACAAGCCGCTTCAAACGTTCCGCTTCGAACGAACTGCCGAGAAACGCGGCCCGGCTCAACGCGTGAACGATAGATCCCGCCATATGCGCTAGCTTCTCCGACAGATAGGCCGCCGCATCCTCCCCCATGTTCGGCTTGGACACGGCGTTCTCGTCCCACGTCCACCTTCCGGCGTCTTCGTCGAACGATAGGGCCCGCGATTCCAGCAGATCCTTGAGCAACTGCTTGAGAAACAGCGGATTGCCAACCGTTATCCGGCGCAGCAGGGCAGCCAGCTCCCGATTGCGCTCCGGCTCTCCCCTCAGCGTCTCTTGCAGCAGCGGCTCCGTATCGCGTTCCCCAAGCGGCATAAGCCGCAATCGGGTCCAGACCATTCCCTTCCCGGAGAGCCGGTCTCTCAGATGTCCGATTTTATGATCCGCCGCCGGAGCGTCGTCGCGATAGGCGAGAATGAGGAGCGCATGTTTCGTGTCCCCGTCGTCCAAAAAATCATAGAGAAAGCTTAGCGACGCTTCGTCCGCCCGCTGCAGGTCGTCCAAAAACAGGACAAGAGGCCGGTCCCGCGAGGGGAAAGCTTGGAAAAACCGGATTAAAACCCTGTGAAATCGCCGCTTGGCTTCCGCGGGCGGCAGCACGGGCGCTTCCGGCTGCGGACCGATCAGCGATTCCAACCGGGGAACCCGTTCGACGAGCAGGCGTCCATGCCCTTCGAGCGCGTTCAGCATGCGGAGCCTCCACACTTCGATCTCCAGCTTGCCCGCCGTCAACAGCCGATCCGTCAGCGATTCGATCATTTGCATCCAAGCGGCATAAGGCGCCGAGTCTTTTGCCGAATCGAATCTTCCCGCCGCGAAGCCCCGTTCGCCAAGCTCCGTTTCCTTTAACGTTTCCTCTACGAAGAACGTCTTGCCGGTTCCTACGCCGCCATGAATTTCTATCGTTTCCACGGTCCCCGAATTTGCCCGTTCCAACGCCTCCGTCAGTCGCCGTCGTTCCTCATCGCGGCCGTACAGCGCTCGCGGAAAACGAAACCGCCGGGGAACGTCCCGCTCTCCCGGTTCGAAGAGCGGGCCTTCCCCGGTCGATTCGAAAGCGGACAGAAACTTCTCCAGGTCGAGCTTGAGTCCGTAAGCGCTCATGTATCTCGATTCGGGAGATTTCTCCAAGCATTTGCCGACGATGCGCGAGAGCGTGTCCGGAATGTCCGGATTTTCGAGGCCGAGAGGCCTCGGGGCAATCGCGAGATGGCGATAAAACAAATCCGGCTCCTCTCCGCGTTCGAAAGGCAGGACTCCCGAAAACCATTCGTAAAACGTCACGCCCAGAGCATAAAAACCGGAGCGGTAATCGGGACGGTTGCCCGTTCGTCCCGTCTGCTCCGGGGACAGGTAAGGCTGCAGCGAAAGCGGATAGTCGGCGACCTCCGCGGCCGACTCCGGCTCCCGCGAGCGATATCGAAGATCGGCGAATTTGGCTTCGCCGGACTCGGGATTCACCCAGAGACGCGACGGGGAAACGGCGAGCGGGACGAGCTCCTCCCGGTGCAGGCGCATCAGGCTGTCCGCCGCGGAGACGGCCACTCGCACGAAATCCGCCAGCGGCAACGAACGCCCGCGCTTTGGAAGATAAGCCTCCATCAGATTGCCGCCCATGTCCTGAAAAAGAATGACCGGTCTGTCCCCGGCCGCGGCAAGCTCAAGCGCCTTAAGGGCCCCCCTGCCGCCGATCCGCCGAAAGGTCTCGTATTCTTCCCGAAGGGTTTCGGCCGCCTTCCGGTCGGGATGAGCCGCGCGCGGCGTCTTCGCGATGACGCCCGAGCCGTTCGCCAAGCTCCGCAGCCGATAAAAATCGCAGTCCTCCAGGCCGGCAAGACGCTCCACGGTCGAATAGCCTTGCAGTTCAAGCCAGCCGTCGCGCTCCCCGGCATTTGCGATGAAGTCTTCTCTCATCCTCGTCCTTCCTTCCTCCGCAAACGCGTTCGTACCGCCGCGGCCCATGGGGCTAACCGAATTTGCGCGCGAGCGTCTGCAGCTTCACGATCGCCTGGGCCCGATCGACGACCCCCAATTTGCCATATAGCGCGCTGACGTAATTTCGAACGGTGCCTTCGGCAATGAACAGGGATTCGGCGATCTCGCGATTGTTCAGGCCTCTCAGCAGCAGTCCGGCGATCTCTTCTTCGCGTTCCGACAGCTTGAAGGAAAAATCCGCCTTTCCGCTTCCGGGGACCGCCGCCATTCGGGCCATTCGTTCCGCCAGCTTCGCGGCGACGGCCGCCGGAAGAACGTACTGTCCTTTGGCCGTATCCCGGATGGAAGCGATCATCTTGTCGGCGTCCATATCTTTAAGCATATAGCCGCTAGCCCCGTTGGCCATTCCTTCGACGATATAATCGGTCTCGATAAAGGTCGTCAAAATCAATATCCGCGTGTTCGGACAATTCGCTTTGATCCTCCTTAGCGCGGCCAGCCCGTCCATGACCGGCATTTGAATATCGAGAAGCACGACCGTCGGCTGCAAGCTCTCCGCGAGTTCGCAGGCCTCTTCGCCGTTCCTGGCCAATCCGGCGACCTTCATATCGTCTTCCAGCTCCAAAATCGTGCGCAATCCTTCCCGCGTCAACATCTGATCGTCGGCGATGACGAGACTGATCTTGGCCATTCTTTACCCTCCGAGCGGAATTCCGCGCTTCCTTGCATCCTTATCCATCGTACCAGACCGTTCGGCAAGATCAAGACCTCTCGTTTTTGTAATCAGATCGTAATGTTCCTTTCATCTCTCCTTCATGTTAGAAGGTTAATATATACACATGACCCCCCTTTGAAATATATAAAACTTGAGGCTAGCGGCCCGTTGCCGCTAGCCTCCTTTTTTTATCTGCGCTTGAACTCCGCCAGGGAAGCGGCCGCCGCTCCGCAGCCCCAGTCGAAAATCGTGAATTCCCCGAGTCCGTCGACGGGCGTGCCGTCGTGGTGGTTGAAGTTTTCCATGTGGAATCCGTAATCCCGTTCGTCGAAATGCGGATGAACCCGATCGTAGATCGCTTTCGCCTCGGCGTTCCCGGGACAGTACATCATATAGAACGACGCCCTGAGCGCCCATTCGGCGCGAGCCCTGTAGCTCTCGTTGCCGGTCAGCCGGTAATAGTCCAAGTACGTCAACGCGAACAGGCTTTGCCGCGCGTCGTTCCATTCGTCGTCGCTGGTCATGACGCCGAAGCCTCCGACCGTCGGCACGAGGAAAAACGGAGGCTGCCAAATTTGCTGGTACAGCGAAGCTTCCGCCAGCGCCTGTTCTCCGAGGTCGAGCCAACCGGAATCCCCGCTTAAGGCGTAGGCTTCCTTCATCGCTTCGGCCGTCCAATAGATGCCGAAATTGCATTGATTGTACAAGCCGCTCCGAGCGTCTTTCTCGCCGAATTGCTTGCCTTCCCATTGCTTCGAACAGGACCAGTACGTCTCGAAATCTTCCCAGCGCCCCTCCGGCATAACGCTCTCCGCGACGAAACGGGCCGCGCGCAGAGCGAAGGAGGCGTATCTCTTATCCGGCCGCAGCCGGTTCAGCAGGCCAAGCAGCATGACATGCGCGGAAGTCTCCGGGCTTTCGGTCAGAAACGGGGACGTGCCCGAGCCGTCGGATCGAACCCAGGCCGGAAATCCTCCGTCGTCCCTTTGCAGCTTCAGAAGCCGCTCCGCATAGCGGATCACGAACGGCAATATCCGTTCGTCCGCCCGGATGTCCCGATACCATTTGAGCAGCCACCAGCACGTCCACGAGGCGTCGAGCAGATGGACGTGCTCCTCATGTCCCGCGGGACGGCGCGGCCCCGACATATACCAGCGACCGGACTCCCAGCGCCCGTCCTCGCCGGCTTGGTAGTAGCCCGGAAACAAGCCGTCCGTCTGGGGGGCCGACAACGCGAAGTTAAGCGCGAGCTCGGCTTTGTCCGCCCAGTCCGCGCGCCCTCGCTCCTTGCCCCGGAGCGCGTAGCCGTATGCCGACCTCAGGCTGCAGAACCAGGCTTGGTTCCACAGGCTTTTCGGTTCGCGCCAGTCCTCTTCCCGCCCAAGGCCCGGCTTCTGACGGGCGCGGACGATGAAGACGACGCCTCCGACCTCGGTGCCGTCCGGCATCCGGAACTGCTGCCAAGCGACGTCCTTCCAGCGGTCCAGCGCCCACTCGCAGGCATGATCGGCATAGGGCTCCAGCGAACGCAGAAGGCTCGCGTCCGGAAATTCCGCCAAGCCGGAGCCGCCTTGTTCGGTTCCCGCGCCCTTTGGGCGACCTTCCCCTTCCATGACCTCCTGCTCTCCCTTGTCTCCCGCGCCCCCAGGGCCGAATTCGCCTGTCACGCCCTCCGGTCCACCATAGCCATCCGCACTCTCCGATCCGCTTCCGGAGCCCTTCGGTCCGCCATGGCTACCCGCACTCTCCGGTACGCTTCCGTCTCCCGCGCTCTCAGATGGTCCGTTCGCAAATTCGCTCGCCCCGCCGGCGGACGGCCGAATCGCATTCGGCGCCGTCGATACCGGCATGTTCCCGCGCCCGAACTTCTCCCACAGAAACCGTTCGACCACGCGAAAATCCCGCTTCCGCTGCCCGGCCGTTTTCTCCCATTCGATCCAGTAGAAACGGAAGACCAGAGGCTCGGACCGCTCGATCTCCCTCGGCGTCAGCCCGTAATAGACGTGTCCCGTCTCCTCGTACTCGCACAGCCCGTACGTCAGCCGGCGATCCTGCAACGTATAGTCCATCACGTGCGGCACCGTCCGGGAAGCCGCGATCGACGCCAGATCGGGGACGAGCGCTGCCATTGTCCGACCGTCTTCGAACACGATGGCCGGAGAGCGGAACGCCTTGTCCCCGACGACCATGCCTTCGAGCGGCGACAGATGCGGCTTCCAGACGCACTCCAGGCCGGATTCGTTGACGAAATACACTTGTACCCCGGAGAACCTCATCGTTCCCCCGCCGCCCGCCTTCGGCAGAACCGTCACCCGAACCGCGGCCGCTCTCTGCCCGACCGGGTCCGCTTTCTCCCCCTTTTCCCGCGCCAGCTCGACTTCGATCTCCGCGCCTCCGGCGTCCGCAGCCCAGAACGCGCCGTTCTCCTCGTACCGCGCGACGCTCGGCGCGACCTCGCGCCACCGTCCGCCCTCGTGCCATAGAAGCCCGATTTTCTCGCCTAACCCTAACGGAAGCATCGCCCTCACCCCTTCACTCCGGACATCGTAATGCCTTG
>JAEZZE010000023.1 GCA_023418755.1 Bacillota bacterium | reverse complement strand
GCACCCGCCTCGCCACGGGTTACGGGCGCAAGGTCGCGGAGGAGCTCGCAGAAGGCTGTGCGGGGCGCATGACGGTCGTGAGCGGACTGGCGAAGGGGATTGACGCGGCGGCTCATAAAGGGGCCGTATCCGGCCCCTGCGGGACGATAGCGGTGCTTGCCGGCGGGGTCGACCGGTGTTATCCTCCGGAGAACGCCGCTCTGTACCGCGAGATCGGGACGCGGGGGCTGCTGCTAGCGGAAAGTCCGCCGGATACGATTCTTCATCCGGGCCTATTCCCTTTGCGCAATCGCATCATTGCCGGCCTCTCGTACGGCGTCGTCGTCGTGGAAGCCGCCCGCAGAAGCGGAGCGCTCATTACGGCGGAGCTGGCGATCGGTTACAGCCGGGACGTATTCGTCGTTCCGGGACAGGTGACTTCCCCGCGCAGCCTCGGCGCCCTCGAATATTTTCGCAGAGGGGCTCATCCGGCGTTGGACGCTTCGGATATTTTTCAATTCTACGAGTATCGGCTTCCGGCGATCCCGGGTCGGAAAGCCGGGAAAAACAAGGCGTCCCGGGCGCGCGATATGGAAGAAGAGCTGGGCGAAGACGAGCGGATCATCTACCGCCTGATTCTCGAACGTCCGTCCTCCGTCGACGAGTTGGCGGCTTCCTCGGGGATGACATTTGGACATTTACACTCCATTCTGCTAAATTTACTAATGACACGACGAATTGAACAACAACCCGGTTCCGTATATCATGTCCTTTAATAATGAAGGCATAAGAACATAGGCACGAGGACTTGTCGACCGTAGGAGAGGAGGAATGGACGTGGCGGACTCGCTAGTGATCGTCGAATCGCCGGCCAAGGCGAAGACGATCGGCAAATATTTGGGAAGCAAATTTATCGTCAAAGCGTCCATGGGGCACATTCGCGATTTGCCGAAAAGCCAGATCGGAGTCGAGGTGGAGAACGGCTTTCAGCCGAAATACATCACGATCCGGGGCAAAGGCAACGTACTGAAGGAATTGCGCGACGCCAGCAAAAAGGTGAAAAAGATTTATCTGGCGGCCGACCCCGACAGGGAGGGCGAAGCGATCGCATGGCATTTGGCGCATTATCTGGAGCTGGACGAAAAGGAAGATTGCCGCGTCGTATTTAACGAAATTACGAAGCAAGCGGTCAAGGACGCGTTCAAGACGCCCAGACCGATCGATATGGACCTGGTCAACGCCCAGCAGGCAAGAAGGGTGCTCGACCGGCTCGTCGGCTACAAGATCAGCCCCTTGCTGTGGAAGAAGGTCAAGAAAGGGCTCAGCGCCGGCCGCGTGCAATCGGTCGCGGTGAAGCTGATCTACGACCGCGAGAACGAGATCAACGCGTTCGTCCCGGAGGAGTATTGGAGCATTACCGCTCATCTGATCCAGGGCAAATCGGTCTTCGAGGCGAAGTTCCATTCCGTTGGCGGAGAGAAGAAGGAGCTGAAGAGCGAAGCCGAGGTCAAGGAAGTGCTGGCGCGGCTGTCCGGCTCTCAATTCACCGTCGGGGAAGTCAAGGAGAAGGAGCGGCAGCGCAACCCGTCTCCGCCGTTCATTACGAGCTCTCTGCAGCAGGAGGCCGCGCGCAAGCTGAACTTCCGGGCTTCGAAGACGATGCAGATCGCGCAGCAGCTCTACGAGGGCGTCGACTTGGGCAAAGAGGGAACGGTCGGCCTCATTACGTACATGCGTACCGACTCTACCCGCATCTCTCCCGTCGCGCAGGAGGAAGCCAAGGAGTACATCGGCGGCAAGTACGGCGGCTCTTTCCTACCGGAAACCCCTCGCGTGTATACGAAGAAGAACGCTTCCGCCCAAGACGCGCACGAAGCGATTCGCCCGACGTCGGTGCTGCGCGACCCGGAATCGGTCAAGGCGTTCACCTCCAAGGATCAGTTCCGGCTGTATAAGCTGATCTGGGAACGTTTCGTGGCCAGCCAGATGGCGTCGGCCGTGCTCGATACGATGACCGTCGACCTGCAGAACGGGCCGGTCGTGTTCCGGGCCAACGGCTCGAAGCTGAAATTCCCCGGCTTCATGAAGGTGTACGTCGAAGGCAACGACGACGGCACGACGGACGAGGATCGGCTGCTGCCTCCGCTGGCGACGGGAGACAAGGCGGAGTCGAAGGACATCGAGCCGAAGCAGCATTTCACCCAGCCGCCGCCGCGGTTTACGGAAGCGCGTCTGGTCCGGGCTCTGGAGGAGCTCGGAATCGGCCGTCCGAGCACGTACGCGCCGACTCTGGAGACGATCCAGAAGCGCAATTACGTGGCGCTCGAGGAGAAGAAGTTTATTCCGACCGAGCTCGGCGAGCTTGTCATCCAGTTGATGGAAGAGTTCTTCCCGGAAATTCTCGACGTCGAGTTCACCGCCAATATGGAGGACGATCTCGACCATGTCGAGGAAGGCACGCAAGACTGGGTCAACGTGATCGGGGAGTTCTACAAGTCGTTCGAGGAACGACTCACGGTCGCCGAAGAAGAGATGAAGGAAATCGAGATCAAAGACGAGCCGTCCGACGAGGTTTGCGACAAGTGCGGCAGTCAGATGGTGTATAAGATGGGGCGCTTCGGCAAGTTCCTGGCGTGCTCGGGCTTCCCGAACTGCCGGAACACGAAGCCGATCATCAAGGATACGGGAGTAACCTGTCCGAAGTGCAAGGAGGGCCAGATCGTCGAGCGGCGCAGCAAGAAGGGGCGCGTGTTCTACGGCTGCAATCTGTATCCGGGCTGCGATTACGTGTCTTGGGATAAGCCGGCGGCGAAGCCTTGCCCGAGCTGCGGCGGCCTGATGGTCGAGAAGCGGGTCAAGGGCGAGACGCAGTTGAATTGCACGGTATGCGGCCATTCGGAGGCTGCCGAAGAGTCGGAGGAAGCGGCGGAATAATCGGGGCTGGCTCGACGGGGGAACCAAGGCGGATAATTCTTCTTAACTCACCGATAGCGAGCTGCAGGGGCGGGTTAAGGCGGGAAATCCGCTTAACTCGCCCTCCGCGCTCTAGTCGCTTGGATTCCCGCCGCTTTCCCTCCCGTGGAACGCCTAGTCCGTAAGTTCTGAAGCAACAGTGGGGTTGGGGGAAATGACATTGAGCGAACAACAATCCGTGACGGTCGTCGGCGCGGGGCTGGCAGGCAGCGAAGCCGCTTGGCAGATCGCCGGGCAGGGGATTCCCGTCACATTATACGAGATGCGGCCGGTCAGACAGACTCCGGCCCACCATACGGCGAACTTCGCCGAGCTCGTCTGCAGCAACAGCTTGCGGGCGAACGGCCTGACGAACGCCGTCGGCGTGCTGAAAGAAGAGATGCGGCGGCTCGATTCGCTGATTCTCGCGTGCGCCGACCAGCATGCCGTGCCGGCGGGCGGAGCGCTCGCGGTCGACCGCGAAGGCTTCTCGGCGGAGGTGACGAAGCGGCTGCGGGAGCATCCGCTCATCACGGTCGTGAACGAGGAGGTCTCCGCCATCCCGGAAGACGGAATCGTCGTCGTCGCGACGGGACCGCTCACCTCGAAGGAGCTGTCGGACGACATCAAACGGCTGATGGGCGAAGAGTATTTTTATTTCTTCGACGCGGCCGCTCCGATCGTCGAAAAGGATTCCATCGATTTCGACAAGGTGTTCCTCGCTTCCCGCTACGACAAAGGAGAAGCGGCTTATTTGAATTGTCCGATGACGGAAGCCGAGTTCGACGTCTTCTACGACGCGCTGGTCCATGCGGAGACGGCAGAAGTGAAAGATTTCGAGAAGGACATGTATTTCGAAGGGTGCATGCCGATCGAGGCGCTGGCCAAGCGCGGCAAGATGACGGTGCTGTTCGGGCCGATGAAGCCGGTCGGTTTGGTCGATCCGCGCACGGGAGCGAAGTCGCACGCGGTCATTCAGCTGCGCCAGGACAACGCCGCAGGCACGCTGTACAACATCGTCGGCTTCCAGACGCATTTGAAGTGGGGCGAGCAGAAGCGGGTGTTCTCGCTCATTCCCGGGCTGGAGAACGCCGAGTTCGTCCGCTACGGGGTCATGCACCGCAATACGTTTATCAATTCGCCCAAGCTGCTGCACCCGACTTATCAATTCCGCGGGAGAGAGTCGCTGTTTTTCGCGGGGCAGATGACCGGGGTCGAAGGCTACGTGGAATCGGCCGCCTCGGGACTGGTCGCAGGGCTGAACGCCGGACGCCTGGCGGGAGGCCGGGAGCCGTTGACGCTTCCCGCCCATACGGCGCTCGGCAGCATGGCGCATTATATTACGACGGCGGACTTCAAGCATTTCCAGCCGATGAACGCGAATTTCGGCTTGTTCCCGCCGCTCGGGTACCGCGTCAAGAGCAAGAAGGACAAGAACGACGCGATCGCCGCGCGGGCCTTGGAGGCCATAGATGCGCTGCGCCCGGAGATTCGCGCGAGTTCCGTCTTGTAACCGATGAAGCAGCGGCTGCGTATAAGAACCTTAGCCGCTGCTTTTCCGACTTTAGGCGAATGATAAATTTTGAATCCGGCTGAATTCAAGATTCGAAGCGATTCCGCTTCATCGAGACGCTTCGTGATCAAAATCGGACTTTTTGAACGACTGCTTTAAGCGACCGCTAAATATCGAATGATCGGGAGGGATCAGCCCATGGATATGACTTTCCACGCCACGACGATTTGCGCGATCCGCCATAACGGCAAAGGGGCGATCGCGGGGGACGGCCAGGTGACGTTCGGCAACAGCATGGTGATGAAAAACACGGCGAAGAAGGTCCGGAGGCTGTACCGCAACCAGGTGCTGGCCGGATTCGCCGGCTCGGTCGCCGACGCGATTACGTTGTTCGAGAAATTCGAAGGCAAGCTCGAAGAGCATCACGGCAACTTGCAGCGGTCCGCGGTCGAACTGGCCAAGGATTGGCGCTCCGACCGCGTGCTGCGCAGACTGGAAGCGATGATGATCGTCGTGGACGCCACGGGCATGCTGCTGCTGTCCGGCAACGGAGAAGTCATCGAACCGGACGACGGCATTCTTGCCATCGGCTCGGGCGGGAGCTTCGCGCTCGCCGCGGCGCGCGCGCTCAAACGACACGCTCCGGACATGGAGGCGCGCGACATCGCGCGCGCGGCATTGGAAACGGCCGCGGAAATTTGCGTATTCACCAACAATAACTTGGTCGTCGAGGAGATAGAATGATTACTTTCGACAAGCGTAAGGGAGAGGATCGCATGAACGACGCACTGACGCCCCGCCAAATCGTAGCCGAGCTGGACAAATACATCGTCGGCCAGAAATCCGCCAAGCGTTCGGTCGCCGTGGCGCTTCGCAATCGCTATCGCCGCAGCCGCCTGCCGGAGGAAATCCGCGACGAGGTCGTGCCGAAAAACATTTTGATGATCGGGCCGACCGGTGTCGGCAAAACGGAAATCGCGCGAAGGCTGGCGAAGCTCGTCCACGCTCCGTTCGTCAAAGTCGAAGCGACGAAATTCACGGAAGTCGGCTATGTCGGCAGAGACGTGGAATCGATGGTCCGGGACTTGGTCGAGACGGCGATCCGCATGGTGAAGGAGGAGCGGACGGAGAAGGTGAAGGACAAAGCCGAGAGAGCCGCCAACGAGAGGCTGGTCGCGCTGCTGGCTCCTTCTCCAACGCGTCCGAAGCCGCAGAAAAATCCGCTCGAGATGCTATTCGGAGGCAACGCCACCCCGAGCGACGAGCCGGATCCGGTCGACCCGGGCCTGCAGGACAAGAGAAGGGACACGAAGGCGAAGCTGGAGGCCGGGCTGCTCGAGAACGAGATCGTCGAGATCGAGGTGGAGGACAACTCGCCGACGATGCTGGATATGCTGGGCGGTCCGGGCCAGGAGCAGTTCGGCAACATGCAGGAGATGCTCGGGCAGTTTCTGCCGAAGCGCCGCAAGAAGCGGCGGCTCAGCGTGAAGGAAGCCCGGAAGGTGCTCGTCGTGGAGGAAGCCAACAAGCTGATCGACATGGACGACGTTATTTCCGAATCCGTGCGCAGGGCGGAGCAGTCCGGCATTATTTTTATCGACGAGATCGACAAGATCGCCAGCCAAGGACGCGGACAAGGGCCGGACGTCTCGCGCGAAGGCGTGCAAAGGGATATTCTGCCGATCGTCGAAGGTTCCACGGTCGTGACGAAATACGGGCCGGTCAAGACGGATTACGTCCTGTTCGTCGCCGCCGGCGCGTTCCACATCGCGAAGCCTTCGGATTTGATCCCCGAGCTTCAGGGCCGCTTTCCGATTCGCGTCGAGCTAAGCAGCCTGACGGACGAAGATTTCATTCGCATCCTGACGGAGCCGGAAAACGCGCTGACGAAACAGTACTCGGCGCTGCTTGAGACGGAGGGCATCCATGTCGTCTTCACGGAAGAGGCGATCTCCGAGCTTGCGAGAATGGCGCAGGAAGTCAACCGGAACACGGAGAACATCGGAGCGCGCAGGCTGCATACGCTGCTCGAGAAGCTGCTCGAGGATTTAAGCTTCGAAGCGCCCGAGCTGCAGCTGGAGGAGATGACCATAACGCCGGAGTACGTCCGCGAGAAATTATCGACGATTGCAAGCAATCGAGATTTGAGTCAATATATTCTCTAGAGGCTCTATGCCGAACGTATGCCGCCGTCTTCGGACGGCGGAATCGTTGTACTTGCTTGTCGCATTAGGAGGAAGCACAATCATGACGCTGTTGATGAAAACCCGAACGCTCAACCGGCTTCTGCAGGAAGCGGCGGGCAAGCCTCTCAACTTTCGCGAGATGGCGGATAGGCTGCGCGAGACGATGCAAGGCGACGTATTCGTGCTTAGCAGAAAGGGAAAGGTGCTCGGAGCGGCGCATTCCGCGGGATTTCCCGAGATGTGGCTGCGCAGGGAAGCGGCGGACGGAATGCGGTTTCCTTCCGAGACGAACGACCGGCTGCTGCGGATTTCGGAGACGGCGGCCAACGTCTCGTCAAATGAGGAAATTTTAACCCCGATCGAGGCGGCTTTCGGGAAAGGAATCGTCACAATCGTTCCGATTATCGGCGGAGGTGACAGATTAGGTACTTTAGTCCTATCCCGCGAACACGATCCGTTTGGGGATGACGATCTAATTTTGGCGGAGTACGGATCCACGATTATAGGCATGGAGATTCTCCGCGAGAGAATCGACGAGCGGGAAGCCGAAGCCAGAAGCAAGGCGATCGTATCGGTGGCCGTCAACTCCCTTTCCTTCAGCGAGATGGAAGCCGTCGAGCAGATCTTCGAGGAACTGGAAGGGAAGGAAGGGCTGCTCGTCGCTTCCAAAATCGCCGACAGGGCCGGAATTACAAGGTCCGTCATCGTCAACGCGCTAAGGAAGCTGGAGAGCGCGGGAGTGATCGAAACCCGCTCTCTGGGGATGAAAGGAACGTACATTCGAATTCTCAACGCCCAATTGCTGCAGGAGCTGGAGCATCGCAAGAACGGATAAACGCGAACGCCAGGCGAACAAGGAAGCCCGATCTTCTTTAGGAAGATTAGGGCTTTTTTCTTATTGTCACGCAGAACGATGTCGTAGATGATGGATCTTAGAAAATTCTAATATGTCATATTGTGCCGTTTTTTTTGTAGAATCATCAAAACTCTTGTCGTATCAAGCAGGAATTTAAGAGAATGGCGTGGAATTAAACAGTTGCGAAGCTAGGGTCAGGGACGAAAAAGAGCAATAATGAAGATTATCTCATGAACGAGCGGAAAGGGGCACCATTGATGGAATTGCTGAGCGGGGCATCGTTTCTGCGTTTGGAGAACGCCATCCAGGCCGCGGCGATGAGACATCGCGTACTGTCCAACAATATCGCGAACAACGACACGCCTAATTTCAAAAGATCGGACGTAGCCTTCGAGGAGATGCTGACGCAAGCGATCGGCTCGCAGGGAAACCGCGCGATCGCGGCCAAGCTGACCGATCCGCGCCATATCCCGAATAACGGATCCTATCCGGCGCCGTCCCCGAGAGTCGTCGCCGACGAATCGACGGCGTTCAATAACAACAGGAATAACGTGGATATCGAGAAGGAAATGGCGCTGCTCGCGGAAAACCAGCTCCGATACAATCTGATGTCGCAGCAGGTTGCACACGAAGCTAGAATGATGAGAATCGGAATTGTAGGGAGTGCGTAACGGATGAAGCTCGGAGGATTCGATATCAGCGCTTCCGCATTAACCGCCCAGCGGCTGCGGATGGACGTCATATCGGCGAACATCGCGAACGCGGAGACGACGCGGGCCGGATACGTGAACGGCAAATTCGTTCCTTACCGCCGTCAGGTCGTCGTCATGGAAGCGGCACAGCCTAAGTTTCAGGACGTTCTCGGCCAGCAGTTGAACGGGCAGTCGGCGCAAGGCGTCAAGGTGGCGTCCATCCGGGAGGATTCGGTGCCGTTTAAGCAGGTATACAATCCGACTCATCCGGACGCGGATGCGAGCGGAATGGTATACATGCCTAACGTGGATATGTTGAAGGAGCAAGTCGACCTGCTGGCGGCTTCCCGATCGTACGAGGCGAACGTAACCGCTCTGAACGCGAGGAAGGCGATGTTCATGAAGGCGCTTGAGATGGGCCGCCGTTGACGGCCCGGAGAGGGCGGACCGAGATGAGCCCGACCAACAACCTTAGAGGGGTGTTACCTTGATTACGAATACGATGATAAATCCCGTTAACGCGCTGACGAGTCCGACGCTGAACCAGGCGAAGACGACGCCGGCGGAAGCGACGGAGAGCTTCGCTTCGTTTCTGAAGAACGCGATTGACGGCGTGGCCGCCCAAGAGCAAAACGTACATAAGGTGAACGACCAATTCCTGATCGGGGAAGTCGACGAGAACAAGGTGATCATCGCCGCTACGCAAGCGGAGCTCAGCCTTTCCTTGACCGGACAAATCCGCAACAAGGTGATCGAAGCCTACCAGGAAATTATGCGGATGCAGATCTGATTCCGATGCAAAACCGACAAGAAAATCTGAAATCGACGGATGAAGGCGCGATTCGGTCGGCCTTCTCCGTTCTTCTAACCGCAGGTGGGGTGAAATCGTGAACGAGAAGTGGGCACAGGTTCGAGAAAAGCTGCTCGGTTTCTGGAACCAATACAGCAAGACGCAAAAATGGGTGCTCGCCTCAACAGCGGCCTTGTTGCTTTTTGCCATCATTTTGTTAACCTATTTATTCACCAAAACCGAATACGAGCTTGCTTTCCAGAACTTGGACAGCGGCGATGCCGCCGCCATTATGGAGTACCTGGACGGCAACGGGATCAACTACAAGCTTAGCGACGCCGGGACGAGCATCTTCGTGCCGAGCGCTTCCGCCTCCAAGGTCAAGGTGGCAGTCGGATCGCAAGGATTGATTGAGAATGGCTCGATTGGATTTCCGGAACTGAGCAAAGCTTCGTCGGCGATCGGAACGACGGATCAGGAGTTTAACGTCAAGTTTCGTAATGCGCTCAACGGAGAAGTTCAGCAATTGTTGCTGAGAAAGCAGGGCGTTGCACAGGTAAAAGCGCTCGTTACGTTGCCCGAAGATTCGGTTTTTCTGAACGAATCGGACCGGGAGAAGGCGATCGCGGCCGTCGTCATGACGTTCAAGCCGGGAT
>JAEZZE010000368.1 GCA_023418755.1 Bacillota bacterium | reverse complement strand
CCGTATAGGGGGCGAAAACGTGCAGCGTCTCGTTCTTCTCGGCGAGCTCATAAAACTTGTCGGGAACGACCAGGCCGATCGACAGCGTCTTCAGGCGGGTTTTCTCGTCCGCGTTGATCTTCTTGCTGTCGAGGAACTCGATGACGTCCCATCCGAAAATGTTGTAGTAGCCCGCGCCGGAGCCCTTGCGCTGCCCCATCTGGTCGGCATAAAAGAACGCGTCCTCCATCAGCTTCAGAACCGGCATAATGCCTTTTGCGGCGCCTTCCACGCCTTTGATCGTCTCGCCTCGTCCGCGAATCTTCGACAGGTTTACCGCCACGCCTCCGCCGATTTTGGACAGCTGCATGCAGGTTCCCAGCACGTAGTTGATCGAGTTAAGGGAATCGTCCATCTCCAGCAGGAAGCAGGATACCATCTCGCCTCGGCGGCTTTTGCCCGCGTTAAGAAACGTCGGCGTCGCCGGCTGCAGACGCTGCTCCATCATAGACGCGGCCAGCGCGCGAGCCGCTTCGAAGTCTCCTCTCGCCAAGTGCAAGGCTACGATCGAGACCCGGTCCGGGAAGTGCTCAAGGTACAGCGTCTTGTCGTCCGTCTTGACGGCGTAATCGGTATAGAACTTGGAGGCGGCCATGTAAGATTTGAATTGGAAGCGATAATCGTGAGTCAATTCGTAGATCCGGTCGACTTCCTCTTCGGTGTAGCGCCCATAGACATCTTCGTAGTAGTCGTTATCCAGCATGTAGCGAACCTTCTCGCGGTGGCTGGCGAATTTCATGCTCTTGCGGTAGACGTCCTCCATGAATTCCGCGACGGCTTCGCGGTCTTTGTCCAACTGGAAGAAGCCCTCCGTATCTCTTTGCATCAGCAAGTTATTCAGTTCAATATGACGCAACTGCGCGCACCTCCTGTACGAATCTCTCCACGTCCTTCATCGTGCCGGACAGCTCGAACTTGCTGATAACGGGCACCCCGTACATCTCGGCGATGCGGTCCGCGCTCAGCGCGAAGCCGGTTCCCCAGTTACGGTTGCCGCTTGCGGATACCCCGCGAAGCTTCCGGTGGTTTTTCTTCAAGAACGAAGCGACTTTATCCGGCACTTGACCGAAGCCCGTCGTATACGTAATGAGAACGAAAGGCTGATCGAGATCCATGGACTCCTCGATTTGAACCGAAGGAAGCTTTAATTTCTCTACGAACCTCCGTACGTTACCCGTCCTGGAATCATAAGCGATCAGCATGCCATCCATTCTCCTTTCCGCGAGCTAAACACAATATGTATAGAAACAAGATCCAATTTATATCAAGATGTTGTGTCTGTCAAGGTGAAAGTTGGCCTATTGACAAATAGCGATCTCTTGTAATTTTCATGAGAAAAAAACAAAGAAAGAGGCTGCCCGCAAGTAGGGGCGTACCAGACTATCGATAAAAAAAGAAGAAGCATCCGTCTCCCGGAGAATGCCTCATACGGTCCAGAAATCGCCTTGCAACGGGTTTTCGGGAGCGCTATGGCATCGGAGGAGAGAGATGCGACTTACATCTTTCCATCGATCATCGTTGGGTACGACTCATTGCTTAAGGGACAGCCCCTTCCGCTTCTCGTTGCACGCGAGGGATGTCTAGTTATAATTGGGCAGCGCGGGGCGGTTAAACATCTCCGAAAGCAGATCTTGCGCCCTCGCGCCGGAAAGAGGAGGACTGCCGAAATAACCTTGCATCTCGTCGCAGCGGTGGGAACGCAGAAAATGAACCTGGTCCCTCGTCTCGACTCCTTCGGCGATGACCTGCATCTGCAAGTTGTGCGCCATCGAGATGATGGCGGCGACGATCGCGGCATCGTTCGGATCCTGCTCGATATCCCGGACGAAGGAGCGATCGATTTTGAGGCGTGCGATCGGCAAGTTTTTTAGATAGTGAAAGGAGCTGTATCCCGTCCCGAAATCGTCGATGCTGATATTGACTCCGAGATCGGTCAACTCTTTCAAATATTGCGAGGCCCGCTCGACGTCCATCGTCATGCTCTCCGTGATTTCGAGCTCCAAATAGCGCGGGCTCAGGCCGGTTTGACGCAAAATCTCGGAAATCTTGCCCGTCAAATTCCGTTGGGAGAATTGCCTGAGCGATAGATTAACGGACACCGGAATGCTAAGAAGCCCTTGGTCCTGCCATTCTTTGTTCTGCCTGCAAGCCTCCTCGATGACCCATTCGCCGAGCGGAACGATCAGGCCGCTTTCTTCCGCCGCGGGTATGAATTCCCCCGGAGAGACGAGCCCGCGCTCGGGATGCTGCCACCGAACCAGCGCCTCCATGCCGACGATCTGGCCGGAAGCCAGGTCGTACTGGGGCTGATAGTGCAGCAAGAATTCTTTGTTTCTAAGCGCGCTATGCATTTCGTGCTGAATCGTCAGCTTCTCTATCGCGATAGGATCCATATCGCCGGAATGCAGCATATAATCGTTCTTGCCGTTCACCTTCACCCGATGCAGGGCGGTGTCCGCGCGCTTCAGCAAAGTAGCCGCGTCGTCCGAGCCGTCCCGGCTAACGGAAACGCCGATGCTGACCGTGACGTGCACAGGCACGCCGCTTAATTCGAATGGCTCCTTCATGACGGACATCAGCTCGTCGAGGCGCTCGGACGCTTCGTCGGCGCTGCTCAGTTCGTCCAAGCACGCCGCGAATTCGTCGCCCTCCATGCGCGCGAGGTCTCCCGGAACGGACAAGCTGCGGCTGAGCCGCTCGGCGATCTGCAGCAGCAACATATCGCCGAAATCGCGGCCGAACGACGCGTTGATCAGCTTGAAATGGTCTACGTCGATATAGCAGACGGCAAGCGGTCTACCGTTCTCCCGGGCCGCCTGCAGTCTCTCTTCCAGCCGGTTCATGAAAAATTGCCTGTTCGGAAGCCCTGTCATATCGTCGTAGTAGGCCATATAACGGATCCGCTCGAGGGAGCGCTTGCGGTCGCTGATGTCTTCGATGAAGACGAGGATGCCGATCGTCCGGTTTCTTCGGACAAGCGGCGAAGTATGAATGTTCAGATCGATCGCATGCCCTAGCTTATGTATAACCTTAATTTCGCTGGAGCAGATTTCGCCTTGAAGCGTCCGTTGGAACACGAAACGCGTCCGCTCGCGGGAGCCGTCGGCCAGCATCGTCTCGAACGACTTGCCGTTCAGCTCCTCTTTGCCGTAGCCGACCAAATCGGAAGGATCGCGGTTAATGTCCAGAAACCGCCCTTGACGGTCGATGACCGCGAATGCGATCGGGCTATGATTGTATAGCGAATTCAACAATTCCCATCGGTAAGCGGGACCCGCATGCTCGGTCCGGTAACGTTTGCGCGAGAAGATCCAGCCTAATGAAGCGGCGCTTGCGGTCAGTGCTGCAACGCCGGCGATGCTCGCCAGCCAAAGTCCGTCGTTGGACCATCCGTTCACGAGGCTACGTCCTTCCTCCGCCATGGGTGACTATCTTAGATAACATTTCTATTATAGTTCAAATGGCGTAGATTTGTAGCCCATATTTTTCTATTTTTTATTCGCGCGGGCGGCCAAAGCCAAGCAAATCCAGCCCGCAATAAACGCGACGCCCCCAAGCGGCGTAACGGCTCCGAGCATCTTGACCCCGCTGAGCGCGAGCGCGTACAGGCTGCCGGAAAACAGCACGGTTCCGACCACGAGCAATCTGGCGGCCCAGACCGCCATCTTAGGCGAAGGAAGCCGATCGATCAGCAAAGCGATGATTAGAATGCCCGCCGAATGAAACATATGGTACTGAACGCCGGTATCGTAGACGTCCAGCATGTCCGCCGACAGCCGGTCCTCCAAAATATGGGCGCCGAACGCGCCGATCGCTACGGAAAGCATAGCCGCAAGGGCGCCTATTTTTGTATACTTATTCATATGGGGGTTAACCTCCTTGAATATTGGACAGCATTTTCAACATCTATCATATCCCGAATGAGGTGGAAAGTCATGAACGATCCGTTCGAAAAGAATGAACAATTTGCGAACCGCGGCGCCTTCTCCCCGATCGACGGGCATAACGAACGGCCGATCAAGCACAGCGGCCTGGGTATCGCATCCTTCGTGTTGTCTATTGTCGGAATCGTCTCCTTCGTCGTTTTGACGATCGTCATCACGACCCTGTTGTTCCAAGCCATCGACTTAACGCAGTTCATGGACGAGAACGGCAATCGGCTAATGACCGACGAAGAAATCGTGAACAAAATCCAGCCTTACGTCGGCTACCTTGTCCTCTACCCGCTGCTCATCTTCGTCATCCTTGTCGGACTCATCCTCGGCATCGTCGCCTTGGCGCGTCCCGGCTACAAAAAGGTATTCGCGATACTCGGAACGGTCTTTAACGGCCTCCCTCTCCTTTTCGTCGCGCTGCTCTTCCTGGTCGCCCTCGCCGGCGCCTAGGCGCGGACGCGAAAAGAAGCTGTCCCCTAAATAAGAGAGTCGTACCGAACAATTATCGATAAACGGTTGTTCATGGGCATCTATCTCCTTCCGCTGCTATACGATCCTGAAATCTGAATAGGTAAACCCGTTACGAGGTGATTTCAGGACCGTATGAGGCAGTCTCCAGGAGATGGATGCCTATTTTTTTCATCGATAATTTTGTACGCCCCTACTTTTGGGACAGCCCCTCTTTCAAGCATTCCCGACCCGGGAATGCCTGTTCTCTCCATCTTCGTCTCTCACATCGGCGCTTCCGAGCATAACCCCCTCGCTATCGCTCAGCCAACAGCGACTCGCACGACAAAATCCGAATCATCCTCCTTCGCGAAACACTTGCGCGCCCGAAGGAAAATCGCACTCCCATTCGCCGTTCCGATACTCGACGCGGATCACCCCCGTATGGACGCGCAGCTCCAGCTTGCAATGCGTCCAATACGCGGGGATCCGCGGCGAGAACGCAATCTCCGTCCATCCGGGCTTCGCCGGCCGAAGGCCGATGATCTCCTCGACCAACAGCGGGATCGGGGCGCTCGCCCAAGGATGGCACAAGCTCGTGTTCCACTTCTGGTCTTTGCCCCAGGCCTCGAAGCAGGCCGTCGCCCCCTCTTTCAACATGTTGCCCCACGAATGCTCGTCCTCCGAGGACATCAATTCGTAGATCAGCTCATGCTCGCCCGCCCGCGCCAGCGCCATCAGCGCGAAATACGAGAAGTAGACGCCGCAAGCGAGACGCTTCTTCCTAATAAGGCCGACGATGCTCGGCACGGCTTCTTCCGGCGCCAGATCGAACAGCAGCGGAAGCGCGTTGGAGTGCAGCGCATGATGGCGGCTCCCTTCCGCATCGACGAACAAGCCGCAGGATTCGTCATAGAATACGCGGATAAAGCTCCTTCGCAGCTCGGGCAGCCGATCCTCGTAGGCAACTCCCAACACGTCGCGAATTTCGTTCGTCGCGCGAATACAACCGAGATAGAAGGCGTTGACGACGTTATGGCAGCCCGGCCCGACCGGCCTTGATAGTTCGAAGTCGTATCCGTCCCTCAGCTCTTGCGGCCAGTCTACCAGATTCCACTTGTCGAACACGTCGTGCAGCAATCCGTCTTCCCGTTCATGCGATTCGAAATACGCCAGCAATCGCTCGGCGTACGGATACATTCGCTCCACGAAAGCCGTATCGCCGCTATATCGGTAATACTCCAGAAGCTGCATCGGCCATTGCAGCGAGTAGTCGGCGATTTCCTGCATCAGGTGGCCCGGCACGACGGCCATCAAACCATCGCACACGGAACTGCTGCGGGCGAACTGTTCGATCGCCTTGCGGAATAAGCGCAAGTCGCCGCTAATCAACATATGGGAATGCCCGATGACCGTGTTGTCCCCGAGGTACTGTCCTTTCTCCCGGGTCGGGCAATCCACGTAATTTTCTTGCGCGCCGTACTTGACCCCGTTCTTGCAGATCGCGAAGATCCGATTCATTCGTTCGTCCGAACAAGCGAATCGGCAGCTTCCTTCGTCCAGCGGATAATGGCGAACGATCGCCCGGAACGAATCGGGCTGCAGCGCCTTCTCCGGCCCGCGCGCTTCGACGTAGCGGAACCCCTTGTAATCAAACGTCTCGAACGCGTCATCCCCGCCGGATAACGTCCAAGTATCGCGGTACAGACAGTTGCAGCGAAGCTCGTAGCGAACGGACCGACCGTCCGGCAGCAGCTCTTCGCCGGAGAGAATCTCGACCTCTTCCCCGGCTTCCCCTCTCGCCTTCATCGCGAACTGACCGGTCAGCTCTTCGCCGAAATCGATCAAATAATGTCCGGGCGCAAGCCGCGCAACATGGACGGGCTTCTTCTCGTACACGGAGAGTATCGGCGTCGGCTGCAGCGTAAACCTATAGTCCGCGTTCGGATGAACCGCGGCGTTCGGCCATGAGGCGTCGTCATAATCGACAGCCGTCCATTTGCCAAGCGACAAGCGGGCATCCACCTGTTCCGTGAACTGGGTGTCATAGCCAATCGCCTCGCCGGGCCGATTATCCGTTCCGCGGATCGCTTTCCACGTTTCGTCGCTCTTGACGAGCAGCCGATCTCCCGCCCGGATTTCCGCGATCAATCCTTGCCGGTAATCGGCGCTGTTGTAAGCGCGGTTCAACAGCCCTTGGTAATAGACATGAACGGCAATCGCATTGCGGCCCGGGCGCAGCGCATCCCGTATGTCCAGCCGGTTGTAATAATACCCCTCCGCGTCGCTCTGGGCGGGGCCTTGTCCGACAAACGCGCCGTTCACGTACGCCTTGTAATAATCGTCGGCCGTAATATCGAGGTAAATCGGCCCTCCCTCGAGTGCTTCGCCTTCCACCTCGAACGTCTTTCTTGCATGCCAGTGATGATGGCGCAGCTCCGGATCATGCGCCGGAGCTTCCTTCACAGCCGTCTCCTTGTGGAACAGCAAGGGCTTCGCCAATCCAAGATAAGCCTCATCCGTCAACCATTCGGCAAGCCATTGTTTCGTCATCGTTCTCCCCGCTCTCCTGGATCGCACGACAGCCCGGCCGCTGCCGTGTCGCACGATTGCGATTGTTTGCGATATTCGCCCGGCGTGACGCCGACGATCTTTTTGAACACCCGGTTAAAAGAGAACGTATAGAGATAGCCGACCTCGAGCGCCACTTTGTGGATCGGCGCGTCCGTCGACCGCAGCAGCTCGATGGAGCGCGCAATGCGAATTTTCGCCAAGTAATCGACGAAGTTCTCGCCGAACGCTTCCTTGAACATGCGGCTCATATAGCTCTGATTCATCTGGAACTGCTCGCTTAACAGCCCAAGCGACAGCTCCGGAACGTTCGCGTGCTTCTCGATATACGCCTTCACGCGCCGAATCGCTTCCTGATTGTTGCGCGCGGCGCGAAGCTTCTCGATTTGTTCGGCCGCGGCCCGCATATGCCGAAGGAAAAGCGCGCCGATTTCCTCCACGGACGCGTACTGCTGCAGCGCGTTCTTCATCTGAGTTTCCGCTTCGTTCCAAATCTCCTTGTAGGCGGCCGGCAGTTCGGAGAACGCATTGGACAGGTTGAACAAGATATACGTCATGATGTGATCCACATCCTGCCGGATGGTCAAGCGCTGCGCCAACTCTTCCAGAAACCGGGCGAGCTCGGTCTCCCACACCCGATCCCGTCTCTTAAAACCGTCTACGATAAGATGGACGGATTTGAGATAGTCGACCGCGCCGCCGCGCACCCGCTGCAGCACTTCCGAGTAAGCGATCGTCGCATTGCCGTCCACCGGCTTCTCCCGCAGCGCTTTTCCCGCTTCGTCGAACGAAACGGGAACGCCGTCCCAATCCGCGGCGCTGCGGCCGATGCCGACGGACACGGTATAATCCAGATTCTCGTCGATCCATAGCCGGATTCTCTCGCATAGAATTACGATGCCCGAATCCGAATCGTCCCCCTCTTCCCCGCATTGGAGCAGGACGGTGAGCCGCTCCGGTTCCAGCCATTCGGACCAGACGTCGACGCCCGCTTCCTCGCCGATTTCCTGCACGACGCTTTCGATCGCGAATCGAAATAAATATTGATCGCGGGAATTATATTTCTCGCATATGCCGGCATATTGGTGAATTTCAAGCATGGCGACATACCGCCTGCGGAACGCGGTCTCCAGCCGCAGCTCCGTCATTTCCCTCTCCCACGTCTGCCGGTCCATGGCGCGTTCTCCGCCGACCCATTCGGCGAACAGCTGCCTTCTGCGGTACAGCAGGTTTTCCTTATGCGCGTCGCTGTACTGGTTCGCGGCTTCGATCAAATGATCGACCATGCTCTCGATAAACCGCGGATTGTCGCCGACGAGTTCCGGAAGCTCCTGCGACTTGGCGCGGGAATACTGCGTAATGCGGAGCAGAATGCTATCGATGGGAGAAGTATATTTTCTCGCGAACAGGACGATCACGATCGTCCCCAGCAGGACGGCGAACAGACCGACAACGATCCAGCCGTAATAAAATTCGTTGATGAACCCGTATGGATAAGCGCTCCGCAGCCCGCTGCGAATTTCCCACCCCGCGTAATCGGAACGGATGACGGACAACTCGTCTCCTCCGCTCTCCCCGGTCGTCAGGATCACCTGATCCTCTTCGTCGCGAACAGTGAGATAGCTGATATCTTGCGTGGTCATTTTGCTCACCATGGCCCTGAGC
>JAEZZE010000356.1 GCA_023418755.1 Bacillota bacterium | reverse complement strand
CGGTAACGAGACCTGGTGACCGACCGACTCGGAGACGTCCCCGGTAACGAGATCTGGCGACCGACCGACCCGGAGACGGCCCCGGTAACGAGACCTGGTGACCGACCGACTCGGTAATGGACCCGCTAACGAGACCCCGAAGACCAGACCCGGAGACGAGACCTTGCCTTGGCGAATCTGAGGAGGGGATTATCATGAAACGAATCCCGATGATGCTTCAACTGGTGGTGATTCTGTTTTGCGTTCTGGCCGTTCCGGCGGCCGGCTTGACCTGGTATAGCGGAACCGGCATCCATAGCTACTCGGAGAGCGCGATCGCCGAATCGTCGCTGGCCGGACTGAACGCCAGCCGCCGGCTGAACGAGAACGCGCTCGACAACTTGGCGCAGGATGCGATCCGTCTGGCTTCCACTCAAATTTTCGATCGCATCCGCCAATACGAGACGTTTTCGGAGCTGAACACGAACTATAGCCATATGAGCAACGCGCTTTCCGTACTCGGGGAGCTTCTGAACCTGAACCACCGCGTTGAAGGCGTCTATTCCACGTTCTTCTATCTGGACGGCGCGGACTACGTCGTGTCTACCGACAAGGGAATTACGAGGCTGGAGCGGTACGAGAACATCGATTGGATAGACGACTCCCTTGTCGGTAGAAGGGGCATCAGCGGGGTGTGGTATCCGCGCGAGCTGCGCTCGGGACTTCACGTGGTCTCCTACGTGTTTCCCTTGAGCCGCCTGTCGACCACAACGCGCGGCACGATCGTCGTTAATCTGCGGGAAAGCCAGATCGGCCATTACTTGCAATCGTCGGAAAAAGGGGAGCAGGGCTACCTGCTGTCGGATTCGCGCGGCACGATCCTCTCGCATAACGACAAAAGCCTGCTGCTGACGGACGGAAACCGCCTTCCGCGAATTCAAGAGATCATAAGCGGCCGGGAGCGGGAAGGCCACGCGTTCCATGAGATCGATGGAAAGCGCTTACTATACACTTGGTCCTACTCTCCGCGGTTCAATTGGTGGAACGTCCAGATCTACTCGGTCGACGAGCTGATGCGGAAAACGTATTCGCTGCAAAAAAGCATTTTGCTGATCACGCTCGTCATTATTATCGTCGGAGCCGGGCTGGCCGTCCTGCTTGCGACATGGCTTTCCCAGCCGATTCGCAAGCTTGTCCGCACCATCCGGGAGAGAGGCCATCCGGGAAGCGCGGGCAAAAACGAGCTGGCTTTTCTCGATGCGGCCTTCGGACGGATGCAGGAAGAAGGAGAAGGGCTGCGAGAGCTGCTGAAGGAACGAGAACGGGACACGCGCAGTCTGGCGGTTCATAACTTGTTGAAGGGAGAAGTGACGGGACAGACCGCGGTGACTTTCCCGAAGCCTTATTACCGGATAGCGGCCGTCTCGATCGACCGATACCGGCGATACGTCAGCAAAAACAATCCCGAGGCGCGAAGCTATCACCGTTATTTGCTCCTGTCCCAATGCGAGACGCTCTTTCCCCCCGAAATCATCGCGCGCTGCGTCTATCTCGGGGAAGGCGCATTCGCCATCGTAATCAATTACGGGAAGGAAGTGGCGGAAGCGGAGACGGAAGGCGTGCACGAAGGAGTCCGGGACGCGTTCGTCCGGATTCGCGACGGGCTTCTGGAGCTGCTCGGGCATTCGGTGACGATCGGCGTCAGCGGAAGAACCGATTCGGTCATTGAGGTATCGGAACGCATGGCCGAGGCGGGGGAAGCGATCAAGCGGCGCATGACCAAGGGGGTCGGCTGCATTTTCTACGACGCGCAAGAGCCCGAGGGCAATAAGAAATACATCTATCCCGCCAACGGCGAGAGACGAATCGTTAACTTCCTGGACACGGGCGACTTGGAGAGCCTGGAGGGCGAGCTGGACCGGATCCGCATCGAGATTCTGGCGGCCGATTCCGTCTCCTGCGACAATATTTTATTTATCTACAACCAGTTGGTCGGGGTTACGATTAAGCACCTGCGGGAAAGCCATCTGAATACCGCCCGCATTTTCGCCGGAAGGGGCAACGTCTACTCGGCCCTCGCATCATTCGATACGCTGGACGAACTGGATGCGTACGTTAAGGCTTTTTTCCGCGACATCGCGGGCAATATGGCGCGCGATCCGCGGAAGGAGATCGATTACGGGGAGAAAATCGTCCGTTACCTGAAGGAGCATTATCGCAAAGATATTGTTTTCGAAGACATGGCCAAGGAGATCGGAATCAGCTATTCCTACATGCGCAAGATCGCGTACGAGGCGACCGGGAAAAGCCTGATCGACTATATGAACATGCTCCGAATCGAGAGGGCCAAGGAACTGCTGACGGCGTCGGAAGACCGGACGATCGCCCGGATTGCCGCCGAAGTGGGCTACTCCAACATCCAAAGCTTCAATCGGTTTTTCCGCAAATACGAAGGGATGCCTCCGAGCGGCTACAAGGCGGCGAAATCCGGTTCGTCATAAAGCTTTCCGGGAAGCCGGACGCTCGCGCCATGCCGCCGAACGTCCGGCTTCATTTTTGCTCATGCCGATCAACTTTGATCATGAGGGCGGACCCGGCCGGCGCCCCGGCGACAGAGAATCAGATGTGAGGCCCATCGTCAATATAGACGATTTACGATTCGGAACGGACGACGTATGATGGGTTCCAGCCTCGCCGATGAACGAAGCATCGCAAGGCGGAGGAAGTCATCCTGGGGGGAGGTGAACGGGCGATGAATGTAAGCGATTCAACAACCGAAGGTTCGCAGCGAACGGTTGCGTTAAACGGAAAGAAAAGGGGGATGACGTTTTTTCTCCGGCGAGACTGGCAGCTCTATTTTCTGCTGTCGATACCATTGGCTTTCGTCCTGCTGTTCAAGTACGCGCCGATGTCCGGGCTCGTGCTGGCCTTCAAGGACTACAAGATCGCCAAAGGCTTCTGGGGCAGCGAATGGGTCGGTTTCGAGGTGTTCAACCAGATTTTCGCCAAGCACGATTTTATCCGGGCGGTGCGTAATACGCTGCTGCTCAACAGTCTCGATCTCGTCTTCAGCTTTACAATGCCGATCGTGCTCGCGCTGCTGCTTAACGAAATCAAGAACGTTCGGTTCAAGCGCGCGAACCAGACGCTTCTGTATCTCCCGCATTTCCTGTCGTGGATCATTATCGGCGCGATCGCCTACCAGCTTCTCAGCTTCGGCAACGGCGCCGTCAACAACGTCTTCGAAATGCTGGGGGGCAAGCGGGTTCCGTTTCTCCAGGAGGACACCCACTGGCTATTCACGTATTTGGCCATCGGAGTCTGGCAGAGCATGGGGTGGGGAACGATCATCTATTTGGCGTCGATCAGCGGCATCAACCCGGAGATGTACGAAGCGGCCACGGTGGACGGAGCGGGAAGGTGGAAAAGAGCCTGGCACGTGACGATTCCGTCGATCCGCGTCACGATCGTCACGCTGTTGATCCTGAATCTCGGCAAAATCATGGAAGGCTCGTTCGAACGGGTGTTCGCGCTGCAGAACAAGGCGACGACCGAGTTCACCACGACGATTCCGATACTCGTGTACCGTTGGGGAATCGAGAGCGGGAACTTCAGCAGGGCGACGGCGCTTGGGCTGTTCCAGGCCGTCATAGGGCTCGCGCTGGTACTGGCGGCGGACCGGATCGCCAAGAAGCTGGGCGAAGACGGGCTGATCTAGAAAGGGGGCTGACTATGAAAACGACCGCCGCCGTTCCTGCCGCGGGTCAGGGCGGAAAGCGCTTCGACGCTTGGGGAGCGCTGATCGGATTTTCTCTGATCGTCTCCTCGCTGGCCTGCCTGCTGCCGTTCGTACACGTCGTCGCGAAGTCGTTCAGCGCGGACGCCTTCGTTATCGCCAACAAAATCACGTTGTGGCCGCAAGGCTTCACGGTCGAAGCCTACCGCAAAATCTTCGCCGACGACAGCATTATCAGAGCGCTATACGTTTCCGTAGTCGTAACGGTCTTATTCACGGTCGTAGGCATGGTCACTACGATTTGCGCCGCGTACCCGCTGTCGCGCAAGCAATTGAAGGGCCGCTCGGCGCTGACCTTCGTCTTCCTGTTCACGATGTATTTCCACGGCGGGATCATTCCCGACTACATGCTGGTGAACAGCCTAGGCATGCTGGATACGATGGGGTCGCTCGTTCTTCCGCTTGCGTTCAGCGCTTTTAATCTGCTCATTATGAAAACGGCGCTGTCCAGCATGATTCCCGACAGTCTGGAGGAGTCGGCGCGGATGGACGGAGCGGGGCACTTCCGGATTCTGTGGAGCATCGTTCTGCCGCTTTCCAAGCCGATCATCGCGACGCTGTCTCTTTTCTATGCGGTAGGGCGGTGGAACGCGTATCAAGATGCGCTGTTCTATATCAAGCAAAACGTCGATATGCGACCGCTTCAGCTGAAGCTGTATTACCTGGTCATCCAGGCGAGCGAGAGCTTCCAGCTGGAGGCGACCCAGGTCCAGCTCAGCAATCCCGAAGTTCTGAAGGCGTCTTGCGTCGTCTTCGCGACGCTGCCGATCCTTTGCGTGTATCCCTTTATCCAGAAGTATTTCGTTCAAGGCGTCATGCTGGGCGCGATCAAAGGGTAGACGGCGAAAAAAATATCATTGGGGGAAATACGATGAGCAATAAGAGAATCGTTTCGATGTTCTTGGCTTTATGCATGGTCTTAGGCGTCTTGGCGGCCTGCTCCAAAGACAATGGCGACTCCAAGGCAAGCGGCACCCCGAGCGCCGCGTCCCCGTCCGCCGAAAGCCCGGCGAGCGCTACCGTTTCCGAAAGCGCTTCCGGGAAATACGCCGACTATTCGAAGGGCTTCCCCGAGCGGGTCACGCTCGAGATACCGGTGTACGAGCGGGCCTTCGAAGGCTGGAACGTGACCGACAACTACTATACGC
>JAEZZE010000354.1 GCA_023418755.1 Bacillota bacterium | reverse complement strand
CGTGAAGCCCAGCACGTGAACGTTCTCATGCTGGAACCGGGTGTCGGAGAGCAGCTTCTCCTTGGCCTTCTCGTTGTTGCCCATGCATAGAATAATCTGAATCCGGTCGGCGTAGGTCGCCATATATTCGACGAGCTCTTCTCCGTATAGAAGTCCCCATCCGCCGCCCATGATGAGCACGGTCGGCATGTCCCGCAGCCGGAACTGGGACAGAATCTCGGCCCTGTCGTGGGGGTGCCAGAAGTTCGGGTGGACCGGAATGCCGGTCACCTCGACGGATTTCTCCGGAACGCCGCGAGCGATCAGCTTGTTCCGCACGGCCGGCGTGCTGACCAAATACGCGTTCACCTCGGGATTCGTCCATGTCGCATGGGCGTCGTAATCCGTTATCAGCGTATACAAAGGGACGTCCAGTCCCAGTCTTTTGAGCCGGCTTACGACGGCGTTGGGGATCGGATGGGTGCAGACGATGGAATCCGGCTTGAGCTGCCGGACGACGTCCGATACCTGATTGTAGAAAATCCGATGCAGCGCGAACTGCGTGACCCTGTTCAATGATTTATGATAGCCGCTTCGGTACATTTTACCGACGAGCTTGGGCTGTTTGCTTACGGTTTTGCGGTAGGCGGACAAGATCATCGGGCCAATGACGGGATTCAGGAAAGTGCCGAGCTCGATCACCCTCGTCTGAATTTTGGGCGCGAGCTGTCGCAGTCCCATGGCCAGCGCGTACGCGGCTTGCGTATGTCCGGTACCGAAACCTTCGGAAAGCAGCAGAACTCTCTTTTTACGCATCAGCAATATTCCTCCACTTTTCCTATTACCATATTACGCTGAAGCGGGACGAGGGACAAGTGGTACAATAAGAAGAAACATGTCGAAATAGGAGGTTGGCGGCTATGAAAGAGACGGAAGCCGGAAAGGAAATCGTGAGAATCAGCTACAAAACGGGGGACTACATCGGGGAAACGATCGAGCGGGACGACCGAAGAGCGCTCGTCAAGGTGCTTGCGGTGCTGCAGCATCCGACCCAAGGGGATCTTCACAGCTCCTACGATCCCGACGTCGGGATCTTCCATGAACGCAGAGCGCTCGCGCATACCGAGAAGGTATGGGTGCCGATTCAGACGGCCAAGCCCTATGCCGGAGCGATTCCCGATTATCGCGAGTCGCTGAGGTCGGCGCTCGCCGCCGAGCAAGAGCGGATCGACCGGCTGAAGAGGTGGGCCGAGCGGTGTCTGGGCAATCTCGAGACGCTGCGCAAAGATTACGGAATGTGATGCGGAATGAAGCTTGAATCGCGAGCCGTCTTATAGGCAAATTGGCCTAAAGTCGGCTTTTTTGCGTGAAAAAAGCGGGGAATTTCCGTTTCCATCTTCAGGAACAGCGTCGGAAAGCCGTTATAAAAGTAGAGTGTTTAAATGAATGATGCTTATGGAGGATCCGTTTACAAATGAAAATGTGGAGCAAAGCAGCGAAACATCCGACCATGCCGTCTCGTCCCAAAGTCATTTATAATCGTATTCTCGCCGTGCTTCTCGCGCTTGCGCTGGTCGGCGGCTCGTTCGGCGGCGTGGCTTCGGCAGCGGACGATGTCGTCAATACCGTCTATATTACCACCTCCGCGCAGGAGCCGGGTCAGCTTTACGTTGACGACAACTCGATTATTTTGACCGCATACGCCAGCATGTCCATATCCGGGGAGAAGAACGTGACCGAGGACGCGACCTGGTCCTCCACCTCCTCGTCAGTCAAGGTGTCCAAAGGCGTCGTCACCGCAACGGGCCCCGTTTCTTCGGCCACCATTACGGTCAGGTACAAGGAGAAGACGGGTACGTTCGTCGTTACCGCCGAGCATTATTTCGACGAGCTCAGGCTGAAGGTGGACGGGGTCGACGCGCCGGAGAAGAAGGAAGTCGATCTCGGACAGGAGCTTCAATTGAACGTTTCCGGAACCCGGGGCAGCGGCTCGACCGAAGACGTCACCTCCACCGCGACGTGGACGACTTCCGATGCCAACGTGGCGACGGTCGAGAAGGGCAAAGTCAAGCTTGTCTCCGCCGGCGAAGTCAAGATCACGGCCAAGAGCAAGGGCAAGACGGACTCGATCGAGCTGAAGGTCAAGTCCCCTTACAAGGAAATCAAATTCAAGACAGACAACAATGTGACGCTGCAAGGGCCGGTCGAGATGTACATCGGCGGACCCGAACAGACGCTGATCGCCGTCGCGACGTTGAATTCCGGCGAGGAGCATACGATTACGAACGATGCGACTTGGACGAGCAGCAATGCCGCCGTCGTCAAAGTCGACGACGACGGCAAGCTGAAGGCCGAGGGCAAGGGAACCGCGGTCATTACGGCCAAGCACAACGGCATGTCCGGAACCGTGACGGTTATCGTGAAGACGCAATACGAAGCGCTGAAGATTTCTCCGAACAACTCGATCTACGTCACGCTTTTCGGCTCCAAGGTGGAGCTTGCGGCGACGGCTAACAGCGGCAAGCTGGAGAACGGTCCGGAGGACGTCACGAACCTTGCGGAATGGAAAATCTCCGACAGCGACCAGGCGGTCGCCGTCATCTGGAAGGAGAACGGCAAGGTGTACGCGCGGCCTAACGGTACGGGCTCGGCGACGATCAACGTGTCTTACTTGGGCTTGTCCAGATCGATCTCCGTTACGGTATTCCCGACGATCGAGTCGGTTAAAGCCGATAAGACGGAGATGGACGTATACGTCGAAGACGACGGCGCTCTGCCGGGCCTTACGGGAACGACGGTAGCCGAAGAGACGAAGGACGTTAGCAAGCTGGCCCAATGGACTTCCAGCAATACGGACGTCGTCTCGATCGAAGACGGCAAGTGGAAGGCGGAAGGTCCGGGCAAAGCCGTTCTGACGGCCAGAATCGAGAGCGTCGAAGGAAAGTACATCGAAGCTGCGGTTACCGTTACGGTGCACAATAAAATTTTGGCGTTGATTCCCGAACAGGATACGATCAGCGTCGTTATCGGCAAAGAGGCCGAGCTGCCGAAGATCAGGCTGATCTACGAGAACGGAGACGAGGTGTCCGGCGAGGAGATCGCCGATCAGCTGACCTGGAAGTCCTCGACGCCGAATCTGCTCGTCAAGAAGGATTCGATGAAGGGCTTGCTCGCCGCCAACGCGACGTTGACCGGAACGTATCTGAACAAAACGGTCAAAGTGAAAGTGACGGTGGAAGAGGAGTTTGCCTCCTTCGAGATTACGCCGGCCAAAGTCAGCGTCACCCTGAACAAATCGCAGTCGATCAAGGTGACGGGAACGACGAAGAGCGGCAAGAAGGTGTCGCTAGGCTCGAGAGTTTCCTGGAAAGCGTCGAACGAAGAGCATGTGACGATCAAGGGCGCTTCCGTGAAGGGCTTAACCGAAGGAAGCGGCAAGCTGACGGCCACGGTGCAGGGCAAAACGCTGGAGGTTCCCTATGTCGTGACGGCCAAGCTGACGAAGCTGACCGCTTCGGATACTTCCTTCAAGGCGGCCGTAGGCAATCAGCTTAGCGTCCAGCTTACCGCGCTGTACGAGAACGGCAAGACCGAGAACGCGACGACGAAGGCGACGTGGACGAGCTCCAAAGCGTCCGTGGCGACCGTCGCGGACGGCAAAATCACGGTCAAAGGCAAAGGAACCGCCACTATCAAAGGCGCATTCGGAGGCAAGTCGGTGACCGTTCGCGTCACTGTGAAGTAATACGGCGCGTCACGATCAAATAGTACGGATAGAGAAAGAACTGTTTCATAAGAAAGTCGGGACAACAACAATTCGAAAGATCGAGATAGATACTCTATTCTTAGTCCTCGATCATTCGAATTGTCCGACTTTATGAGACAGTTCTTTTTTTTTTTGTGGCTGGCCAATTGAATTACATTAACTCGTTAGGGCCTCTTGGAGTAAAGAATGCACGAAATAGATTAACCTTCCGTTATGACTCCGTCCGTGCGCCAATGTGCGATTCCTCCGAGCATCTCGGGCCAATCATCGGCGGAATCGCCGGAATAACGGTCTGCCAGACCGTTAACGGACGGCCCATTCTACGGGATGCTTCGAGCAATTCGCCTTGCGAAGGACCCGCATAGATAGTGTACTCATGTGTGTGGGTCAGTCGTCGTTTTTTTGTGGAAATTATTCGGTAACGGGGCATGCCATATCGCGAATCAGGAATTGATAAACACGGTCATGATCGGTTTGCGGAACACCACTCGGTAATCCAGGCTATCGCTGACGATGGCGAGAGGAACATAGGTTTTGACGTTTTTGCCCTCCTGCTGAAAGTAGGCCGGGGTTTGAAGAGGACGGGCGGCTCCGTCGACGTATACCGTATTGGAGCCGATCGTGACGACGACTTCTTTGCCGTTTTTCCTGAACGTTGCGGTTTTCTCCGCTTGATTCCACTTCAGCTCGGCGCCGACCGCGTCCGCGACGTCCCTTAGCGCCAGGAACGTCGTTCCCTTGATCAGGGTAGGCTTGCTCGGCGGCTCCTTGCCGTTGATGACGACCGACACCGGAACGTCTTCCGCCCTCGGGGCGGGCTTGCGGTAGCCGTCGTCCCAGATCGTATCCGCGAAAGCCTGGGCGATCGCTTCGTAACCGGCTTGCTTAGGATGGATGTCGAAGTCGTCGAATAAGTTGAAATACGTATAAGAGCTCTCGTTGCCGGCGAATTTTCCGGACACATGGGCGATCTTCAGCGGGATGCCTCGTCCGTTCATCGATTCGGCGAATAAGTCCAAAGCTTTGGAGAGCTCTTTGACCTTGTCCAGAAGCAGCGGATACAGCTCGTGTCCCTTGAACAGAGGCAAATATTGATCGGACACCACGATGCGGGCGTTAGGGGCCAGCGCATGCAAGCGGACCATCACTTTATCCAAATCTTCTGTATAATCATTCATTCTCAATCCGAAGCCGTCCTGTATAATTTGACTTGCGGACTCCGTAGAATTGACGGTGACGGCCGCTTTAACGAGCGAGCTGAAGTCGTTGCCGCCGATCGTCAGCACGACGAGATCCGCTTCGGCCAGTTCGGCCGCCAGTTCGCGAGTCTTTCCGGAGACCTCGTCGGCAAACGCGACGACTCGGGGATCGAAGGACGAGAAATCCTGCAGATCGGCCGCCCGAAGCGGTTTGCCATCCGCGGCGCCTTGAAGCAGATTGGCCAGGCCGGGAGCCGTCAGCCCTAGAATGGCGTAGTTGGCCAGCGACGAGTTTGTCCGGAACAAGGACTGCTCGAGCAGGCGGTCTGCATAGCCATAGGGGGCCGCCGTCCCGTTTTTGATTTCTTCGATCGGTTCGTACCCGACGCTGACGGAATCGCCTAACGCGACGATCCGATAGCTTGCCGGAACGGCTGCCGAAGCCGTCGAGAGAGCGGCCGTCGGCAGAACGGCCGTCAGTAAAACGGCGAACGCGGTTATGAATAGGAATGAGCGACGCAATGAGAGCGGCATGAGTGAATTTCCTCCTTCGGGATTGTCGGCGCAGCAGACCCCGTCGGCCCGCTGCTTCTTCCTTACCTAATATTAGGCGAAACGGATCGGGATTTGAAGCCGTTTTGCCTATTTTCCGACACTGTCCACAGAAAGGTTGATAGATATGGTAGAGATGCGCAAAGGTCTGCCCGTCAAACAGGGGATGTACGACCCGCGGTTCGAGAAGGACGCATGCGGCATGGGATTCGTCGCTCATATCAAAGGGGAGAAATCGCATGGCATCGTCGAGCAGGCGCTGACGCTGCTTTTCAATATGGAACACCGCGGAGGCCAGGGCAGCGAGCCGAGCACCGGGGACGGTGCCGGCATTCTGCTGCAGATTCCGCACGGCTTCTTCAAGGCGGAGACGGAGAAGCTCGGTTTCTCTCTGCCGGAAGAGGGCCGATATGCGGTTGCGATGACGTTCCTGCCGCAGGACGAAGACGCTCGCCGCGAGCACGAGAAAATATTCGAAGCGATCGTAGCCGAGGAAGGCCAGGCGATGCTCGGCTGGCGTACCGTTCCGACGAACGACGAGTCGCTGGGCGAATCTTCTCGCAAGGTCAAGCCGTTCGTCCGGCAAGCGTTTATCGCGCGTTCGGCCGATTTGGCGGACGATTTGTCGTTCGAGCGCAAGCTGTACGTCATTCGCAAGCGCGCCGAGCTGGCGATCCGCTATGCGGACGTCGAGGGCGCGGATAGCTTTTACTTCCCGAGCTTCTCGGGCAAGAAGATCGTATATAAAGGTATGCTTACGACGGAGCAGGTCGGCCTTTTCTACCCGGAGCTTCGCGATCCGCGTCTGGAAACGGCGATGGCGCTCGTGCACTCGCGCTTCAGCACGAATACGTTCCCGAGCTGGGAACGCGCGCATCCGTTCCATTATTTGATCCACAACGGAGAGATCAATACGCTTAGGGGCAACATCAACTGGATGCACGCCCGTCAGACGCTGTTCCGGTCGGAGTCGTTCGGCGGCGATCTGGAGAAGATCAAGCCGGTTATCGCCCCGGACGGTTCGGATACGGCGATGTTCGACAATACGTTCGAATTCCTGTATTTGGCGGGACGCCCGATGGCTCACGCGGCGATGATGATGGTGCCGGAGCCTTGGCAGAACGACGAGCATATGGACGAAGAGAAGAAAGCCTTCTATGAATATCATGCCTGCTTGATGGAGCCCTGGGACGGACCGGCTGCCGTAGGCTTTACGGACGGCGTTCAGATCGGCGCCATCCTCGACCGCAACGGCTTGCGTCCGGCACGCTATTGCGTGACGAAGGACGATCTGATCGTGCTCGCTTCGGAAGCCGGCGTCATCGAGATTCCCCAAGAGGACATCGTGCTTAAGGATCGGCTGCGTCCGGGACGAATTCTGCTCGTCGATACGAAGGAAGCCCGCATCATCTCCGACGAGGAAGTGAAGCGTTCGATCGTGACGCGGCATCCCTACCGGGAATGGCTGAACGACCATCTGGTCGATCTGGACGATTTGCCCGAAGCGCCGGAGCTGCCGGAGCCGGATCACGAGACGGTCCAACTGCGCCAGCAAGCGTTCGGCTACTCGTTCGAGGACGTTCGCAAAATCGTGGAGCCGATGGCGCTGACGGGAGTCGAGCCGCTCGCCTCGATGGGTTACGACGCTCCGCTGGCCGTGCTGTCGGAGAAGCCGCAAAGATTGTTCAACTACTTCAAGCAACTGTTCGCCCAAGTGACGAACCCGCCGATCGACGCGATCCGCGAGGAGATCGTCACTTCCACTTATACGACGGTCGGGCCGGAGCGGAATCTGCTTCATCCGGAGCCGGAAAGCTGCCGTCATATCCGACTGTACACGCCGATCCTCTCGAACGAAGAATTCGCGAAGCTGCGTCACGTGCACCGACCCGGGTTCAAATCGATAACGCTGCCGATCTTCTTCGCCTCGCGGGACGGAGAGCAAGGGCTGCGCGACGCGCTAAAGCTGCTATGCGAAGCGGCCGACCGAGTGATCTCCAAAGGGCACAACATCCTCATCTTGTCCGACAAAGGCATAGACGCCGACAACGCGGCGATTCCGTCGCTGCTGGCCGTATCGGCGCTGCATCACCATCTGATCCGCGAAGGCACGCGGACGAAGGTAAGCATTCTGCTCGAGTCCGGCGAGCCGCGCGAGGTTCACCATTTCGCCCTGCTGGTCGGCTATGGCGTAAGCGCGGTAAATCCTTATCTGGCGTTCGAGACGCTCGACGATTTGATTCGCCAGGGGATGATCCGCAACATTTCGCATGAGAAGGCGGTCAAGAACTTCATTAAAGCGGCGACCAAGGGCGTCGTGAAAGTATTGTCCAAAATGGGGATCTCCACGATTCAATCTTACCGCGGCGCGCAAATTTTCGAAGCGGTCGGTCTGAATACGGAAGTGGTCGAGCGGTATTTCACGGGCACGGCTTCCCGTATCGAAGGCGTCGGCCTGGAAATCCTCGCGAAGGAGACGCTTGCGGCGCATAACCGGGCGTTCTCGGCGCAGGGCGGCGCGGAGCGGGAACTGGATTCCGGCGGAGCTTACCAGTGGCGCAAGGGCGGCGAAGAGCATCTGTTCAACCCGCAGACGATTCATACGCTCCAGATGGCGACCCGAACGGGCGATTACGAGACGTACAAGAAATATTCCGCGCTCGTTCAAGGCGAATACGAGCAGATCAGCACGTTGCGCTCGCTGCTGCGCTTCCGATTCGACCAGCCGCCGGTGCCGATCGACGAGGTCGAGCCGGTCGAATCGATCCTCAAGCGCTTCAAGACCGGCGCGATGTCTTTCGGATCGATCAGCAAAGAGGCCCACGAGGCGCTGGCTATCGCGATGAACCGGATCGGCGGCAAATCGAATTCCGGCGAGGGAGGGGAAGACCCGGCTCGCTACGTGCCGGACGCGAACGGGGATTCCCGTCGCAGCGCGATCAAGCAGGTCGCTTCTGGCCGTTTCGGCGTCACGAGCTACTATCTGTCCAATGCGGAAGAGATTCAGATCAAGATGGCGCAAGGAGCCAAGCCGGGAGAAGGCGGACAATTGATGGGCCGCAAGGTGTATCCTTGGGTCGCCGAAGTTCGGGGCACGACGCCGGGCGTCGGGCTGATTTCGCCGCCGCCCCACCATGACATCTATTCGATCGAGGACTTGGCAGAGCTGATTCACGATTTGAAAAACGCCAATCCCCGGGCGCGGATCAACGTCAAGCTCGTATCCGAGGTCGGCGTAGGCACGATAGCGGCAGGCGTAGCCAAAGGGCGCGCGGACGTTATTCTCGTCTCCGGATACGACGGGGGAACGGGAGCTTCGCCGATCGGCTCGATCCGCCATGCGGGCCTTCCTTGGGAGCTTGGCCTCGCGGAGACGCACCAGACGCTTATCCTGAACAATCTGCGCGACCGCGTCATCGTCGAAACCGACGGCAAAATGATGACGGGACGCGACATCGCGATCGCCGCGCTGCTCGGCGCCGAGGAATTCGGCTTCTCCACCGCGCCTCTGGTCGTGCTCGGCTGCGTCATGATGCGCGTCTGCCAGCTCGATACTTGCCCGGTGGGCGTGGCGACGCAAAATCCGGAGCTTCGCAAGAAGTTCATGGGCGATCCGGATTACGTGGTTCATTTCATGAAATTCCTCGCTCGGGAATTTCGCGAAATCATGGCGCAGCTCGGTTTCCGGACGGTGAAGGAGATGATCGGTCGGGCCGATCGTCTGGACGCGAAGCCGGCGATCCGGCATTACAAGACGCAGGGCATCGATTTGACGCCGCTCTTGTATATGCCGGAATTGCCGGAAGGCTCGTTCCGCTTCAACGCCAAGGGGCAAAATCATCTGCTCGACGAGTCGCTCGACATGCGGACGCTGCTCCAGGCCGCGGCGCCCGCGCTCGAACGCCGCGAACGCGTAAGCGGGACGTTCCCGATCAAGAACACGAACCGCGTCGTCGGCACGATCGTCGGCTCGGAAGTGACCCGACGCTACGGCAAGGAGGGGCTGCCCGAGGATACGATCCGATTCCGTTTCGTCGGAACGGCGGGGCAGAGCTTCGGGGCGTTCCTTCCAAGCGGAATGACGCTGACGTTGGAGGGCGATTCCAACGACTACGTCGGCAAAGGGCTTTCCGGCGGCAAACTCGTCATCTCCCCGTCTTCCCGGGCGACGTTCATGGCGGAAGACAACGTCATTATCGGCAACACGGCATTTTATGGCGCGACCAGCGGCGAAGCTTACATCCGCGGAGCGGCGGGCGAACGGTTCGCGGTGCGAAACAGCGGCGTCAACGTCGTCGTGGAGGGCGTGGGCGACCATGGCTGCGAATATATGACCGGCGGGCGGGTCGTCGTCCTCGGCCGGACGGGACGGAACTTCGCGGCGGGGATGTCCGGCGGCATCGCCTACGTCATCGATTGGGACGGCGAATTCGCGAAACGGTGCAACTACGAGATGATCGGACTGGAAGATTTGGAGGAGGAAGACGAAGTCGCGGAGGTCCGCTCGATGATCGCCAAGCACGTCCAATATACCGGCAGCGATCTCGGACGACGGGTGCTGGAAGATTGGAACGGTTTCGCGAGCAAGTTCGTCAAGGTCATTCCGAAGGACTATAAGCGGATGATGGAGAGGATCGCCAACGCGAAAGCCCAAGGACTAAGCGGAGAGCAAGCGATGCTGGCCGCCTTCGATGCCAATATGCGGGATCTGTCCCGCGCCGGCGGCAATTGAATCGAACGGCGTCGGCTGCCGGGCGGGAGCGCTAGCGTTTCTGCCC
>JAEZZE010000309.1 GCA_023418755.1 Bacillota bacterium | reverse complement strand
CGCTCCTAAGGAAATCGCGGATGTCGTCGGCAAAAACAAGTAACGATAAGCTTCCGGCCTCGTTAAGCGGCGTAAGCCGCTTAACGGGGGCTCTGCTTCAAAGATTGGAAATCGAACCATACACGGGGTGTGACACATGCAAAACAACCGATCGCTGCTTGGCATTCCGCAGGGGGCGAAAGTGAAATTCAACTTCAGCAATTACATGGTTTACATCATTTTCGTGATCGTTCTGCTGATCTTCGCCCTGTGGCACGGCGAGAAATTTTTCTCCGCCAACAACATTCTCAACATCACCCGGCAAACCGCCATGATTTCCATTATGGCCGTGGCCAGCACCTTCGTCATTGCGGCCGGACAAATCGACCTTTCCATCGGTTCCATCGTGGCATTGTCATCGCTTGTCACCGCTCTCGTCCTACAGAGCACGGACAACATGTTCCTGGCCATCGGATCCGGCCTGGTGACGGGCGCGGTAATCGGTTTGTTCAACGGGTTCTTCGTGGCCAAAATCAGGATCCCCGCGTTTCTGGTCACCCTCGGAACGCTTAGTCTCGTCAAGGGCGCGGCGATGTGGGCAACGAACACTTCGGCCGTACCGATTACGAACGAAACGTATACGCAAATATTCGGCCTGGGAACGATCGGCCCGATTCCGATTCTGTTCGTCTGGACGTTGATCGTGGCGGCCATCGGCTATTTTGCTTTGACCAAGCTGCCATTCGGTAAAAAAGTACTGGCGACCGGGGGCAATGAAACCTCGGCGAAATACACCGGTATCAACGTAGCCCGTACGACGATGGCGGTATTCGTGCTTTCCGGCATTGCGGCCGCTTTCGCGGGCATGCTTTATGCAGGACGGGTGCAGACCGCACGGTACACGTTCGGGGAAGGCGACGAACTTTCCGTTATCGCGGCCGTCATTCTCGGCGGCACCAGCATGGCCGGCGGCGTAGGCACGGTCATCGGTTCCGTGGTCGGTTCCTTGCTGATGGGCGTGATCAACAACGGGCTGATCATCGGCGGCCTGAGCGTCAGCCAGCAAATGATGGTGCGCGGCGGGATCATCATTCTGTTCGTTACGCTGAGCATGCTTGCCACTCGGGGTAGCGCATTTAAGAGGTGAACGATATGAGCGAGTATATTCTCGAGATGGACGGCATCAACAAATCGTTCAACGGCGTCAAGGTTTTGAAGAACGTGGGCCTGAAAATCAAGAAGGGCGAAGTGCATGCGCTGGTGGGCGGCAACGGCGCCGGGAAGTCCACCATGATGAAAATTCTGACCGGAGTATATACGGCGGACTCGGGAACGATCCGGATCGGCGGCGAGCCGGTGAAGTTCGATTCCGCGCAGGATTCCAGCCGTTACGGGATCCGCATGATCTTCCAGGAACTCAGCTTGGTCCCCACGATGACGGTGGCGGAAAACATCTTCCTGAACCAAAAGCCGAAAGCCAAAGGCTTACCCATCATCAACAACCGCCAAATGGAGAAAAAAGCGGCCGAACTGCTTCGCGAATTCGAAATCGACCTGGATCCTTCCCGGGTCGTCAACACGCTTGGCGTAGGGTATTGCCAGCTGGTCGAAATCGCGAAAGCTTTGTCCCAGGATGCCAAGATACTGGTCTTGGATGAACCGACGGCGTCGCTTACGGAAACGGAGACCCAAATCCTGTTCGGCATCGTCAGGAAACTCAAGGCCAGAGGCGTCACGATGGTCTACATTTCCCACCGGATGCATGAGATTTTTCAGATCACGGACTCCATCACCATCATGAGAGACGGTCAGCATATCATCACGGACGACACCAAGAACTTCAGCATGGACTCCATCATCCATCACATGCTCGGCAGCACGACGGTCGAAAAGGCGTTCAAAAGAATGCACCGGGAGAGAAAACCGTCAAACGCCAACGTTTTGGAAGTCAAACGCCTGCACATTAACGACAAACTGAATGACGTCAGTTTTGAGCTGAAGAAAGGCGAAGTGCTCGGCTTCGCCGGATTGATGGGTTCCGGAAGAACGGAAATCGCCGAAGCGATCTTCGGCATCAACCCCGCGAAAAGCGGAGATATTATCGTGGATCATAAGCCCGTTAAAATCCGGAACGTGAAAGACGCCATCGATGCCGGCATCGCCTTGATCCCCGAAGACCGGAGAAGACAAGGCCTTGTCTTGATCCACACGGTGAAGGACAACATGATCTTGCCCGTCGTGGACAAGTTGAAGAAGGGTCTGGGCTTGGACAAAAAACGCGTGGAAAATATCGTTCAATCCAAAATCGGTGAACTTGCCATAAAAACAGACAACGGCAACAAAGTCATCTCCCTCTTGTCCGGAGGAAACCAGCAGAAAGTCGTCATCGCCAAATGGCTGGAAACCGGTCCGAAAGTGCTGATGATGGACGAGCCGACCGCGGGCATCGACATTGGGGCCAAAGGCGAGATTATCGACATGATCCGACGGCTGGCCGACCAAGGGAACAGCTTTATTCTGATCTCTTCGGAACTCAGCGAACTCATGGCGATTTGCGACCGCATCATCGTGCTCAAGGATGGCCGGATCACGGGAGAACTGAACGGAGACGACATCCCGTCCGAGGAAGTCCTGCAGCATGCCATTCAACAGTAACCGGCCAAACGACACGGAGGGGATCGAAATGGTGGTATTCAGCGTGCTTCTGGCCGACGATATGAAAGTCACCCATTACGAAGAAATCGCTTCGATCAAGCGATAACATTTCGTCCGGAAAATTCAGGGGGAGAACGCATGAAGAAGCTTCGCTGGGGCATTTTGGGATGCGCTCAAATCGCGGTAAACGACATCATTCCGGCCATCCGGCAATCCGAGCTTGGAGAGGTTGCGGCCATAGCCAGCCGGGATGAGTCCAAAGCCGGGCGGACTGCGGAGTCTCTCGGCATCCCGCAGGCTTACGGCATTTACGAAGCGCTGCTGGCCGACGACAGCATCGACGCGGTGTATATCCCGCTGCCGAACCACATGCACCACGAATGGACGATCCGCGCGGCGGAAGCGGGCAAGCATATTCTCTGCGAAAAGCCGCTCAGTTTGAACGTCCGCGAAGCGGAGCAAATGGTCGATGCCTGCGGGAAGCATGGAGTAAAGCTTGCCGAGGCGTTCATGTATCGTTATCATCCGCGCTATGATCGGATCCTCGAGATCATCCGTTCCGGCGAAATCGGCGAGCTGCGGGGTTTGCAAGGCACGTTCACGTTCAATATCGGTCCCGCTTCGGATAACATCCGGTTGAAAGCCGACATGGGAGGAGGGGCCCTGTACGACGTCGGATGCTATTTAATCAGCGCCGGCAGGCTGCTGCTCGGCCGGGAGCCAAAGGCCGCAACCGTTCGTTCGCTGGTTTCTCCGGATTATGGCGATGTCGACTTGATGGCGGCCGGGCTGCTGGAATTCGGCGACGGGCTGAACATGACCTTCCAGTGCGGGATGAGGGCCGAATTCCGCGACACGGTGGAAATCATCGGCACGGATGGGCGAATCGATATCCCGGATGCCTTCCTTCCATGGCCGGGTTTGACCGCGAATTACTTCATTACGGTGAAGGGCGAACGGAGGGAAGAACAGGCGGAAGCCTTGAACACCTATCGCCTGCAGGTGGACAGTTTTGCCCGGAGCATTCTGAACGCAGAGCCGCTTGCCTTTGATCCGATGGATGCCGTTGCCAACATGAAAGTCATCGAAGCGTGTTTGCAGTCTGCAAAAGAGGAAGCCCGTGTCGAGCTTCCTCAGTGATAAGCAACGGAGGGATTTGTTATGATAATGATGAAAGGCGTCATATTTCCTGGTGACAAGAAAGTAGAGGTCCGGGAATTTCCGGTTCCCGTTCCCGGAGCGGGCGAGGTACGGGTGAAGCTGAAAGCGTCGGCGATCTGCCGAAGCGATATGAGCCTCTACTACGGAAATCCGGTGGTAGGAGGAGAGGCCGCCAAGACGGGAGCCATCATTCCGGGGCATGAGCCCGCCGGCGTGGTGGAAAGCGTGGGCGAAAACGTGAAGCACGTCAAACCGGGCGACCGTGTGGCCGTTTATTTGGCGGTCGGCTGCGGGCAGTGCGATCACTGCAAAAGCGGCTACATGATGTTCTGTCCGACCTGGCAATGCGTCGGTTTTGACCGGCATGGCGGCGACGCCGACTATATGGTCGTGCCCGAAATCAATTGCATGAAACTGCCCGACGAGATGAGTTTCCGGACGGCGGCGGTTTCGACGGATGCGGTCGGAACGCTGTATCATGCCCAGAAGAGGCTGGCCGTCAGCGGCAGGGACACCGTCGCGATTTTCGGACTCGGGCCCATGGGAGGGGCAGGCATCCTGGTGGCCAAGGCGCTCGGCGCTACCGTCATCGCCGTCGACATGATCGATGAACGGCTTGAACTCGCCAAGGAATTGGGAGCGGATCACGTCCTGAACGGCCGCGAAATGAACGTCGTGGAAGAAATCAAAAGACTGACTGGTAGGAAAGGCGCTGATACGGCCGTAGATTGTTCTGGAAATACCCACGCCGAGAATCAAGCATTGGATTGCGTGCGTCCGCACGGACGTGTCGCGTTCGTCGGGGAATGCCGTGAATCCACGATCCGTCCGTCCGACCAGCTCATCCGAAAACAAGTAACGTTGATCGGTTCCTGGTATTTTCCCATTCAGGAGTTCGAGGAAATCACCGAATTCATTGTCAGGAAAAACATTCCCGTCGACAAGCTCATCACGCATACGTTCCGGCTGGAAGAAGCGGAGACGGCATTCCGGCTGTTTGATGAAAGAAAGACGGAAAAAGCGGTATTCGTTTGGGATTGATGGTTTTATTGAATAAATAACTTGTGCTTGATTTCGCCACACTACCCCCGCTACCCTATCCCTCAGATCTCCCCCTCCACAACCCGGTTCTGGAAGTCCGGCGCGGATAAGCGAACTGCGAAGAGGGGCGCTCACTTCGTCGAATATCCGACGATGGAAGCGGCGCCCCGAGTATGCGTTCCTTACGCTAATCTTTCACCGCGAACTCACACCGGCTCCACAAGAACGCCGTCCTCGACGCCGGGGACGGGGGACTCTGCCGGAGCCGGAGCGTCCGGTACCGGCTCCGCGCCCGATCCGCCCGGCGCTTGGCCGGCGCCCGGAGGGAGCAGCCGAAGATCGTCGGGGTTGACCGCGATCAAGGTGTCCTGCGCGCGGTACGTATCCTTGGACAGCTTTTTGCGTTCCGCGAATTTCCCGTCCACCATTTTCACCAGGAACGCTTCGACGACGTAGCCGTTCTCGCCCTTTTGCAGCAGCGTCTGCTTGCCCAGCGCGACCGCGGGGTCTGCGACATAGACCGTTTTCGGCGGATTGACCTTCACCTGGGCGGTTTCCGTCTTGTAGGACACCCGTTCGTCCATCGATCCGAATAGCTTCACCGTGACCGTTTTATCGGCCACGACGGTACGGATGAGCAGCTGTTTGCCGGTGGAATTGCGGAATTTGAAGTTGACGTAGCCGTCCGCGAACGTGGCGTCGAGTCCTCGCGGCAGGTAGCTGACCGGCAGCGAATGGTTGCGCCGCTCGACGATCTCGAGCCCCGCGAGCAGCGCGGCGTTGTACAGCGTGCTCGACACCTGGCAGATGCCGCCTCCGATTCCGGGCGTCAGCTTGCCGTTCAGGATGACGGGAGCTTCCTTGTAGCCGTATTCCTTCTCCGCTTTGGCGACGATTTTGCCGTATTCGAACACTTCGCCCGGCTGCAGCAACGTGTCGTTGAGCGCGAGCGCGGCCGCGGTCACGTTGTGGGATCGGCCTTCGCCGCTCGTGGAGAACGATGTCGAGAACTCGACGAGCTTGCGCTCCAGGCCGTCTTCCTTCAGCTTGGCGACCGTAATCTCGGGCGGCGTCTCGACGATGTCGGCCCGAACGAGACGTATCGATTCGTCGACCTCCGCGAGCGAGGGCGGAGCCAGCTTCTTGATCTCCTCCAAAGCGGAGGACAGCTCGATTTCCCTTCCCATTCTCTCCGGCGTATAGACGACATCGTCCTCGCCGATCGTTCGGCTCGCGTCCGCTCCCTTTTCCCGGATAAGATCCCCCCATGACTGCTTCGCAGCCTGTTCCAGCCGAGCCGGATCCCACGACGCGTCGATGCCGTAAGCCGCACCGCGTTCCCCGTATGCCCGCAGCTTCGCCCGCTCCCACCACGAGTAGTCTTTATAGCGTTCGATGGCCCGGATCGCGTCGTCGGCGCGAACGCGCAGCCCAAGCTCTCCGAGCGTCAAGGCGGGAATGCCCGCGCTGGCGCTCGAACCCGCGTCGTTGGATCCTCCTAAGGGCGTTCCCAAGCTATCCGGATCCAAGGACACCGCGATCGATTCCATTCCGGACAATCGGGACCGTATCGTCTTCAATGCTTCTTCGGGCGAGCGGCCTCCGAGATCGAGCCCGCCGACGCTGAAGCCTTCAGGCAGCGTTTCGTCGCTTCCGTAGCTCATCGCGCTGCCGACCCCGGCCCCGACCAGCAATAACAACATCATGAGAACGATCAAACCTGCTTTTTTCATGCCGCAACTCCTTCGCGCCAGAGCACAGGCTTCTTTATTTGAAGCTTCTGCGTCCTCGCCGTTTTTTACCCGTATAAGCTAGGCCTATAGCCACGCGAACGGCTGTAAAATGTTTCTAACCAGTTATACCGCGATTTTGCCGATTCGTTCTTGCCAAAAATTAAAAATTTCTAAAAAATAGCTAAAGCCCAAGCCCAATAAGGTTCCAAGCAGTTCCAGCGTAGGAAACTTCGACAGATTTCCCGGGCAATCGATCGACAAAGAGAGGAAATTCAGGCATGATGTCGAAGTATCTAAAGTCTGAATCTTAACAGGAAGTGATACCGTGATTGAAATGCATGACATCTGGAAGACCTATCCAGACGGCACGACCGCTCTTCAAGGCATCAACCTTGTGATCGATCGGAACGAATTCGTTTATATCGTGGGTCCGTCAGGAGCGGGCAAATCCACCTTCATGAAGCTGATTTACCGGGAGGAATACCCGTCAAAAGGGCAAATCTCGGTCAACGGCTTTAATATAGGAAAGCTCAAGCATCGTAAAATCCCGTACGTCAGACGCAACATCGGAGTCATTTTCCAGGATTACAAATTACTTCCCAAAATGACGGCGTTCGAAAACGTAGCGTTCGCGATGGAAGTCATCGAGACGCCGCGCCGGCTCATTCGTCGCCGCACGATGGAGGTGCTGGAGCTGGTCGGCTTGAAGCACAAGGCGGGCAGCCTTCCGGCCCAGTTGTCCGGGGGCGAGCAGCAGCGCGTCGCGATCGCTCGCGCCATCGTGAACAATCCGGCGGTCATCGTTGCGGACGAGCCTACGGGGAACCTGGATCCCGATACGTCCTGGGGCATTATGAACCTGCTAGAGGAGATCAATTTTCGCGGCACGACCATCGTAATGGCCACGCATAACAAGGAAATCGTGAACACGATGCGCAAGCGGGTTATCGCCATCGAGCGGGGAACGATCGTACGCGACCAGGCGAGAGGAGAATACGGCTATGAAATTTAGCACGATTCTCCGCCATATCCGGGAGGGCTTCAAGAATGTCGGCCGTAACGGCTGGATGACGTTCGCGTCCATGAGCTCCATCGCCGTCTCGTTGTTCATTCTCGGCGTATTCATGCTGCTGGCCATGAACGTCAACAAGCTGGCGGACCAGTTGGACAGTCAGGTGCAGATCAACGTCTACCTACAGACCGATACGTCCGAGGCGAAGGCGGAGGAGATCGAGAGGCAGATCAAGCGTATTCCCGAAGTCAAGACCGTCACCTTCGTCTCCAAGGCGGAGGGGCTGGAAAGGTTCCGCGAGAGCATGGGCGAGGAAGGGCGCGCCGCTCTGGACGGCTACGACGCGGAGAACAATCCGCTGCCGGATTCCTTCGAGATCGAAGCGTTCGATCCGCAGCAGATTTCGTTCATCGCCAAGCAGATCGAAGCGATCAACCTGACCGACACGGAGAAGTCGATCGAGCGGGTCAAATACGGCAAAGACACGATCGAGAAGCTGTTCAGCATCACGAACGCGGTTCGCAATATCGGCATCGTGATCGTGCTGGGCCTGACCGTGATGGCGATGTTCCTCATCTCGACGACGATCAAGATGACGATTATCGCGCGGCGCCGGGAAATCTCGATCATGAAGCTGGTCGGCGCGACGAACAGCTTCATCCGGTGGCCGTTTTTTATCGAAGGGGCGATTATCGGATTTTTCGGTTCGCTGCTGAGCGCGGTCATCCTGATGTTCGGGTATTCCCAGCTGGTCGAGTCGACGAGCGCGACCGTAGGTTTGTATATGATTCAGTTTGCGACGATGGAAGAGGTCTTCAGCAGCGTCGGCGGATCGATCGTCGGCTTGGGAACGCTGCTTGGAGTATTCGGAAGCACGATTTCCGTTCGCAGATATTTAAGGGTATAAACAATATCAGGAAAATGCCCGCCATTTCGGAGGAGGAGCCTTGTGAAGAAGAAGCTGTTGCTGTTGATCGCGATGCTGTTGGTTGTCGGGCTGGTCGTTCGTCCGTACGACGGACAAGCCCAGACGGAGCTGGAAAAGATCGAGCAGGATCTGAAGCAGCTCAAGAAGGATATGGATCGAGCCGCCCACAACCAGAGATACGCCGAGAAGACGGTTCAAGAGCTGACGGGTAAGCAGGAAGCGACGAAGGAAGACATCGAGAAGCTGTTGGCCCGGATCGAGACGGTTCAGCTAAGGCTGCAGAATACGCAAGCGAAGATCGGCCAGGCGGAGGAAAAGCTCATCCAGACGATAGAGGAGCTGGAGAACGCGATCAAGCAGCGCGACAATCGCGACCAGCTCATGGCTTCGCGGGTCAAGATGGCTTATACGGCCGGTCCGGTTTCGTTCCTGGACGTCTTGCTGAGCGCGGCGAGCTTCTCCGATTTTCTGGACCGGTTCGACGCGGTGGAGGCGATCGCCGCCCAAGACCGCAACATTCTCGACGAAAAGAAAAAGTATGCGGACGAAGTGGCCGCTTTGAAAGTCCAGAGCGAGCAGGAGCTCGAAGAAATTCGCAGGCTGTACGAGGAGATCGAGCAGCATAAGGCGTCTCTGGAGCAAGAAGAGAAAGACAAGGAAGTGCTGATCGCCAAGCTCGCCGTCGAGATCGAAGAGCAGGAAGAGATCAGCGAGGAGTCGGCCAAACAGCTCACGGAGCTGGCGAAGCAGGCATCGGCGCTGGAAGCGAAGAAAAACCGCATTAAAACGTATTACACCGGCGGCAAGCTGGGCATGCCTTTGAAGTCGGAATACCGTCTGTCTTCCAACTTCGGTTATCGAATCCATCCGATTACCGGCAAGAAGAAGCTTCATGCCGGCATCGACATGGCCGCTCCGAAAGGAACGCCGATCTATGCGGCCGAGACGGGCGTCGTGATCATCGCCCAGTCCTGGAGCGGGTACGGCAATTGCGTCATCATCGACCATGGCGGCGGATTGTGGACGCTGTACGGTCACATGAGCGAGATTTTGGCCAAGAAGGGCGATACGGTGAAACGCGGAGAGAAAATCGGGCTGGTCGGCTCGACGGGGCAATCGACGGGCAATCACCTGCACTTCGAAGTCCGCAAAAACTCCGAGCCGGTCGATCCCGCGCCTTATTTGAAGTAACGGACCAGAGGCAGCCGATCCTCCGACGAGTCGTCGGGGATCGGCTGTTCTTCCGTCCATGCGATTCCGCAGCCGTTTTTTGCTCGGTTGACGGTATTCGTCTAAATGAACTAAGCTTGTCATAATCTAGTCATTATGGCGATTTTTCGGGGAGTGGGTGGCGTGTTGTTCAAAGGCCGCACGGTCGCGGCGATGTTGGCGCTGACGGCGATAGCCGCTTGCGTCGCGACGTACGCCGTCCTTGAATTTCCAAGCTGGAGCCGGGGGCCCGGAGGACAATTGGCGAGCGGACACCTCGGCGACGGGCAAAGAGGCCTTCGCCAGGAGGAGCTCGACAAGCTCAATAAAGCGCTGTCCCTGATCGAACAGAGCTATCTTCATCCCGCGGACCGCAAGAAGCTGCTGGACGGAGCGTTGCAGGGGATGGTCGAATCGTTAAGGGATCCGTATTCCATCTACAAGCCTGGAGACGAGGCGGAGCAGTATATGGACGCTCTGCAAGGAGCTTTTACCGGCATCGGCGCCGAGCTGAGGATCGAGAACGGGACGGTCGTCGTCGAGTCGCCGATTCGCGGGTCGCCGGCGGAGAGGGCGGGACTGCAGCCGCGGGACGTGCTGCTCTCCATTAACGGAGAGAGCTTGTACGGTTTGTCTTTGAACGAAGCCGTTTCCAAGATCAGGGGGCCGAAGGGCACGAAGGCGAAGCTGAAAGTACAGAGGGCGGGGAGATCGGAGCCTCTGGATCTGGAATTGGTCCGAGACCGGATCGACCCGGAGACGGTAAGCTCGGAGATCGGGACGGACGGCATCGGTCATCTTCTTATCAATCAATTTACGAGCGAGACGTCGGCGCAAGTCGCCGAAGAGCTTGCGGCGTTGGAGCGCCAAGGGATGAAAGCCCTCGTCGTCGACGTCCGCAACAACCCGGGAGGGTATCTTCAGTCGGTGGTCGAGATCGCCGACCAATTGCTGGAGAAGGGCAAGCCGATCGTGCAATCGGAATATCGCGACGGGCGTCGCAAAACGGACATAGCCGAGCACGGGGCGAAGAACGGCAAGCGGTATCCGATCGTCGTGCTGATCAACAAAGGAAGCG
>JAEZZE010000297.1 GCA_023418755.1 Bacillota bacterium | reverse complement strand
ATTGTGGCGCTACTCGGTATGGCGCAGCAGAAAACAGCCGGGCGGAGGGGTTTGAGATGCGAGTGGAGGCGCCTCCGAATATAGGCCATGTACGGATCGAGCTGGAAGGGGAGGAAGCGCTGCATCTGCTGCATCCGAAAGCGCTGCTGGCTTTCCAGGGGGACCCTCGACATCGCGAGGATCGATTTATGGACTTGTCGGGCATGTACCGCAAGCGAAAGCTGATTCGGTCGCATATTCGCGGCCCGTCCAGCTTGATCGTCGGCATGCCTCCGAACTGCATGCTCGAGGCGGCCGATATTCCGGAGGACAGCAATCTGCTGTTCGATTTTCGGCACGTGCTGTTTTATACGGACGGCATGACGATGAAGAGCAGGGTGCAGACGTTCAAGAACGCCTGGATTACCCGGGAGCTGGTGCGGATGAGATTTTCCGGGCCGGGACGGATCGGACTGTTGTCCTCCGGCTCGATCGCGACGCTGCAGCTCGACCCGGAGGTTCCGCTGTTCGTAGAGGCCGGTTCGCTCGTCGCCTATCCGGAGAACGCGAACATCAAGCTGTCCGTGTACGGCAACCAACTGGCTACCCAGCATATGAACGTGCAGTGGGAAATGACGGGAACCGGACCGATCCTGATGCAGACGGGGTTCCGGGACGGGCATCTGGAAGACCAGCTGCACAAGGACAGCATCGTCAGGCGAACGCTAAGGGAGCTTCTTCCTTTCGGCGGCGTGTATATTCGTTAGGTTCCAAGCAGCGCCGGGAACGGAACGGCGAATAGACAAAATAGGCCGCGCCGCTGGAGGCGCGGCCGTCGTCGTTGCCGGAAAACATTCGGGATTGCCATTCCTCCTCGCGCTCGTTATGCTGGAGTAAAAAGAGGAATCGGATTGCATCTCCACTAGGAACGCTTCCCCTTTTCTATAGGAGGTCCATCCATGTCGAGTTCGGCGGAAAAATATTTAATGCTATTAAATCATTTCGGGAACCGGGCGGTTATCGGCAAGGAAATCGAAGCGACGGCCGAAGAGATGTCCGGCGCGCTGTATTGTACGCCGCGCAACGCGAAGATCGTCATTCGGAGGCTGGTCGAAGAACGCTTGATCGAATGGCGCGCGGGAAGAGGCCGCGGCAACGTATCGCGCATTGTTTTCCTGGCGGAGAAGGAGCCTTTTCTCGTCGACAAAGCGCGCGAGACGGCTCGCAAAGGGGAATACAAGCAGGCGTTCGAGCTGCTGCACGAATTCGGCGCGGAGCCGGCGACGGTCGAACGCTTTATTTTGTGGCTCAACGATCAATTCGGATTCCAATCCGAACCGGCGCACGGGGACGAGAGGGCGGATACGCTTCGATTTCCGATGTTCGAGCCGATTCTGACGCTGGACCCGAAGCAGGTATACTTCTCTTTCGACGCGCACATGATGAGGCAGCTGTACGACCGTCTAGTCGAATACGACGCCTCCAGAGGCGTGCTGATACCCGGGCTGTCTCACTACTGGGAGTCCAATCCGGATGCGACGGAATGGACGTTCTATTTGCGCAAAGGCGTTCGCTTTCACCACGGAAGGGAGCTGCGGGCGGACGATGTTCGGTTCACGCTCGAGAGGCTGCGCGGAAATAACCAGCCCTCGAGCTGGCTGGTCCGAACGGTGAAGGACGTCGTCAGCGTCGGCTCCCGCTGCGTTCGCGTGCGGCTGAACCAGCCGAACGCGATTTTCCCCAAGTTCGCCAGCGCCAACGGGATGTCGATCCTGCCGAGAGAAGCGGAAGACGAGACGTTCTGGAATAAACCGTCGGGAACCGGTCCGTTCCGCGTGACGAGCCTGACGGAGGATCATTGCGAACTAGCGGCCCATCGGGAGTATTACCGCGGCAGGGCGCATCTGGACCGGGTCGTCATCGCGTTCATGCCCAAAGAAACGGCCAAGCTGTCGGAGAACGCCGAATGGCGTCAACTGCTGCACGGCAAGAAGTTTTACGACCGCCGGCAGAACGACAGCTGGGACAAGATCGAGGCGCTGTGCCGGGGAAGCATGCTGATGACGTGGAACCTGGGCAAGGACGGACCGCAGCAATCGGAGGATTTCCGGCGGGCGTTCGGACTGTTCCTCAACCGCAAGCAGATGATCCGAGATCTGGGAGAGGACCGGATTTATCCCGCAAGAGGATTCAGGCCGACGCTGCAGACGCCTTATCTGAACGAAGAGCTGGACGAACGGGAGGCAAGAAGGCTGCTGCTCGAGTCCGGCTATAACGGCGAGGAGATCGTCATCTCCACCTACGGCTCCAACGCTTCGGACGCTTATTGGATCGAGCGGCGCTGCGCGGAGTTCGGAGTCAACGTCAAAATCCATTTCACGACGCATTCCAACGTTCGCAAGGAAGGCGTCTTGCCGAGCGCGGACGCGCTGCTGTTCTGTCTCGTGTTCGCCGTGGAGGACGTGTGCGAGATCGAAAACTACGAGCAGGCCGGCAATTTCCTGAAAGAGCATCTTCATCCGGACATCCGCAAGTGGGTGAGGGGAGAGATCGACAAGACGCTGGCCGCCCCGGATCCGGCCGAGCGCCGGCAATTGCTGGACGCCATTGAAGACAGGCTTCGGGAAGAAGCGCATGTCACGTTCGTGTTGCATAAAAAGCTGAATACGTATATTCACCCTACGGTCAAGGGCGTCGGCCTGAACTCGCTGGGCTGGATCGACTTCAAGGACATCTGGCTGGAGAAACGCGATTAAGCGGATGCTAGAAAGGCGATCGGCGCTTTCCCGGAGCGATCGCTAGGATTTCGCCCGGGATGACCCTATAATAGGATCAGGAACGAATAATGTCGGAAGGGATTGTTTCGATGAATTTTGCCAGCAGGCTCATACAGAAAGTCAAAGACCGGTTCGTTCATCATAAACTTAAGGCATACGCGGACAAGCTGAAGGCGATCTCCGAACGGGATTTGACGGGATGGGACGACGAGCGGCTTCAGGCCGAATCGGTTAAGCTGAAGGAGAGGGTCCGGGCGGGGGCGCCCTTGGACGACGTCTTGGTCGATGCGTTCGCATTGGCCGGGGAAGCGGCCTTCCGGGTTCTCGGCATGCGTCCTTACGACGTGCAGATCATGGCGGGCGCCGCTTTGCACGACGGCAATATGGTCGAGATGCAGACCGGCGAGGGCAAGACGCTCGCGGCGGTGATGCCCGCTTACCTGAACGCGCTTCAGGGCAAGGGCGTGCACGTGCTGACCTTTAACGATTATTTGGCCGGGCGCGACGCGCAGTGGATGGGACCGATCTACCGATATCTCGGGCTTACGGTCGCTTCGGTCAAGGAGGATATGACGACGGAGGAGAGGCAGCGGGCGTACGAGGCCGATATTACTTACGTAACGGCCAAGCAAGCCGGTTTCGATTACCTGGGGGATACGATCGCGATGACGGAGGCCGACATCGCGCACCGTCCGTTCCACTTTGCGATCGTAGACGAGGCCGACTCTCTCTTGATCGACGAAGCGCGCGTGCCTCTGGTGATCGCCGGCGAAGTCGCTTCCGGCGGCAACGACGGCGGCCGGATGGCGAAGCTGGCGAAGGAGCTTGCGTTGGGCGAGGATTACGACTTCGACGAGAACAAGCGCAACGTCTTCCTGACGGAGTCGGGCTCGGAGAAGGCCGAGAAGAGGTTCGGTACGGGCAATCTGTACGAGGCGCACAACAGTCATTTATTAACGGCATTAAATTGTGCGCTTCACGCGGAAGCGCTGCTCAAACGGGACGTCGATTACGTCATTCGGGACGGCAAGCTGGAGATCATCGATCCTTATACCGGCCGCGTGGCGCAAAATCGGCACTGGCCGGACGGCTTGCAGGCCGCCGTCGAGGCGAAGGAAGGCATCGAGACAAAGTCGTCCGGCAAAATTCTCGGAACGATCACGCTGCAGCATCTGCTCAGCCTGTATCCGAAAATCAGCGGCATGACGGCGACGGCGCAGGATTCCGCGGACGAATTCGAGGAGACGTACGCGCTGAGCGTCGTCCAGATTCCGCCTAACCGGCCGCGCATCCGCATCGACCACGAAAGCCGCATCTATACGCATAAGGAAGCGAAGCTGAAAGCGCTCGTGAAGGAGATCGCGGAAGCGCACGCGACGGGGCGCCCGATTCTGATCGGAACGAGCAGCGTCGAGGAATCCGATCAATTGGCGGAGGAGCTTCGCAAAGCGAACGTCGGTTGCCAGGTTTTGAACGCCAAGAACGACGAGAAGGAAGCGGAGATCATCGCGCGGGCGGGAGAGCTGGGCGCGGTGACGGTGTCGACGAACATGGCCGGACGCGGCGTGGACATCCGGCTCGGCGCGGGCGACGAGAAGCAGGCCGAGAAGGTGGCGAAGCTCGGGGGCTTGTACGTTATCGGGACGCACATGAACGAGAGCGCGCGGATCGACAACCAACTGAGAGGCCGCGCTGGACGACAGGGAGACCCCGGCTCTTCCCGGTTCTATGTCTGCCTGGAGGACGAGCTGATCAACCGGTTCGGCATCGAGAAGGCGATTCCGGCGGCTTACCGGACGGGCAAGCAGGACGAGGAGCTGTCCGCATCGGTTTTCAGCAAGAAGATGGACCATATCCAGCGCGTCGTTATGGGACAGAATTTCGAGCTGCGAAAGACGCTTAACAAATACTCCGATATGGTGGAGGAGCAGCGGCGCATTCACCATGGACAACGCGAGGCGGTGCTGCGCGACCGGAGCGGCATGAGCGAGCGCGAGAAGCATGTCCGCCTGTATTTGATGGACAAGTCTTGGGCGGATCATCTGGCCTACGTCTCGTATATTCGCGAGGGCATTCATCTGGAGAGCCTGGCGAACCGTAACCCGGTCGACGAATTCCATCACCGGATCATTCACGCCTTCGAGCAGATTCCGGATAAACTGGAGAAGGAGACGGGCAAAGCGCTCGGAAGATTGGACGCGGCCGGCTCCTCCGATCGGGCGGAATGGGAGCGAATGGGCTTCAAGCCGCCTTCGAGAACGTGGACTTATTTGATTCAGGATCAGTTTATGGAGAAAAAGACGAGCATTTTCAACTTCTGAGCGAAACAACGGGCATGGAGGGCGCCGCATGAATGTCAGAAAGATGAGATTGTACGATACGGAGAACGTCCATTCCGGCGATGACCGCGACGAGTTCGAGAAGGATTACGCTAGGCTGATCCAGTCTCCGGCTTTCCGCAGGCTGCAGGGGAAGTCGCAGGTGTTCGGAGCCGGCTCGGGAGACTACTACAGAACGCGATTGACCCATTCGCTGGAGGTGTCCCAGATCGCCAGGGAGGTGGCCAGACGGCTCGGCAAGTCGTATCCGTTTCTGGCGCTGAAGGAGCATCCGGGCCTCACGATCGATCCGGAGGTGGTCGAGTGCGCCTCGCTTGCCCACGATCTGGGCCATCCGCCGTTCGGACATAAGGGAGAAGAGGTGCTGGACCGCCTTCTCCGCGCCGAGCACGGATTGAAGTACGAGGGCAACGCGCAAAACTTCCGTATTCTCATGTTTCTGGAGAAGCGCGCCGGCAGCGACAGCGGCCTGGATTTGACGGCGGCCATGCTGCTCGCGACCAACAAATATCCGTACTGCATCGACGATCCCGACAGGCAAAAAGGGGTCTACCGCAAGGAATGGGAAGGCATCGAATTTCTTCGGCAAACGTGGGGGATGCCCAAAGGCTGCGCGACGTTGGAAGCCCAGCTGATGGATCTGTGCGACGACATCGCGTATTCGACCCACGACCTGGAGGACGGCATTCGGGCCGGGAAAATCTTGATGGACCGCGCTTTCTTCGAGGACGACCGCGTCGTCTCCCACGTCATTCAGGAGATTACCGAGGATCCGAACTATTCCGCGGCCAATTGGCAGGACGTGGATCAAGAAGAGATGGTCAAGCGCGTACTGATCGACTTTTACGAGCAGTGGGCGCAAATGTCGGGATCATCGACGACGCGGCGTGCGGTTGGAAAAAGGTGACGTTCGTTCGCGAAGATCAGCGGGATTGGGAGCTGCAGCGGACGATGGAAATTTTGAAGAAGCTGGCTTGGGTGACCTTGATCAAGGATTTTCGCGTGCAGCGGCTGCATAAGCGAAGCGAGGTCATGATCGAACGCCTGTGGGCAAGCTTCAAATCTTACGAAACCGGGCGGCTGATCGTTCCGCCGGATTGGCTGGAGAGTTACGAATCGCAGAAAGCGAGCTGGCCTTGGGAGCGGCTCGCGGCCGATTACATCTCCGGTATGACGGACGCGTACGCGGAGAAGGTATATGCCGAATTTTACGCCAGCCGTTCCGGATCGATCTACGAAAGGGATTAAAATTTTCCTTGACCCTGACATCAATGTCAGGGTTTATGCTGATTAGGTATCGACCAACAAGGGGGGGCCGGCATGCAAATCGGCGAATTGTCCGCCAAAACCGGGGTCAGCGTGCGTTCGCTCCGGTACTACGAGGAACGAAAGCTGTTGACCTCGGTTCGCGGGAGCAACGGTTACCGGGAATACTCGCCCCTTGCCGTGGAGCAGGTGCATACGATCCGGCTTTATTTGGCTTTGGGGCTGACGACGGAGCAGATTGCGAGCTTTCTTCATTGCGTGCTTAAAAACGAGGAGGCTTTCTGCAGGGAAGTGCTTCCGGCGTACGAAAGCAAGCTGCGGGAAATCGATGCCCAAATCGTCGAACTGAGCCAGATTCGCGCCAACCTGCTGGACCGCATTCGGTCGATTCGGGAGCAACGATAGCTGGCGAAAGGAGGGGAAGCGGAGAGATGATTCGAGTCAACGATGCGAGCTTGACGGAAAACCTTCCGAGCCAAGGATTGGCTCTCGTCGATTTCGGAGCGGTCTGGTGCCCGCCCTGCAAGACGCTCAAGCCGATCATGATCGAGATCGGGGACGAATACAAGGAACGAGTGACCGTGCTGGAAGTCGATTGCGACGAATCGCCGGAGACGGCCGCCAAGTACGGCGTCATGTCGATGCCGACGGTGCTGCTGTTTCGCGACGGAGAAGCGGTCGAGAAGCTGGTCGGCTTCAGACCGAAGGCGGCGTACGAAAATTTGCTCGCGAAATACGTTTGAGCAAGCTGCTCTTGCGCAGCTGCGGTTATTGAAGCACCATCTGTTCCAGGCAGAGAGAGGGCCGCAACGTCGACGGCAGTCGGGAGAAACACGGAAGAGCAGCTCGAGTGCTTCACGGGCGCGGGTTTGGGGGCTGTGACAGGTTGCCGGTTGGTGACCAGTTGCGGCCCTTTTTAGGCTTTCCGTTCTACAGCTTGCAATCGAGAAAATGAGGAAATCAGGTTAAGGGATCCACAAGTCAACTGTATTTGAGTAGTTGCTCAAGTTTGGGGATTAATTAAAGGAGATAATTTCCTTCCTGGAACCAAAAACATGCTGATCTACACCAAGGTAACATCGTATTTTATAATGGAGAGCCTCGCCCGATCGATTTTGGAAGATGTGGATTTGGATATTTTCTTTATGATATAGCGCATACGATCTTGGGACTTTATCCCGCTCAATGGGAGCTAGTAATTAAGGGCTATCAGAGTGTTAGGGAATTAGGAGATGGATGGCTTCCAGAGCTGGAGACCTTTACAGTGAGGTAATGATCGAAAATTATAGTCACCATGCTCCTGATCCAAGAGAAACAGAGGAATTAAAAGAAGATCAGCCCTACGCACAAGCTATAATAAAAAATTATTTGAGCGGAGTACCATTTTTATTATTACGTACGGATGTATAAATGATGTGCTTCAACGCAAAAGGCGGAGTAAGGAAAGTTTCCCAGTATCGCTGGTATACAACGGAGTCACAACGCCTTCAGAGCTGAAAGCTTCAATTAGGGTATCGATATAGAGATTGTGGACAATCGCTTTGCTGTCTGTTCTGTCAAATAATTGAAGATTATTTTTATATTGTTCCAACTCAAATATGGCGTCGTCTCTCTTGGCTAACTCCTGCAAGCCGTTAAAGGCACCATAAACCGTATTAAAACCTTGTTGTCTGGTATTAAATGCATACATGCTCGCCATTAAAGGGGAATTGAGCACTGTTTCTACCAATGCCGAAGTCGTCAGTTTATTCAAAATAGCTGCTGGAATTTGAGAAGCTTCAACCTTCTCTGCAGTGGATTTGAAATTACTCCATTCTGCAGTATTCGGTTGTATGGGATATTCATAGGCTTTGGTGATTGACTCTCCGCCGTTGGCAGTTTTCAGCTTGTCGCCGGACGAATCCGTAAAGGCTGAAGGCAATCCAAAGCAGCCTATCAAAAGGAAGCACATTAGTGACAGGAAGCTTT
>JAEZZE010000277.1 GCA_023418755.1 Bacillota bacterium | reverse complement strand
ACGCCATCCTTAGTCACGGCCAGCCCTTCAAAGCCTAAGAACCAAATTTTTCCATAACCTTCATGCCCATGAAGGTTATTTGTCTTACCTAGATAAGAGTATATCAGGAGTATCTGCTCAAACCAAGTCAAAAAGCTTGACAAACATTAGCTGGTTTCAGGAGCTTATTGCATCGGAAGGAGTTACATACCTCTTGAACCTTTACCATCCTATCTTAAAGCAGATTGGTCGGCTTATGGGACAGCCCCTGTCCAGGTTATTTTTGTCGGAAGATAACAGTCAATAGACTTACGGCGCTTCCTTGACAGAAAGCGGCACTCCGGGTATTTCTCCTACGCCGAGGTGCTCGAGAACCATTTTGTAGTTGCCCGGCTCGGCCCGGAAGCCGAGAAGATCGCGGTTGATCCGCAGCATCGGGGCGTTCATGGAGTCGTTATGGGTTCGCAGGTAGGGGGTGCCTGCCGCGCGCGCGGAACGAATCCCGAGCAGCTTCAAAGCAAGCGCGATACGGCGTCCGCGGTATTCCGGGAGTACACCGGTGTATTCATGATAGAGCGCCTGGGTTTGCTCGTTGCGTACCAGCGCGACGACGCCTACGTAACGTTCGCCGTCCTTGGCGATATGGAACCATTCGGGGCGTGCGCCGGGCACGTCGATCGACCACTTCTTCCATTCCTCGAACCAAGGAAAATCTCCCGTGTAGCCGGGGATGTCCGGTTGCGTGATTCGATACAGCTCGTGCAGCTTCCTCTCGCTCGCTTCCCCAGGCTCGTCCGCCAGCGTGACGAACCGGATGCCGGTTCGTTCCGCCTCGTCGATCGAAGCCGACAGCTCCGCTTTTTCAACGAAGCGGTCCAGCTCCAGCACGGATTCGAAGCTATGGCGTTCCTTGACGTAGCCGCGGCGCTCCGCGAAGGCGAGCGATTCCTCGTCCGACTCCCTGATGGAATCGATCAGCCGCGAGGCCCGAACCTCCCCGGCCCAGCCCAGAAGAACGGCGTACAGCTCCCTGCCGATTCCTCGGCCCCGCACATCCGGATGCACGACGACGGTCTGGTACAACGTGCCCGGCTCGGTCCAGGGAGCCCTCCAAGCGATCGCGTAAGCGACGACGCGTCCGGATTCGTTCTCGGCCACCCACTTCGGGCGATCCCACCCTCCGAGCTTGCCGTCTTCGTCGTAATGCAGCTTGCCGGGGGGGATTTTCTCCTCCTCCTCCCGCAGCCTCTCGCCTGTCGTCGGCTCCGACCAGACGAAATTAAGCAGCGGCGCCACGGCCGCGTAATCCTCCGGGTGGCGCAGTTTGCGAACGGTATAGTTCATTTTCGACACCTCGCTTCTCCATTCTCCCGTTATTATCGCACGGTTTTCCGCCGGTTACATGGGAGAGTTTGAGTATAGCCAAAGAAGCTGGCGGAGCCCCTGGCGCAGCTCCGGCACGGCTTCGAGGTACGAGACGAGCACTCGAACCAGTGCGTCCCGGGGCTCGTCCTTCGCGATCTCCGCCCGAAGCAGGCCGACGATCTCCGCGATCTCTTGGCGGGCGGTCTCCGGCAAGCCCAACGAGGGGATGCCTTGCTCCATCTTCTGGAGCAGCTCGAGCGAGGTTTCTTGACGCGCGGCCTCGTCGCCGGGATTCAGGGCGTTGATATAAGCGACCGTATCCGTAATGATCGGGCGAGGCGACTGTCGGATCAAATCCTGCACGATCGCGTTCATTCGGTCGACGATGAAGACCGCCAGTTCGGAGAGGGGGGTCGAGACGGCCTTCTGGATGACGAAATTCAAATAAATGTTGAAGATGCCCCGGTAGATCGCCACGACGTCCCAGCAGTACGGGGCGATCCGCTCGCCGAACACTTCGAGCATCATTTCCTTGTACCAGGTGAGCATGGCGTCTTTTTTTTTCTGCCAGGCAAATCTGAAATCGTCGTTTTCCTTAATCGGGAGATCTTTGAAGTCGATCATGAACAGATGGTTTTCCACGGAATACTGCAATTGAAGCTCGATTCTTCGGCGCAGCTTCTCTTCCGGGGACAGGCCGAGCAGGCGGGAGGAGCGGTCCAGCTCAGCTGCTTTCTCCAGAAGAGTCCGATGGCAAGAGACGAACGCCTCCGTGAAGAGAGCTTCCTTGGATTCGAACAATTTATAGATGCTGGCCTTGGCCATGCCGCAGGCTTCGGCGATGTCTTGCATCGACGCGGAGGCGTAGCCCTTCTTGCGGAACAGTTCCATGGCTACGTCGAGAACTTTGCTTTTTTTCGAATCCTCCAACGGGGATCACCTCCCCCTTATCTTGACACGGACGGGAAACCAGGTCAACGGTGGGATGTTGACAGTAAAACTTATCGGTTCTAGAATGAACTCATTGGTTTTATTCTGCGTCCAAGGGAGGTGTGCCGCGGCCCGGCCTGATCCGGGCGCGGTGCGAGCGTGAAAATTGCGGAAGGGATCGAGATGCTGGAAATCACCGCGAAGATGGGCGAGCGCTCCATGCCGATTTACCCGACGGTGCTGCACGACGAGAGGTCGCGGGTGTTGATCGATACGGGGATGCCCGGCATGGCTCGAGAGATCGATAGGTTGGTTAAGGAAGCCGGGATCCCCGAAACGCTGCAAGCGATTCTCTTATCTCATCAGGATATCGATCACATAGGAGGCTTGCCCGGGTTTCTGACGGCTGTGCCGGTCGGCGCGAAGCCGTTCGACGTATACGCGCACGCAGGGGACCGTGACGCGATCGATGGCAAAGCCCCGATGATCAAGTTTTCTCCGGAGCGGGCGTCAGCGCTGCTGGGGGCATTGCCGGACGCGGTTCGGATACCGTTCGAGGACGTGTTCCTGCGGCCGGAGAGGCAGAACGTGACCCGCCTGCTAGAGGACGGGGAGACGCTTCCTTACGGCGGAGGGCTGACGGTGATCCATACGCCCGGACATACGCCCGGGCACGTCAGTTTCTATCATCGGCCAAGCAAGACGCTGATCGCGGCGGACGCGATGGTCGTTCAGGACGGAGAGCTGCAAGGACCGCATCCGGCGAATACGCCGGATCTGGAATTGGCGGTCCGGTCGCTAAGCCGGTTCCGGGCGTTCGACGTCGATGCCGTGATCTGTTACCATGGCGGTCTATGGCGGGGAGACTTCGGGCAACGCATCGCGTACCTGTCGGATCGAGCTTGATCGGCTTTCTCGTCGCGCTCCTGTCGGCCTTGGCCGGAGGGGCCGTCTTCTCGGCCGTTCAAATGCCGGTTCCATGGCTGCTTGGACCGATGGTCTTCGTCTTCGCCGGAACCCGGATTTTTCGCAGGGTTAAGCCGGTGTGGCCGAAAGAGCTGCAATATTTCGCTATGGTCGTCATCGGATATTCCCTCGGCCTCTCGTTCACCAAGCCCATCCTTGCGGAGATGGGGCGCCAATTGCCGACGATGCTGTTGATGTCCGTGCTGCTCATGGCGCTGTGCGCGGCGATCGCTTGGATAACGGCCCGGCTGTCCGGGCTGCCCTACCGGACGATGCTGATGGGAAGCATTCCGGGCGGCTTGTCGCAGATGATCGTTCTTGCCCAGGAAACGCGGGGCGTCGACATGACCGTCGTCGTCTTTCTTCAGGTATCCCGGCTGATGATGATTATTTTCTGCGTGCCTATCCTGGTGTTCAGTCCGCTGTTCGGGGGCGAGAGGCATGCCATCGACGCCGCGACGGAAGCGGCATCCGCTCCCGCCTCCTGGGGAGGCTTGTTCCCGGATCTTGTTCCGTACGCCGCCGCATGCGTCGGAATCGCGCTGCTGGCCATGAAAATCAAGTTCCCGACTCCGTTCCTGCTCGGTCCGATGATCGCTACCGCCGTTCTTCACTTGTCCGGCGTTCCGGGCCCGGTTCTGCCGAACGGCTTGTTCGATGCGGCCCAACTGCTGATCGGCACTTACGTCGGTTTGTTGTTGCACCCGGAAAATCTGGACCGCAAACTCAAGTTCGCCGGCCTTGCCCTTCTGAGCGGCACGCTTCTTCTCGGCGGCGCGATGGGCTTGAGTTTTCTGTTGTCGGTGCTGCACGCGGTTTCCCGCGCAACCGCGTTTTTGAGCATGGCGCCGGGAGGGATGGACCAGATGGGTTTAATCGGCAAGGAAGCCCGCGCCGACATCGCGACCGTCACGATCTACCAGCTGTTTCGGACCTGGTTCATCTTCTTCGCCGTGATTCCGATCATGCGCGCCTCCTTCAAGCGTCTCGGCGCGAGCCGGAGCGCGAGAGAGGAATCGCAGGGGGGAGTACGGCCGACCGGTTCCTAAGCCAATCGGGAATTCCGCGCAGGTTCCGGCCGATCATTTCGGGGCAGTCCTATAAGCCAACCGGCCGATCATTTCAGGGCAGTCCCATAAGACAACCGAGTTGCTTTGAAAGATAACCGACGAACAAGGTGCAAGGGTATGTACCTCTTTCCGATGCTATACGCTCCTGAAATGGGTATGGTTAACCCGTGATAAGGTGAATTTCGGGAGCGTATGAGGCAGTCTCCAGAAGGCACATACCCCTACTTTGTCTATCGGTCATCTCAATTAACACTGCCCAGGGGACATCCTCTTCTTTTAACGCCGCCGACAAGTATAAAATTCCGATTCTTCCCAGCCGGGCGGGAGAGGTTTCCTACAGGAGAAACGACGGAAGCCGTCGAAGATAAGGGGATCGAATCCCTTCTGACCTGAACTGGGCCTGGGTGCGAGAAATAAGCGCGCCGTGCGGGCTTATTAGCCTGAACTGGGCCCAGGTGCGAGGAATAAGCACGCCGTGCTGGCTTATTGGCCAGAATGGGGCCCAGGTGCGAGAAATAAGCACGCCGTGCGGGCTTATTGGCCTGAACTGGGGTAGCGCAAACTATTCTGTGTAGTAAGATTATCCATCGGGACGATGGCTAAAGAATGATTGGGTTAACGGGCTAGAGAAGCGTAGCCCAAGCGAAGGCGCGGGAGCTTAAAGATCTTTCTTCGAAC
>JAEZZE010000270.1 GCA_023418755.1 Bacillota bacterium | reverse complement strand
CCTCGTCGACGATCCGGACATAGGAGGGGATCTGCTCGTCCGACCAGAGTCCCAGGTCGCGATCGGTAATTCTTCCGTCCGGCTCCACGTCGGTCATCTCCACAATGATCAGCCCCGCGCCTCCAATCGCCCGAGAGACGTAATGAACGAAATGCCAGTCGTTCGGCTTGCCGTCCTTCGCTTCGACGGAATATTGGCACATCGGAGGCATGACGATGCGATTTTTCAAAGTAAGCCCCTTTAAGGAAAAGGGGGAGTCTAAACGGGTCATGATCGATCGCTCCTTCGGTGAATTTAATGCCATTAAATTTGCTTCGTTTCGCTGCTCTCCGGGCGGCTCGCTTTCGCCGCGCCGCTGTCCAGCGTCCGGCGAATCGCCGTTTCGATCCAGCGCCAAGGGATAAAGCGGGCTGCCGCGACGAGCGAACGGGCCCCGCGTCCGATCGGGTGTCTCAGCGTGCGCATGCGTCCGGAGACGGCCAGCCGTGCGACAAGCTCGGCGACTTCCTGCGGATGAGGGGCGGATTCGGCCGATTTGCGCGCGAATCCGAGCACGGAGGCGAGCCTCCTCTCGTAAGGAGAATCGGGCTTGACGTGAATCGCGGCGAAGCCTTTGTCCCAGATCGGCGTGCGATAGGCTCCGGGCTCTACGAGGTATACCCGAATTCCGCATGGGGCAACCTCGTGACGCAGGCTTTCGCTGAAGCCTTCGACCGCGAATTTGGAGGCGGCGTAGGCCCCGTAGCCGGGCAAACCGACCCGTCCGCTAACGCTTCCGATGTGGATCACGGTTCCTTCGCGCTGCCGGCGCATCGCGGGCAGCACGGCCTGCGTCATGGCGACGACGCCCATGAAGTTCGTCTCCATCTGCGCTCTCCACGCCTCCAAAGGCACTTCTTCGACAAAGCCACCGACGGCGTAACCGGCGTTATTCACGAGCACGTCGATCCGGCCATGGCGTTCCAAAGTATGCGATACGGCCGTTTCGATCGAAGCGGCGTCGGTGACGTCTAGGCGGACGATCTCCAATCTGTCGGCGACGCCGAGCCTGTCGGCTTCGCGAACAAGGGCTTCCCGGCGGTTCGGGTCGCGCATCGTGGCGACGACCCGGCATCCTTTGACGGCCAAGGCTGCGGAGATTAAGAGCCCGAAACCGCTCGAGGCTCCGGTTACGAGCGCGATCCGTTCGACGGTCGACATTGGCCGACCTCCTTTCGCTAAGCGGCGCGGCGCGATTTTTCCCGTGGCGAGCCGTCCGTTCCACCAGTGTACCACTTTTATTCCGTTGAAGCTTGGCGGCGGACGACTAGGAGAGGCGGGCATGAACGAGAAAGGCTTCCTACAATTTATACTTGCGCAGCAACGGGACCCCGATTTTGGCGAGCAGCCCTTCGAGCGCCTTCCAGGGCATGCGTCGCCTAAGCGGCAAATGCCGGACGTAAACCGCCGTATATTCGATCTCCGCCTCGGCCCCCCGATTGCGTTTGAATTGGGCCGCGCCGGAGCTTTCGTGGAGAAGGAGCCGGCGTTCGCGGGCCAATTCGATGAGCCGCGCGGACAGCATCCGATACAGGCCGAGCTCCTGGGGAAGGGAAGTATCGTAGCCGAACAGGGGCGTTGTCATGGCTCCGTCCCGAACGTAGAAGCCGAGCACGGCGTCGAGGCGTCCGTCGCGGCGGAAGCCGTGCAGCTCCAATATTCCGTTATCCAGCGCTTCCTTCAGATAACGTTCCGTGAACTGGGGATTATGCCGAGAATACTTGTCGAGATACAGAAGGCGGTACAGCTCCGCGACGCGAGGGAGATCGGACTCGGTTACGTCTCCCGGACCGATCGTCTCGTAACCTTCCTTGGCGGCCAGCGCGGCGTCCCGCTTAAGCAGCCAGCGCGACTTCGCGGTGCCGAAGCCGGCTTCACCGGTTCTAAGCAGGTAAATCTGCCTGCTGGGAACGAGAAGACAGCCCTTGGAACGCAATCTGTCGAGCATGAGCGCGTTCAATGTCGGACTGAGCGAGCGGAAGGCGATCGCATGTCCGGGAAAAAGGGCAAGCAGCTTCTCCAGCACGGCGTCCCATTGCGCTTCGTCAAGCTCAGGGTACAAATTGGTCGACAGCAGCCAGTTGTTGACGTGCACGACCCGGTTAAAGCCGCTGCGCCTCAACCCATAACCGACACCGGACAGGAATGCGTCCAGACAGGCGATCAACGCGCGGTTGCCCAGTAAGATCAGCTCCTGCTTCGCATAGCTGACATAGTGCGTGTAAGGAGAGCAGACGTAGCTGTTGTCGTACTCCTCTTCGTTAACGGTCGCGGGAAGCGGAATTCCGTCCACCGCAAGCAGCAGGAGACGGGTACGGACGTTCCGGACGAAACGCTCGGATCCTTCTTGCAGCAAGGGCAGCAAATAACGTTTGGCGTAGCGGCCGTATTCGTCGTCGGGCCAAGCGAATTCGCCCGCGTCGGCCGCTTCGTAGAGCTCGATGCGAGGGCTCAAAGCTTATATCTCCTTTCGACGCGCCGCAGCTTCGCGATGCCGGCATTATGGGAATAGGCAGAGAAAACGAGATGGGGCGTTCGGCAGCGCAGGCGATCGCATAACGAAGAGACGGCAGCGCGAACCCGCTCCTCCGCCGAGCCGCGCGCCTCATCCGGCAGCTCGAGCTCGACCGTCCATTCGTCCAGTCCCGTCTGGATCGCCCGGTATTGCGCGATAGCGGGAGAGGCGCCTATGATCGCGCGCGTCACGAAATCCGGATAGACGGTGACAAGCCCCCCTCCGGATCCGCTGCCCGACGCGTAAAAAATGTCGTCGCAGCGCCCCTCGATCCGCTCAATCGCCGTGAAGGGAGAGCCGCAGGGACAGGTCCGGCCGCTCTCGGTCAGCAGGTCGTTGAGCCGGTAGCGGACGATCGGCTGCGTCGTGCGCGTAAAGTCGGTGACGATGGGCACGAACGTGCGGTCTTTGCCGGGAACGTATTCCTTTTCGATATAGACGAGATCCTCGTTCAGATGCAGCGTGCCGTAGGGGCAGGTACAGCCGAGAAACCCTTCCGTGCATTGATAGATTTGGTGGACGGTCTGGCCGAACGCCTGTCCGATATAATCCCGGTCGAGCGGATCAAGGACCTCGGCGACGGAGATAATCCGCCGAGGTTTCGTTCGCAGCTTGCCGGAGCGGACGGCTTCGGCAAGTTGGCGCAGCACGGAGGGAGGGGCGACGACCACGTCCGGCCGCTGCCTCTCGAGGCGTTCGAGCTGGTCCGGAAGCGGATCGAGCAGGTCGTAAAATTCGAACGACAGCCGCTTGCCGCGAACCGATTCGTACAGATTGCTGTTCGCTCTGAGGAAGAAAGCGATCGACCGGCGGGACAGAAGAGAGCCCGGCAGCATCTTGCCGATCACCGCTCCGGCCCAGCCGGCCCGCTCCCGCGCGCCGACGAGGAACAGCCCGCGATTGCCGGACGTGCCGGAGGACAGACCGACCGTCACTTCGCCTATGGCGGGCTTGAAGTCCCGCGACGCTTCGGCCGCGTCCGCGACGGCGAACGCTTGCGATTTTGTGATGCCCGCCGTGTTGAGCCCGTCGAAATTCGCCATCATCACCGACTTGTCTATGGTGGGGAAGGAGCGCCATTGCTCCGGCGGGAGGGAGCCCCACCATTCCCGGTAAAAGGCGGAGCGTTCGCGTACGCGCGAGACGTGTTTGACGACGAGCCGTTCCATTCTCCGTTCGAACGCCTCGCGCTCCGTCTTGCCGCCGCGTTTTTTTCCGCTTCGATAATGTTTGAGGAAAGCCATGGCATTCCGAATCATAAGCGTCTCGCCTCCCGGCTATCGATATCGAAAAATTCCCGGCAATGGCTGGGCACTACGATCAGCTCCGGATCGGCCGCCTGCCAGCTTCGCAGCCGCCGAAACGAATCCCGGTAAGCCGAGCGATCGTGCATGACCAACCCCGCCGCGGGATGGGGCGGTCGATTGTCCCGGATCGCCCGGCTCGACCAGGCGGCGTCGGCGCAGAGCAGCACGCGGGATCGGGACGTGGACAACAGCAGGCCGATCTGTCCCGCGGCGTGCCCCGGCATGGGGATCGCGATCAGGCTGCCGTCTCCTAGCAGATCGTAGCCGAACTCGAACGGGACGCCCTCCGGCAGGTTGACGCGCCCGGCCGACGATTCGATCGGCTGCGCGATATCGTCGAAGCGTTCCGGCAGCAACCCGGCGACGAAGCCGGCCCTGGTCGCCCGAAAAGGACCGAGATGCCGGACCGCTTCGTAGGCCGCTTGCGGATACAGAAAACGGGAGTCCGGGAAATCCCGCGCGCCTCCGATATGGTCGGCGTGAAAGTGGGAAAGGACGACGCAACGCACGTCCTCCGCGGCAATGCCTAGTCTGGCGAGCTGCCGGACGGCGGTCTGCTCCTCTCGCAGAATCACGGGCGTGAGCCGGCGATAGAGGGAAGACGGAAAAGAACCGGTCAGCTCCCGAAATCGCGGCGAGTAGCCGGTATCGAACAGCAACCAGCCCCGCGAGGGATGGCGGATGCAGGCAAAGCCGGCCGGATAGGCCGCCGAGCGCAATGAACCGCCGCGCAGCGTCACGAATTCGGGATGCACGCAATAACCGGCGGATAGCAGCAGCAGTTCGACCGGGATCTGGGAATGCAGAGTCATGACGGGTTGCTCCTCCACCAGTCCGCGAATCGGCGCAAGCCTTCGTCGAGCGGGATCCGCGGCTCGTATTTCAGCGCTTGGCGCGCTTTGGCCAAGTCGAGCGTCTGGCTGTAGGCCAGCAGCCCGACCGTATATCGCGTAAACGGAGGCTCCGCGCCGAGCGAGGGGAATGCCTTGTACAGCCACTCCATTGTACGTCCAGCGGCAAGCGCTGCGGGGCGGGAGACGCGCCGGGTATGAAGCGGCAGCTCCAATAGATCGAATAATCGCCGCAACAGGTCGATCAGCTTCACCGGCTCTCCGTTCGATAGATTGTAAATCTCGCCTGCCGAGCTTTCCGGAGCGATGCAGGCCCGGACGAGCCCGTCGACCGCGTTATCGACATAGGTGAGATCAAGCTGAGCCTCCCCGCCGCCGATTAAGGGAATGCCGCGCGATTCGTTCACTCGCAGCAGCCGGGGGAACAGAGAGGTGTCCCCCGGACCGAAGACGGCTCTGGGCCGTACGATAATCGAAGACAAGCCGCTCTCGGCCGCATCCGCGACGACTCGCTCCGCGACGAGCTTGGTGGCGGCATAGGCGTTCGCCGGCTTGCGGGGCAATTCCGCATCCTCCGCAACGAGCAGCCGGTCCCGATAATCGAAGTAGACGCTCGGCGTCGAGACGTGCACCAGCCTGCGCACGCCGTGGCGAACGCAAGCGGAGACGACGTGCTCCGTACCGGAGACGTTCGTTTCGTAGAACGTCCGGTAGCTTCCCCACGGAGAAGACAGCGCCGCGCAATGGACGACGTAGTCGTGCCCGGCGCAGGCGTCTTCGATTGCCCGCCGGTTCCGCAAATCCGCCTGAACGAAGGAGATACCTTGTGCGGCCAACCGACGGCCGATATTCCCGTCGCGCCCCAGTCCCGTCACGTCCCAACCCAAGCCTCTCAGACGAACGGCCGCCGCCCGGCCGAGAAAACCCGTTGCTCCCGTAACCAATACTTTCGTCATCTCTCACCATTCCATTCGATATCCGAGGTAGACGCTTCTTGGAGCGTTATGCCCCGTCGTGCTGCCGTTTTTCTCGTCCAAGCGAGCAGTCGAAACTGTTCCACGAAAGGCTTCGGGTCTTTCAGACGGAACACGACGTCGCGGCTGCCTCGCCACGCTCGCAGCCATTCCCGGGGCGCTCGCTCGCGGATGGCTTGGACAAGTCCGTAGCTCAGCATGGCGGCCGACAGCATGGCGCCGCGTCCGGCTTCCGTTGCAGGAGCGGCGATTCGTCCTTTCGCGAGAAGAGAGGAAGGGGACAGCAGCGCTTCCGCCAGCCGCCCGTCCGTCCCGAACAGATGCACGCCGCTCGTTGCGCGGGGATTGCATTCCATCGGCATGACGGAGCCTTCCGCCGACACCATGAAATCGAAGGCGATTTGTCCCGTAAACCCGATGCCGGCGACAAAGCGCCGAACCCACTCGAACAGCGCCGGCTGGACGGCCGGCTCGTAGTGAATGCTGGCGCCCCGACCGGCGCGAAACCGGCTGCGGTACGCGGCGTGAGCCGCGATCAGGCCTTCGTGCGCCACGCTGTAGGTGCACCATTCTTCGCCGCGCAGCAGCTCCTGAGCGATCCAGGGACGCCGCTCCGACACGCTGGCTTCGGCCAGCACGCGCACGATCCGTTCCTGCCGGACAGCAGGAGAAGGGACGCTGCGCGGATCAAGCAGCAGCGTGCGCGAAGCGAAGCGGGAGTAGGCCGGCTTGAGCGCGACGCCATCGGCGAAGCGCGGGTCGTCGGGAAGCCGGAGCCAGCCGTCCGGCGTTGCGAGACAGACCGTGGCCGGGACGGGCAGTCCCAGGCTTGCCGCGGTTTCTATGAATTTTCCTTTATGATGAAGCAGGTCCAGCTCCGACAGAGGAGCCGCCAACACGCGGCAGATGTCCTTGAACCGATCGAGCTGCCCGGAGATATGGAAGATTTCCTCGCAGGTCGGAATCAGCGCGTCGATGCGGTGTTCCTCGGCAATCGCGCGCAGCTCCGCGGCGAACCTTCCCGGATTTTCGGACGGAGGGGAGACGCGGAAGCTTCTCTCGACGGAACGAGACACCCGGCACAAATGATAAGGCGCGGATTCGGCCGCGTATACCCGATGCCCCGCGGCGCGTAAGAGGCGGGCCAGCTCCAGCGCCGCGGGAGAACGGCCGCCCGTAAGGAGAACGCGTCGCGGCCCCGGCCCCGTCTCAATAGTCAAGGATGAGCCCTCCCAGCGTCAGGCCCGCGGCCGTGCCGATCAGCAGCACGCGGTCTCCGCGCGCGATCCTTTCCGTCCGGATCGCTTCGTGAAGTCCCATCGGCAGCGAAGCGGCGATCGTATTGCCGTGATTCGGCGTAATGTAGACAAGCTGGCGCTCCGCGATGCCCAGCTTCTTGCGCATGAGGCGAACGGCCATCGCGCTGCCCTGATGGGGAATGACCGCTTTAAAGTCCGACATGCTCGTTCGCGACGCTTGCAGCAATTCGCGCGTGAAATCGGGCAGCAGGCGAGAGGCCATTTTGTAGATGGCCGGACCGTCCATGCGGAACAGATAGTCGTCCGCCGATGCCGGACGGAAACCGTTCGGGTGACGTTTGGTGCCGGCGGCGCGAATCTCGGAGAAGGACGCTCCCCCGCTGTAGGTGCGCATGGAAGCGCCGACGACGGCGGACGATTCGCCGTCCTCCGCCGGTCCGATGACGACCGCGGCGGCTCCGTCTCCGAACAACGCCGCGCTTTCCTTGTGGGACCAATCCAGGCCTACGGAAGCGATCTCGGAGGAAACGATCAGCACGTAGCGGTATCTGCCGGCGGCGATCATGCACGACATGGCATCCAGCGCGGCCAAAAAGCTGAGACAGGTCGAATCGATGTCGAAGGCCGGGACGCCCGAGTGCTCCATTCCCATCGCCTGTTGAATAAAAGCGGCGGAGCAAGGAAGGGCTTGCTCTTTGGTGCCGCTAGCGCCGACGAGGCAATCCATGTCCGTAAATTTCAGATTGGCGGCCTGAAGAGCGGCCAAGGCGGCTTTCGCTCCCATGGCGGACGCCGTGTCGTCTTCGCCGGCGTAATGCCGCGAGGCGATGTCCGTCACTCGGCGCGTCCAACCCCGGGCGACGCCGAGACGATCGTCCATTTCCAGATCGGAGATCGGACGGCCCGGCATATATTTTCCGGTTCCGTATATTTTGACTTTGCGTACGCTCATGTGGGATTCTCCTTTTCTCGAATCGTTCCCGCAAGTTCATTGTGCCGGAAAGAATCCGGTCCGGATAGTACCTATTTCGTCTGGTACCTCCATGTTTGGACCGCAAGTCTAATTCTTCGACAGCATTCGTCCCGGTTCCTGTCTCCCTCGTCCTCCTCTAATGGTCGACCGAATGCTATAATAGAGAATAGTAGAAAGTTGTCGAGGATCGGCGCGCGCTGCCAACGGAGTCCGTTGGAGGATCAGCTCACATGCAAGATAACGTTCGAATCGGCCGCATGGCCGACGGATTAAGCGAAGACAGCTTCGTTCAAGGGGTAAAGGATTGCGTGCCCACTCTGTTAGGCTACTTAAGCATCGGATTCGCGGCCGGAGCGGTCGGCTATACTTCCGGGCTAAGGCATGGATCATTATCGGCGCGTCGATCGTGACGCTGATTCCGAGAGCGCTGCCGCTGATGGCGTTCAGCCGGATGAAGCTGCCCGGATGGGCGATGCGATGGCTGAGCTATGTGCCGATTGCCGTTATGGCGGCACTGGTCGGACAGGAGCTGCTGCTGCTGGAGAACGGAAAGCCGGCCCTCTTTTATCGCAACGCCGAGTTTTACGCGGCCGTTCCTACGATAATTGTCACCGTACGGACCCGAAGTCTGTTGGCAGCCGTTATCGCGGGGATCGTATCGGTTATCGTCCTGCGTTACCTGGCGACTTCTCTGTAATCCTCCTGCCGCGAACGGTCCGATCGAGAATTGTGACGCAGAAGACATAAATTTATGACAAAATGGTGGTGTCTCGCCGAAATCCGAGATTGATCATGCAAGTTATGATAGCATAAGGGAGAGAATATTCTGGAAGGAGCGGATAAGCCGTGCAGCGAGTTCAGAATAACCGTCTGAGTCTTGAAATGCCAACGAAATCGTTTATTCATGTCTTATTCGATACGATAAAAATCGGGATTATCAAATCCAATCTGATCGCGATGTTCGCCGGTCTGTGCATGGCTTTGTACGTGGAAGGAATTCCGTTCTTCGACAAAATCGGCGCCATCGTTCTGGCCGGGATCGGCTCTTTCCTCGTCATCGGTTCCGCCGGCGCGTTCAACAATTTGTACGACCGGGACATCGACGCCGTCATGGAGAGAACGATGAAGCGTCCGACCGTAACCGGGCGGGTCGGGACCGCCAACGGGCTGATTATCGCCATTTGGACCGCCGTGTCCGGCTTGGCCGCCTTATATTTCGCGTCGCCGATGGCCGCCGTGTTCGGCTTCCTCGGCCTGTTCCTATACGTCGTTCCCTATACGATATGGACCAAGCGCTCGACGATCTACAATACGGAAGTCGGAAGCCTGTCCGGAGCGATGCCGCCTCTTATCGGGTGGGCGGCGATTTCGTCCGACCTGACCCATTCGGGAGCGCTGGCGATTTTTCTGATGATGCTGATCTGGCAAATGCCCCATTTCTACGCGATCGCGATTCGCCGGATGGACGAGTACCGCGCCGCGGGCATCCCGATGCTTCCCGTCGTCAAGGGCATTCGAAGAACCTATGTGCAGATGAACGTCTATTTGGCGGCCTTGCTGTTGTCCAGCGCGCTGTTCTGGCCGTTCAGTCCGGTTATCGCCGTTTCGAACGCCGCCCTGAGCGTCTGGTGGCTGGTGCTCAGCGTTTCGGGATATCGCCGCAAGCCGGAGAAGAAGTGGGCGAACTCGATGTTCGTTTTCTCGCTGTTCCATATTACCGTTCTCATGCTGGAGATTATCGGCTTTTCTTTGATCAGGCCTTTATTTTAATTCGAATAGCTAACGATCGAAATCGAGTCCTTTAGGGGCTCGATTTTTTTGTCGATGAAAGGCGAAAAATCGTCATTATTAATCCTATAGACGCAAAAATCAAATAAAATAAGGATCTTACCTCGTTATTTCTTTATTTTGCTTAATAGGAAGAGATATTTTACATGTTCAAACCAGGCTCTATACGGAAGGAAAGGGGAGGATAAAGCCGAATAGGGCCGCTGAGCTCCCCTAAGCGTAGCTGAGCCGGACTCAGCCTTGCTAAGCCGCGGATATGAAGGGTGAGCCTCCGGGCGATCCATGGTACCATAACAACCGTGTTTGACCAAAATAAGGGAGAAGAGGAGTTCGAGGAATGAAGAAACGGTTTCGCGTCGGGCTTGGTTTGACCTTGTTGGTTTCGTTAGGGGTACTGGCGGGATGCGGAAGCGGTAACGAAGGGGACAACGTCTCCGGCGCTTCGGGAGCATCCGGCGATCCGGCGGAAACGACGTTGGAGAAAGCGCGGCGGGAAGGTTACATTACGGTCGGATTCGCGAACGAAAGACCTTATGCCTATGCGACGCCAGACGGCAAGCTGACGGGAGAGGCCGTGGAAATTTCCAGAAAAATCTTGTCCGATCTGGGGATTGCACAAATGGACGGCGTATTGACCGAATTCGGTTCTCTCATTCCCGGATTAAAAGCCGATCGCTTCGATATGATTACAGCCGGTATGTTCATCACGCCGGAGAGGGCACAGGAAGTCGATTTTGCCAATCCCGAATACAGCATAGGCGAAGCGCTTGCGGTCAAGAAAGGCAATCCCTTGAACCTGCGAAGCTATGAGGACATTCAAGCCAACCCGGAAGTGAAAGTGGCGGTGATGGCAGGGGCGATCGAAGCCGAGTATCTGGAGAAGATCGGAGTCGCGGATGCCCAGACGGTCATCGTGCCGGATCAGCCGTCGGCCATATCCGCCCTCCAATCCGGACGGGCGGACGCGATTACGATGACCGGACCGGCACTGCAAGCGATGCTGGATTCGGCCAAGGACGACGGCATCGAACGGGTTATGGATTTCGTGCAGCCGATTATTGACGGCAGCGACGTACGAGGCTATGGCGCGGCCGTATTCCGCAAAGAGGACGGCGACTTCCGCGAAGCGTTTAACGCCGAGCTGCGGAAGCTTAAGGATTCCGGCGAGCTGCTCGACATTTTGCAGCAATTCGGCTTTACCGAACAAGAGCTGCCGGGCGACGTTACCGCCGAGGAGCTGCTGAAGTAATGGATTGGCTTCACCTGGATTTGCTGCCGCCGCTGCTTAAAGGGTTCAGGATCACGCTCGTCCTGACGGTCGTCGGCATCGCTGCGGCGCTTGTCTGCGCGTTTCTCGCCGGTCTGGCCAGATTATCGAAATTCGCGGCGCTTCGTTGGTCCGCGGCGGCGTACGTGGAGCTGTTTCGCGGGACTTCGCTGCTCGTCCAGTTATTTTGGATCTACTTCGCGCTGCCCATGCTTCTGGATATTCGGCTGTCGGCGATGGCCGCCGCGGTTATCGCGCTCGGTCTGAACTACGGCGCCTACGGCTCCGAAATCGTCAGAAGCTCGATCGCAGCCGTGTCCAGTGATCAGCTCGAAGCGGCGATCGCTTTGAATATGAGGCCCGGACAGCGGCTTAGAAGGATCGTTCTTCCCCAAGCCTGGAGGATGATGCTGCCCGGATTCGGCAATTTGCAGATCGAGCTGCTGAAGGGCACTTCGCTCGTGTATCTGATAACGCTTGCGGACGTCACTTATCAAGCGATGATGCTACGCTCCTACGATCTGTCGAGTACCGCCGCCATTTTTGCCTGGTTGTTGATTTTATATTTTGCGGCCGCTTACGCGTTGACTTCGCTGATTAGATTCGCGGAGCGAAGAGCCGCGACAGGGAGGGGATAGCCGTTGTGGGATTGGGACTATGCGCAAGCGATCCTGCCCAAGCTGCTGGAAGCGATCCCCGTCGCCGCACTCGCGGCCGTTGCGGGATTTGCGGTCGCCGCTTTGCTCGGACTGCCTCTGGCGCTAGGCAAGAGATCCGGTCGCCGGTGGATTTCGCTGCCCGTGACGGCGGCGGCGGAGTTCGTGCGAAGCACGCCGCTGCTCGTTCAGCTGTTCGTATTGGTTTTTGTGCTGCCGCAGACGATCGGCATAAGCTTGCCTCCGTTATGGGCAGGCGTGCTCGGTCTGGGGATTCACTACAGCACGTACTTGTCCGAGGTATACAGATCCGGCATCGAGGCGGTCCCCAAGGGACAGTGGGAAGCGGCGGCATCGCTGAATTTCGGGAGATGGCGAACATGGACGGGAATCGTCCTGCCTCAGTCCGTTCCGCCTACGATTCCCGTCATGGGCAATTATCTGATTACGATGTTTAAGGAGACGCCGCTGCTCTCCGCCATCACCGTAGTCGAATTGCTGATGACCGCAAAGATCGAAGGCTCGGCTTCGTTCCGGTACGTCGAGGCGTTCACCGGAGTAGGCGTCCTTTTCCTAGCGCTGAGCTATCCGTCGTCCTTGCTCGTGCGAATGCTGGAAAAACGGATGCGGCGAAGAGAAAGGAGAACGACAATGAAATGAGTCGGAATAATCAGAATTCGGAGGCGCGTCTTCCGATCGTGCGCTATCGCGGCATTACAAAGCGATACGGGGATCGCGTCGTCCTGAAGGAGCTGGATTTGGATATTTATCCGGGAGAAAAGCTGGCGCTGATCGGTCCCAGCGGATCGGGCAAGACGACGATCGCAAGGCTGCTCATGACCTTGGAGCAGCCCACGTCCGGCACGATCGAGGTCGACGGCGAGATGCTGTGGCATATGTCGGTCAAGGGGAAGCGATTGCCGGCGAACGAGAAGCATCTGCATCGGGTGCGGGGCAAGATCGGCATGGTGTTCCAGCACTTCAACCTGTTTCCCCATATGACGATTATGCGCAACGTGACGGAAGCGCTTGTTCATGTGCGCGGACTGGATAAAGCGGAGGCGAAGCGGCGCGCCGCCGCCATGCTGGAACGAGTCGGCCTGCAGGAGCATATCGATCACTACCCGTCGCAGCTGTCCGGCGGACAGAAGCAGCGCGTCGCGATTGCCAGGGCGCTCGTGATGGAGCCTAAAATCATGCTGTTCGACGAGGTTACTTCGGCGCTCGACCCGGAGCTCGTAGGCGAGGTGCTGGAGGTCATTAAAGGAATTGCGGCGCAAGGAGACATGGCGATGATTCTGATCACCCACGAGATGGATTTCGCCCGGGACGTCGCCGACCGGGTCCTGTTTACGGACGGCGGCAGCATCGTCGAGGAGGGAACGCCCGCGCAAATTTTCGAGCAGCCGCAAAGTCCGAGGCTGCAGGCATTCCTTTCCCGATTCCTGAAGGGCGGGCCGGACCGGGAAACAAGCGGCCGGGCGGCCGCGGGGGTCGAACGGTGATCGGCGCGCGGACGGAAGCGAACGTGTATTGCCGAATTCCCGGGCAAGCCGACGGCGCGCGAATGTGGGAAATGGCGCGCGACAGCGGAAAGCTCGACTTGAACTCCGCCTACTTCTATCTGGCGATGAGCCGCTTCTTCTCGGCAAGCTGCAGAGTGGCGATCGACGCCTCCGACAGTTCCTTGGCCGGCTTCGTCGTCGGGTTCCGTCAGCCGCAGCGGCAGGACACGCTGTTCATATGGCAGATTGCCGTGGCGGAGCGCCTGCGGGGACGGGGAATCGCCGGAAAGCTGCTCGACGATGCGAGCGCCCGCGACGAGATTCGGTATATCGAGGCTACCGTGTCGCCGTCGAACGGGGCCTCGCGGGCCATGCTCGCGAAATGGGCGCGCAGCCGCGGGCTTGAAGCCGAAATTTCGTCTGGCTTCGAGGAGCGTTATTTTCCCGGAAACGGGCACGAACGCGAGGATTTATATCGAATCGGACCATTGAAATGACCGAAATGACCGATCAAGGGAGGAATTGCATCAAATGACAGAACCGCTGGGCAAAAGCAGGGATATGCGGGTATTCGAGCGCTGCGAATCGGAGGTGAGAAGCTATTGCCGGTCGTTCCCGACGAAATTCGATCGGGCTTCCGGGTACAAGATGTGGGATGCCGACGGCAACGCCTACATCGATTTCTTCGCCGGAGCCGGGGCGCTGAATTACGGACATAATCCGCCGGAGATGAAAGACAAGCTGATGCGCTATTTGGCCGACGACGGCATCGCGCACACTTTGGACATGGCTTCGGGAGCCAAGGAAGAGTTTCTCTCGAAGTTCGAGGAAACGATTCTGAAGCCAAGGAAGCTGAATTATAAAGTGATGTTTCCCGGCCCGACGGGAACGAATTCGGTTGAAAGCGCGCTGAAGTTGGCCAGGAAAGCGACCGGCCGTCAGACCGTCATGAGCTTTACGAACGCGTTTCACGGCATGACGCTCGGAGCGCTCGCGGTTACGGGGAACAAGTTCAAGCGGGGAGGCGCCGGCGTGCCGCTGCATCATGCCGTATCGATGCCTTACGACGGATATCTGGGCCCTGACGTCAACACGCTCGATTATATCGAGAGCTATCTGAAGGACAGCGGAAGCGGCATTTCCCTGCCGGCTGCGGCGATCGTCGAGACGCTTCAGGGAGAAGGCGGAATCTATGTCGCTTCCGACGAATGGTTGGAGGGTCTGACCGACATTTGCAAGCGATACGGCATGCTGCTGATCGTCGACGACGTTCAGATGGGATGCGGAAGAACGGGAAGCTTCTTCAGCTTCGAACGCTGCGGAATCGTCCCTGACATCGTATGCCTGTCCAAATCGATCGGCGGATACGGACTGCCGATGGCGCTGACGCTGATCAAGCCGGAGCTTGACTTGTGGAAGCCCGGGGAACACAACGGCACGTTCCGCGGGAATAACCTGGCTTTTATCACGGCTGCCGAGGCTTTGAATTTCTGGAAAACGACGCGATTCGCCGAAGAAATCGCGGACAAATCGCGATATCTTCGAGAACGGCTGACAGACCTGCTGCGGAAGCTCCCAGACTTTGAAGGGGAGGCGAGAGGTCTCGGGATGATGCAGGGCATCGCCTTCGAGCCGGGCATCGCCGACCGGATTTCGCGAATGGCGTTCGAGCGCGGGCTGATTATGGAAACCTCGGGAACCGACGGCGAAGTGATCAAAATCATGCCTCCGCTGACGATAGACAGCGACGGGCTGAACCGGGGCTTAGACGTGTTGGAGGAATGCCTCGTCGAGGTTTCGGAAGAAACGAGCTCCGTATTGGCCCTTAATTGAGCCGAATCTAATGAAGAAAGAGGTACGATCGACATGATTGTAAGATACTTGGAAGATCGCATCGGAACCGAATGCGACGTTGCCGCACCTACATGGAACAGCCGCAGATTGCTGCTTAAGGAGGACGGGGTCGGCTTTTCGCTGCACGATACCGTGATTAAGGCGGGGACGGAAACGCCGATCTGGTATAAGCACCACGTCGAAGCCGTCTATTGCATCGAAGGCGAAGGAGAAATCGAGCTGACCGAATCGGGAGCGGCCTACGCGATTCGGCCGGGCATGATGTACGTGTTGAACGGACATGAAAGGCATCTGCTAAGAGGAAAAACGGATATGAGGATGATTTGCGTGTTCAATCCCCCATGCACGGGGCAAGAGGTGCATGACGAAGAGGGAGCATATGCCGCCTCTCAATCCTAAAAAAGAAGGAGCGTGTTGGCCATGCCTGCCGTAACCGATTATTATCCGACTCGCCGGGGAGAGGAGCCTTCCTTTGCCGAGCGGATCGACCCCGTCGTATACGATCCGGAAATTCGCCAGAACGAAATCGATAAGTCGCAGCTCGATTTTTACGAGAATAACGGCTATTTGTTTTTGGAAGATTTTTTCGACGAGAACGAGGTGAGCGTGTTTAAGAGCGAGACCCGGCAGCTGCTTGCTTCCAGCAGAGGGGCTTCCCGTCCGGAGGTTATTCTGGAGCCGGGCGGCGACGAGGTGCGTTCCGTATTCGCCGTGCACGAGAGCCATCCGTTCTTCGAATCGCTTGCCGCCCATCCCCGCTTATCCGCGATCGTTCGTCAGATTCTGGGCAGCGAGGTTTACGTCCATCAATCGAGGATCAACTTCAAGCCGGGATTTACGGGGAAGGAGTTTTACTGGCATTCCGATTTCGAAACCTGGCACGCGGAGGACGGCATGCCGCGGATGCGGGCGCTGAGCTGCTCGATCGCCCTGGAGGACAACAATCCGTATAACGGAGCGCTGATGGTCGTTCCCGGGTCGCACCGGACGTTCGTCAGTTGCGTCGACCGGACGCCGGACGATCATTACAAACAGTCGCTGCGCAAGCAGGAATACGGCGTCCCGGATCAGGAAAGCTTGACCCGGCTGGTCGAGCAGGGGGGGATTCGGATGCCCGTCGGCAAAGCGGGCTCCGTGCTGCTATTCGATTGCAACCTGATGCACGGTTCGGCGAGCAATATTTCTCCTTATCCGCGCAGCAACGCGTTCTATGTATTCAACAGCGCCGAGAATCGGCTGCAGGAGCCGTTCTCCGCGGGCAAGCCAAGGCCGTCTTTCATCGCTTCGCGCTAAGGCCGGACGTCCGAAACCGGTCCGGGATCTCGATTATTCGGGGTCTCGGACCGGTTTTTTCCTTATATTTTCCCAACAAATGAGGAATACTAAAACGGTACGGGGAAAAGCGCGAGAGTTCACAAAATGGACAAACTCTCTTCATCTTTTCTTCATGTGAAAATAGTCGAATGATGATACTATTTGTAATAAGCAGTAGATAAGAATCATTATAGACTGCTAACGCTTCTCAATTAGGCGTCCCAAAAAATTCACTATAGGAGGAAACCAAATGTCTCTCATTGGAACAGAAGTACTACCGTTCAAGGCATCCGCGTACCACAACGGCAAATTCATCGAGGTGTCCGAAGAAAACTTCAAAGGGAAATGGAGCGTCGTATGCTTCTACCCGGCGGATTTCACGTTCGTATGCCCGACCGAGCTCGGCGACTTGCAGGATCAATATGAAACTTTGAAAGCTCTCGGCGTAGAAGTCTACTCCGTATCCACGGATACCCACTTCACGCATAAAGCATGGCACGACAGCTCCGAGACGATCGGCAAAATTACTTACATCATGATCGGAGATCCTTCCCATACGATTTCCCGCAACTTCGACGTTCTGATCGAAGCGGACGGTCTCGCCGACCGCGGCACGTTCATCATCGATCCGGACGGCGTCATCCAGACGGTCGAGATCAACGCGGGCGGGATCGGTCGCGATGCGAGCACGCTGGTCAACAAGATCAAAGCCGCTCAATACGTTCGCAGCAATCCGGGCGAAGTATGCCCGGCGAAATGGCAAGAAGGCTCTCAAACTTTGAAACCGAGCCTTGATCTCGTAGGCAAAATCTAAAGGGGGTCTTTCCGGTGTTGGATGCGGATATCAAACTACAACTCAGCCAATACCTTCAGCTCCTGGAAGGCGATGTGCTCATCAAGGTCAGCGCAGCGTCCGACGATGCCGTATCCAACGACATGCTGGCTTTCTTGGACGAGCTAGCCGGCATGTCCTCCCGGATTACGATCGAGAAAGCCCAGCTGTCCAGAACGCCGAGCTTCAGCGTAAACCGGACCGGGGAAGATACCGGCATCGTTTTTGCGGGCATTCCGCTTGGCCATGAGTTTACGTCGTTGGTGCTGGCTTTGCTTCAGGTGAGCGGAAGAGCGCCGAAGGTTGAACAAAGCGTGATCGATCAAATCAAAAGCATCACGGGCCATTATACATTCGAAACTTACGTCAGCTTGAGCTGTCACAACTGTCCGGACGTCGTACAGGCTCTGAACGTGATGAGCGTTCTGAATCCGGGGATTTCTCACACGATGATCGACGGAGCGGCTTTCAAGGACGAGGTGGAGAGCAAGGAAGTCATGGCCGTTCCTTCCGTGTTCCTGAACGGGGAGTTTTTCGGAAGCGGACGCATGTCCCTTGAAGAGATCGTCGCGAAAATTTCCGATGCGCCCGACGCTTCGACGTTCGACGCCAAGGAGCCGTTCGACGTGCTGGTCATCGGCGGCGGGCCGGCCGGCGCGAGCTCGGCTATCTACGCGGCGCGCAAGGGCATCCGCACGGGAATCGTCGCGGAGCGCTTCGGCGGCCAGGTGATGGATACGGTCGGCATCGAAAACTTCATCAGCGTGAAGTATACCGAAGGCGCCAAGCTCGGCGCGAGCCTCGAGGAGCACGTCAAGGAATACGACGTGGACGTCATGAAGCTCCAAAGAGCTAAGCGTTTGGAGAAGAAGGACCTCATCGAGATCGAGCTCGAGAACGGGGCGGTGCTGAAGAGCAAGACGGTCATTCTGTCCACCGGCGCCCGCTGGCGCAACGTCGGCGTTCCCGGAGAAGCGGAATTCAAAAATAAAGGCGTTGCCTATTGTCCTCACTGCGACGGTCCGCTGTTCGCAGGGAAGCACGTCGCGGTGATCGGCGGAGGCAATTCCGGCATCGAAGCCGCGATCGATCTGGCGGGCATCGTCAGCCATGTCACCGTATTGGAGTTCATGCCCGAGCTGAAGGCGGATTCCGTGCTGCAGGATCGTCTCTACAGCCTTCCTAACGTTACGGTCCACAAGAACGTTCAGACCAAGGAAATAACCGGTACGGACAAGGTGAACGGGATTTCCTTCATCGACCGGGAGACCGGGGAAGAGAAGCATGTCGAGCTGCAGGGCGTATTCGTGCAGATCGGTCTCGTCCCGAATACCGATTGGCTCGGAGACGCCGTCGAGCGGACGCGCATGGGCGAAATCGTCGTCGACAATCACGGCGCGACGAGCTTGCCGGGCGTATTCGCGGCGGGCGACTGCACGAACAGTCCGTACAAGCAAATCATTATTTCGATGGGATCGGGCGCGACCGCCGCGCTCGGCGCATTCGATTATCTGATTCGGAATTAAAGCTCGCCTGGAATAGAACGAAAGAAATAGCCGTAAGAAATGATCGATGACGGGAATGACACTCGAACTCTCATCTATCATTCTTACGGCTTTTCGTTATAGAATAAAGAAAGCGAATACAACGCAGTCATGGGAGGAATAGAGGATGAGCAAGGATCCGCGTAAAATCGGATGGGGAATTCTGGGCGCCGGAGGTATTTCGTCGGCCTTCGCGAAAGATCTGAAGGAGGTCGAAGGCGCGGAGCTGATAGCGGTCGGAGCCAGGTCCGCAGCCAAGGCCGAGGCTTTCGCCAAGCAATACGGAGCAGCGCGTTCTTACGGCAGCTACGAGGAGTTTCTGGGCGATCCCGACGTGGACGTCGTATACATCGGCACGCTTCATCCGTGGCACGAGCAGCAGGCGATAGCCTGCCTGGAGGCCGGCAAAGCCGTTCTATGCGAAAAGCCGTTCACGATGAACGCGGCGGAAGCGAAAAACGTCGTCCGCGTTGCCCGGGAGAAGAAGCTGTTCGCCATGGAGGCGATGTGGACGCGGTTTCTGCCGCCGATCGTGCAAGTCAGGGAGTGGCTGAAGCAAGGGCTCATCGGAGAGGTGCAGCTCGTCAAAGCCGATTTCGGTTTCGACGTAGGCTGGAAGCCGGAGGGACGGCTGCTCAACAAAGAATTGGGAGGAGGAGCGCTGCTGGATGCCGGGGTCTACCCGGTGTCGTTCGCGTCGATGGTCTTCGGCGAGCAGCCGACTAAGGTGATGAGCAGCGCCGTGATCGGAGAGACGGGCGTGGACGAGAGGTTCTCCCTGCTGCTCGAATACGCGGGCGGCAAGACGGCCGCTCTGAACGGAGCCGTCCGGCTTAACATGCAGAAGGATGCTTACATCTATGGTACGAAAGGGTATATCCGCGTTCCCGATTTCCTGTTCGGAAGAGAAGCCCATCTGTATGTCAACGGAGAAGAAGCCAAGCAGGTCTCCGACGACCGTGCCTATGCCGGCTACAAGCACGAGGCGCAGGAGGTGACGGACTGTCTGCGTTCGGGTCGTCTGGAAAGCGAGGTCATGCCGCTCGACGAGACGGTTCGCATAATGGAAACGCTGGATCGGGCACGCGCGCCATGGGGCCTTGTGTACCCGACCGAGCAATAATGATTGGTAGGTGCGCGGGGTAGGAAAAGACGCCGCGGATGATCGGGGAAGGGCGAAGTTCGCTGTACGGCAGCCTCTTCGCCCTTATCTCGAGCCAGTAATTAACCCTATTAATTAAATTTTGAATCGCTTATCCCGTCATTTACAGCAGCACCGGAGCGATGATCTCCCGGAATACATGCATCGGGATGCGGTCCTTTTTTCTTTTATCGTCCGTTAGCACGACGACGATGCGCAATTCGGGAACGACGTATACAAACTGGCCGCCATAGCCTCGAGCATAATAATAGTCGAAGGACGAGTCGGAAGGGGGATGCGTCTGTTCTCCGGCTTGCGCCGGAAACGAGTCCGCCCACCAGTGCCAGGCATAGAAGCCCCGATCAGGCAGTTCGGCCGGTACCGCGGGCTGCACGGAACGGAGGACCCGCTCCTCGGAGATTAGCCGGTGCCTTCCGGAGCTGCCGCGATTCAAATACAGCTGTCCGAAATGCAGCAAATGCAGAGGGCGCAGCCTTAGGCCGTACCCTCCGGTATGTACGCCTTGCGGATCCGTTTCCCATTCGTATTGCTCGATGCCGAGCGGTCCGAACAGCTCCAGCTCGGCGAATCGCGCGGTCGGCATGCCGCAGGCCCGCGTCAGAATCGCGGACAGCAATTGGGAAGCTCCCGAGTTGTACTCCATTTTCCGTCCCGGGGCTTCGGACATCGGCTGAGACAGCACGAATTCAACCCAATTCTCCGACCGGGTCATGCGCGGGAAAGATTTGATTCCGCCAAACTCGGTCCATTTCAACCCCGAGGTCATCGTCAAGAGGTGTTCGAGCGTGATTTCCCTTTTCCGGGAATCGGGATCGGATAACAGCCTCGGGAAAAATTCGGCGATCGGCGTATGCGGTTCGGGAAGAATTCCCCGGTCCATGGCGATGCAGATCAAAGCCGATAAAATGCTCTTCGTGCACGAGTTCACTTTGGCCGTTTCTCCGGGGATGCGCGAATCGCGGTAATGCTCGAACAGCATCCGTCCGTCTTGGCTGATCAGACAGCTTCTCAGGTCAAGGGAGGCAATAGCGGTTGTCAGATGAGATAGGTTCATACGATAGATGTTATCGTCCGGGGCGGGGGAATGCAAATCCGGCAGTCCGATTAGGCGCGCGCTGATTTCGGAAAGCGGAAATAGACGGGGCTGTCCCTTAGGTAAAAAGAGTCGTACCGAACAATTAACGATGGATGGATGTTTAGGGGGCATCTATCTCCTTCCGATGCGAAACACCCCGCAAAGTGACCTTAAGCTTCGCAGCTAATTCCGATTACTTTGCGGGGACCCATTATTTTCATCGATAATCTTGTACGTCCCTACTTACGGGAAAACCCCGTCATGACCCGTTCGCGACTTTCGCGGAACCTCGGAGCAACGATCGGGCGTATGCCGCCAATTCCCCGAAAGGAATTCGATACAGCGACATGCCGTTTACGGTCTGCAGGCTAGCGCCCGGCAACGAGGAGAGCTTGGAGCATAGCTTCGTCAGCTCCGCCTGATCCCCGGGAAGCCAGAACTGAAACCATTCGACGTCCGGGTTGTCTTCCGCGACGCAATCCAGCAACGTTTGCAGCCCTCGAACGAACAGAGGCTTTCCGCGATGCTTCGGAAGGAGGAAGGCGAGCTCCGCTTGGCACACGTTGCGATCCTGATGATCGTTCGCTCCGGTGCCGAAGACGAATCCCGCCGCGCCGACCAACTCGTACGACTCCTCGTCGATGACGAGCATCGCTTTGCCGAGAACGAGAGGACTGCCGGCGAAGCTAAGCATGACGTGGAACGGGTAAGGCAGATTCAAATCTTGATGGTTCTCCAGGACGAATTTGATATAGGCTTCGTGGTCCATGTCGAACCTGCAAACGCGAAAGAGATAAGGCATTATTTCGTTACGATGACCGGAGCTGCGCGGAGCGAATCGTTCGCTTTGACGATTCTGCCGAAACCGGAGCCTTTAACGACTTCTTTGACATTAGGCTTAGCTGGATACATGGGCTTGTCCTCCTTTGGGCAAGTAATTTGGAAAATCTTCTTAAATTATAGAGGATTCAGCCTGTTTAGAATATACCTAATTTGGCGTATTTCACCGGAAAACACCGATTCTTGTCCGACGCTGCCTTCCCGGGTGCCTTCGAATCCGGCGAATTTCGCGTAAAGCCTGCACAAGTAGGGGTTGTCCGAGAGAGCGCACAGACGGACGACTTCGACTTCCGGGTGATTCTCGGAAATATGGCCGATCATATACTGCATCCCTTTCAGGAACAGCCGCGTGCCTCTCCGATTCTTGTCTATGATGCCCACGTCGATCAAAACGCTGCCGCGGTCCCGAACGCCCTCTTCGGGAGGTTCGATATAAAAGCCGGATGCGCCGACGATTCGCCCGTCGTCGTCCATTCCGTAATGCAACTGACCGTCCGACATGTATCCGTACAGCAGCGTGACCATGTCGATCGTGCACAAAGAAGGGTGCAAGTCTCTTCTTCTTTCTACCATATACAGAGCGACTTTCGCGAATTCGCCGTCCTCTGCGCAGCGGCCGAACCGTATCGCCATCTTCGTTTCCCCTCTCGTCGCGCCATCTGCCCGCGTCATCCCATAAAAAATAGAGTACAGCAGTTTATCTCTCCTGTAAACGCGCAAGAAGGAAGGTTCTTTGCGAATCGGACCGGCAATCGTGTACTATTTAATAAGAAAGAACAAAAGAAAGGAATATGTGACATGTCGACAACGGATAAAATCAAATTGACTTCCTACTCCAGCAAGGGCGGCTGCGGCTGCAAAATCGGCCCGGCCGACTTGGCCCAGGTACTTCGCAATCTTCCTCCGCCCGTCCCGAACCCCGATCTGCTCGTCGGATTGGATACAAGCGACGACGCGGGAGTCTACCGTCTCAACGACGAGCTTGCGCTCGTGCAGACCGTCGATTTCTTCACCCCGATCGTCGACGATCCTTATTCTTTCGGCCAGATCGCCGCGGCGAACGCGATCAGCGATATTTACGCGATGGGGGGGACGCCTCTGACGGCGCTGAATATCGTGGCCTTCCCGATCACCGCTCTGGACAAGCAAGTGCTGGCGGACATTCTGCGCGGCGCGGCCGACAAGGTCCGCGAAGCGGGCATTACGCTCGTGGGCGGGCACTCGATCGACGATAAGGAGCCGAAGTTCGGATTGGCCGTGACCGGCCTCGTTCATCCTCGAAAGGTTCGTACCAATGCCGGCGCCAAGCCGGGAGACCAGCTGATTTTGACGAAGCCGATCGGGGTGGGCATCCTGACGACGTCGATCAAGAAGGATCAGCTGTCGGAGGAAGAGGTCGCGCGCGTGACGGCCGTGATGGCCGCATTGAACAAAACCGCCGCGGAAACGATGAGCCGCTTCGAAGTGCACGGATGCACCGACGTGACCGGATTCGGGCTGCTCGGACACGCGATGGAAATGGCCAAAGGCAGCGGAGTAGGCCTGCGCATCGCGAAGGATCAGGTTCCGCTGCTGCCGAGGGTAAGGGAGCTTGCGGTTAAAGGGTTTGTCCCCGGCGGGACGAAAAATAATTTTGCCCATATCCAGGAATCGGTCGCGTTCCCGGAATCCATGGATCAGACCGACCGATGGATTTTGTGCGACGCCGTCACTTCGGGCGGGCTGCTGATTTCAGCGGCTCCGTCGGACTCCGACGGCTTGCTCGAGGCGTTGCGCGAAGCGGGCGTAGAGGCAAGCCGAATCGGCGAAGCGGTAGCGGAGCATCCGGGAAAGATCGAAGTCCTGTAGCCGAAAGCTCGGGAATAAGGAGAGAAACCATTGTTTCAAGAGATTACGCTGGAAGATTTAAGAGCTTTGCAGGAAAGCCGGGAGCTTGCGTTCGTCGACGTACGGTCTCCGTCCGAGTTCGAGCAGGCCACCATACCGGGCAGTCTGAACATCCCGCTGTTTAACGACGCCGAGAGAGCGGAGATCGGCACGATCTACAAGCAAACCAGCGTTCAGGCCGCCAAAGAGCGGGGACTCGAGATCGTCTCCGCCAAGCTTCCGGCCTTCATGAAGGAATTCGCCGGCATCGGACCCAAGAAAGTCGTGTTTTGCTGGCGCGGCGGCATGAGAAGCAAGACGACGGCGACGCTCCTGTCCTTGATGGGGATTCCATCGTTTCGCCTGATCGGCGGCTATCGCGAGTATCGCAGATGGGTCGTCGAGACTTTAAGCTCCATGGATTTCGCTCCGAGGGCTTACGTCATTCACGGCAACACGGGAACGGGAAAAACGGCTCTGCTGCAGCGGTTAAAAGCGGAAGATTATCCGGTACTGGATCTGGAAGAGATGGCGGGACACCGGGGATCGGTCTTCGGGAGCATCGGCTTGTCGAGCCGCAACCAGAAAGCGTTCGACGCTTTGCTGCTCGAAGAAATGCTCCGTATTCGCCATTCGCCGTTCTTTCTCATCGAAGCGGAAAGCAAACGAATCGGCAAAGTTCTGCTTCCCGATCCGATCATCCGCAAGAAAGAAGAGGGCGTGCCGATCCGGATCGACATGCCTGTGGAGGCACGGGTCGAGCAGATCCTTCAGGATTACCGCCCGGCGGAATATAGGGAGCAATACGTCCAGGCGTTCAGGCGGATTAAATCGCGCATTCATACGCCGGTAGCGGCCGAGATCGAAGCTTTTTTGCTGACCGACCGATATGCAGACGCCGTGGAGCTGCTGCTCACGCATTATTACGATCCGCGCTACGCGCATTCGGCGGAGCTGCACGGGGATCATCCGGCAGTCCAATTCAAAGTCAGGAACGTAGAGGAGGCGCTGGAGGCGGTCCGCGGCTATCTTCGGGACAAAGAAGGATAACGATCGGCCTCCCCTTCGTCGCCGTAACCCTGCGCGCATCCGATTCCCGGCATAATCCCTCTTGTTTCCGGCATACAATCGGTGTAGAAGGAACCAATGGGAGGGTGATCGAATGGGCAGAGCTTTCTTAAGTTCGTCCGTTAAGGGCGCGATAATGGGGGCCACGATGACAGGGGGGTGGCTCCTTGCCGACCTGCTGCTTCCGGAGCCTTGGGGAGACGTCGTCCTGTTCGCGGCAATGGCGGTTGTGAACGTCGGGATCGGTTGGAAGCTCGGGAAGCTGTACGACCAGCAGGAGGCCAAGGATTCGAGCGCCGAAGCTCTCGATGCCAAGAGCGCGGCCAACTGATCCTCCCGATTCCAACTTAGCGACGGCCCTCGGCAACTCATGGCGCCGGTAATCCGTACGACCGTCAAGGGAATTCCCTTGGCGGTTTTTTGCCGTCTCGACTAGGCTAGCTGCACCTGTTTCTACGATTCGCAATCTCATCTGACTTAATTGTCTTCGGTTTGGATATACCATAATCAGCGGAAATTACTTAAAGCTGGATCAAATCCGTATCGAAATCCAGCATACATCTACTTGGGGGTATCGACGTGAAAAAAACGTATGCCAAATTCGGACTGGCTCTGGCTGTATTGTTGGCGCTTAGCGCCTGCACCGGGAAGAACAATCAGGTTGCGCCTTCGCCAACGCCCGGCCAGTCCGCAACGACTCCGCCGCCCGCAACCGGGGTGACCGGAACAACCTTCGATAACTGGGGTTCCTTCGGTTATACGCTGGCGAATAACCGTCACGTTCCTTTCAAAGAGATCACCGCGGATAACGTCAAAGATTTGGGCGTGATCTGGTCCGCGGACTTAAAATCGCTGGACCCCGACGTCAAAAACGGAAACCAATCGTATCCCGTCGTCGTCGACGGCGTCATATTTATTACGACGGCAGGCAACCAGGTGTTCGCGTTCGATGCCGTTACCGGCAACACGATCTGGCATTGGAAGCCGTCGGCGGAGCAAGCGGCCAGCTTCTCCAAGGCAGGGATCATCGCGAACCGCGGCGTAGCGGTCGGCGAAGGAAAGGTTTTCATGCTCGCGGTCGACAATTCGCTGATCGCTCTGGATCAGAAAACGGGCGAGCTGGTGAAGATGATCAAAATTTCCGACTTTATCGACGGAGTTACAATGGAGAACGGTTATTATGAGACGAATGCCCCTCAATATTACAAAGGCAACGTCTATATCGGGAGCAGCGGCGGCGACAACGGAGTCCGCGGTTTCGTAGCGGCGTTCAAGGCAAGCGATCTGACGCCGGCATGGGATTCGCCGTTTTGGACCGTCCCTCCCAAAGGCCAGGATTGGCTGGCGAACAGCAAATTCCAAGGAGGCGGAGCGGTATGGTCGCCGGTCGCGATCGACGAAGAAACCGACATCATGTATTTCGCGACGGGCAATCCGGCACCGGACTTCTATGGCGCCAACCGTCCGGGAGCCAATCCGCATACCGATTCGGTCGTGGCCGTCAACGCGATGACCGGCAAGCTCGTCTGGGCCAAGCAAGAAGTCAGCCACGACTTGTGGGACTATGACGCCGCGGCTTCCCCGATGATTATCCAAGCCACGGCGAAGGGGGAGAAGAAGAAGCTCGTCGTTCAAGGCGGCAAATCCGGATTATGGTTCGCGTGGGACGCGGCCACGGGGGATGAGGTGTGGAACGGCATACCGTTCGCCAAAATCGACCATCCGGAACCGACGCCGGAAGGCGTGGTCGGCTACCCCGGCGTGCTGGGCGGCGAGAACTACGCTCCCGAATCGTACGATCCCGGGACGAATTACGTCCTGATTCCGGGGATCGAGCAGCCGTCCCTCTTCAAAGCGGCCAAGAACGAAGAGGAAGCGAGCACTCCGGATTTCCCCGGCGCCGCGGCCTTCGGAACGGTGACCGAAGAGGTGCCGGACGTTAAAGGATACGGCACGGTTACCGCGATCGACGTAGATACGGGCAAGCAAGCCTACCAGATCAAGACGAACGACCCGCAACGCGGCGGCTTGACGAGCACGGAAACCGGACTGGCTTTCTTCGGCGAGCTGGACGGCAAGGTGAACGCTCTGGAGATCAAGACGGGCAAAGTCATCTGGACGTTCCAGACGACGGGGGATAACGTCCAATCCGCTCCTTCGATTTTCAAGGTCGACGGCAAACCCTACATCGTCTTCACCACGGGCGGGGCGAAGCCCAAGGTGCATGTGTTCGGGATTGGCGGAGACAAGACGCAAGGTTCGACCGGCGAAGCCGGAACCGGCGGAGCGCATACCGCGCAATAACGGGGAAAATCCGAAATGAAAAAGAGCGGATTAGCCGTTTGGTTCTTCGCGATGGCCGCGTTGGCGCTGATATGGACCGACAATCGTCATGAAGCAAACGCGCAGGAGGAAGCCGCCCGGACCCGACTCGCGCTCGAAGAGACAGAGTTCTTCCTCAAGACGTGGCAGTCGGACGGCTCCCATATGACCATCGTCAAGGGGAAGCTGACGTATGAAGATCAGCCGGTGGCGAATGCGATTCTGCAAGCCGGTAAGAACGGAAGACCAATTCGGACCGCGGAAGACGGCGCCTTCAAGCTGCTCGTCGACCGCAGTCTGCTGGCCCGCACGCCGATTCGCGTCGTATCGGTCCATCATGCGAGCATTGCCGGACGATCGGCCGGCAAGCTCGAGTCGAATCGACTATTGTCTGCTTCGACGGCGTTCAGCGTTTTTCACCCGATCCAAGTCATCCGGACCGAGCCTTCGGAAAAGGATACGAACATGGTCAAAGTACAAGCGAGGATAGTGAGCGGTCCCGGCGAATCGGTATCCTTCTTCCAAGCGGACAAGTATCGGATCGCGGGACGGGTGCAGGACGCCGGCGGGAATCCGGTGAAGGACGCGATCGTATGGATAGACCGGGACCGGGGAGAGGGCTTCGCCAAATCGACGCCGTCGGATCGCGACGGAAAATACGAGATGTTCTACTGGCCGGAGGAGGAGGAAACCAACCTTACCGTCATCGTCGGCACGCGCCGCTACGCCCTTCCGGAAGGCAAAGTGTTTATTTTGCCCCGTAATACGAGCGTCGATATTCGGATACGGCTGCCGCGGGAAGGAACGATCCTCGACGACAAGCCTCCGATGCTGCTCTGCACGACGTCGAAGGGAGCGACGTATACCGGCTTGCTGGCGGGACTCGACGTCCCGCCAGGAGTCCGTTACACCGTTACGATTCCCGACCGGGACGGCCGATTCGTTCTGACGGTTCCGAGGGAGGCATGGGAGCGTCAGCCGGCTTTTTTCGAAACCCGGCTGACGAAATTCGTGGACCGGGAGAAGGTGCTGAAGGCCGGAGATCCGCTACCCGCGGGGTTCTTAGCGCCCGACGATCAAGATCCGAGAGTGATTCCGTCGGCGTCCTGAGCCGACGGTTTCTCGCCGGGCAGATGCTCCATGTAGAACCGGAACCAGTTGCCGTAGACGAACAGCTCTACGTCCTCCTCCCGGTAATGGCTCAGCAGCAGATCGACCAGGCGGTCGTATTTGCCCGCATGCTCCAGACCGACGAGCCATTGCCGGATCCCGTCGAAGTCGGAGCCGAATCCGATATGGCGCCTGCCTCCCAGCGAGCAGATGTGATCGATGTGAAGCAGGATTTTATCCATCGCGACCGGTTCCTCCTCGCTCACGAACGGGGGAACGAACGTGATTCCGATGACGCCGTCGGAGGCGATGAGGGCGCGGATCTGGGCATCCGACAAATTCCTCATGCGGGGACTGATCGCTCCTGCATTGGAGTGGGAAGCGATAACGGGCTTCCGGGACGCCTCCATGAGCTCCCAGAAGCCCTTCTCGGAGAGATGGGAGACGTCCATAATCAAATCCAGCCGATTGCATTCCTTGATCAGCTCTTGCCCCGCCGCGGTAAATCCGCCTTTCCTCGGCTCCAGAACGCCGTCCGCGGCCCAGTTGGCGCGATTCCAGGTAATGCCGACGGTGGTTACCCCAAGACGCCGAAGGAGGCGAAGCAGGGCCATGCTGCCATGCAGGGAATCGACCCCTTCCAGGGATAGCAGCGCTCCGATCCGGTTTTCGCTCGAGGCGCGCAGCATATCGTTTTTCGTTCGAATAAACCTTATTTGCGGCTCTCGCAAAACGCGTTCGTGAAACAAATCGATGCTCTCCAGGACATGCCTGAAATCGCCGGCGTACCGTTCGGGCAAGTAAACGGCGAAATTTTGCATGGCGATGCCCGAAGCCAGCATTCTCTCCAGCGTGACGTCCAGCCCGTCGCGGCCTTGGGCGAAGTCAAGCTCCGGGTTCTCCAGCAGCTTGCTGAGCACGTCGCAATGGGCGTCGAAAATTTTCATGCGCCGATCACCCGCCCCGGTAAGAATAGCCGGGCGCGCCGTAATCCCCGTTCGCGATCGTGCCGATTCGATCCTCGATAATGCCGCGGCGAGGGGATCGCATGCATACGGGGTCGGACGCCCGCGCGTCGCCGGTCAACAGGAAGGCCTGGCAGCGGCATCCGCCGTAGTCCAACTCGCGCCGTTCGCAGCTCCTGCAGGGCTCCGCCATCCAATCATAGCCCCGATAGGCGTTAAAGGAAGGAGACTCGTGCCAGATCCACGAAAGATCGCGCTCCTTCACGTTTTCGAAGATCAGCGTCTGAATTTCCGACGAGGCCGTGCAGGGCAGAACCCGACCGTCCGGCGCGACCGTCATCGACATGCGCCCCCAGCCGCCCATGCAAGGTTTCGGAAAATCCTCGTAATAATCCGGTAAGATCCATAAAAGTTCGATGCGCTGGCCGAAGCGTTCGCGCGCTCGCTCGTAGGCGGCTTCGGCTTCTTGAAGCTGCTCTTTGCGCGGGAGCAGCTGATGGACGTTGCGCAGAGCCCAGCCGTAATATTGGGCATTGGCAAGCTCTAACCGTTCGGCGCCCCATGACGCGCAAAGCTCGATGATGTCCTCGACGAGATGAAGATTGGCGCGGTGCAGCACGACGTTCATATGCAGGGGAAGCCCTGCGTCGCGGATCCGCCGGGCGGCCAGCCGTTTTAGTTCGTGAGCCCGGAAACCGGCAATCGAGTCGGCGAGCTCCGGGGAAGCGGCCTGTACGCTAAGCTGAATGCTGTCAACGCCCGACTCGGCGAGCTGCCGGACGCGTTGCTCGGTCAATCCGACGCCGCTCGTGATGAGATTGACGTAAAGATCCAGCTCCCGGGCGCGGCGGACGAACAGCTCCAGATCGGGGCGAAGCAATGGCTCTCCTCCCGTAAAATGAACTTGCACGACTCCAAGCTCGCTAGCTTGTTCCAATACGTTCAGCCACTGGCCGGTCGACAGCTCGTTCTCTTTCTTCTGAAGCTCTGTCGGATTCGAGCAGTAGGGGCAACGGAGCGGGCAGCGATGCGTAAGCTCCGCGGTCAACGCGTACGGCAGGCTTAGGGGCATAGCTCCAACCACCCTCTTTCCGCCGACTCGGCGAGAAACTCGACGATATCGTCTCTCAATCCGGTCTGGCCGAATTTCGATTCGAGTTCCGCGATCACCTGCGCGGTCGTGCGCTGCCCGTCGCAGAGCCGAAGAATCGCTGCCGCCGCCTCGTTAAGCTCTACGACGCGTTCCGGCAGCAGCAGCAAATCGGTATTGCGGACTTGGTCGTACTTCATGCGGCCGGGACTGCGCAGCCTTGGCCGTTCCGCCAGCGCCCGGGAGCTCATCGCACACGCTCCCCGTCCGGGTAAGCCAAGCTTAACGCGTCTAGGAGCGCCCACAGGACGTCGCACTTGAACCGCAAGGCGGAGATCGCTTGATCTTGATCTTCGCGATTTCTGCATTCGCGAATAACAAGGCTCAAGCCGTGATCCGCGTCGCGGGGCGCTTGGTGCAGCCGCGCTTGGAAGTAGGCCAATCCCTCGGGACGAATCCACGGATACAGCTGCTCGAATACGCCGATCCGTTTGGAGACGAGAGTAGGGGCGAACAGCTCCGTCAAGGAAGAGGCGACGGCGATCGGCCAAGGCTGCAGCCGGCAGAAGTTCACGTAGGCGTCGACGGCGAAACGGACGGCCGGAAGCACATGACGTTCGTCCAGCATTTCCTCTCTCGGAATGCCGGCCGCTTCTCCCAGGCGAATCCATGCCTCGATTCCGCCTTCCTCGCCTTCCCGTCCGTCATGGTCGATCACCCGCTGAATCCATTCGCGGCGCTCTTCCCGGGAAGGCAGCTTGGACAGGATCAACGCGTCTTTGACCGGGATGTTCTTCTGATAGTAGAAGCGGTTGGCAATCCACGCCCGAAGCTGGACGGGGGATAGCTTCCCTTCGTGCATGGCGATATGATAGGGGTGCTTGTCGTGATAGCGCTCCTCTCCGACCTGCCGCAGACGCGAGACGAATTGTTCGTTGGACAGCAAATACGGTTCCAACCTCAAACCTCCATTTCCATTCCGTCAACTCCGACTTCAATACCGAGCTCCGACAAATATCGGCGTTCCGGCGAGCGTTCGTTCAGCATCGGGTTCGTGTTATTGACGTGAATATAGACTTTGCGCCGAGCGGCAATCCGGGCCAACCGTTCGGCGCTTCCGTTCGGACCTCCAACGGGAAGATGGCCCATATCCGCCGCGCCGAGCTCGGAAATGCCGAGCGCGCGAAGCTCGTCGCCGTGCCAGAAGGTGCCGTCTATGAAAATACAATCGGCCCCTTCCAGATGCCTCTCCAGCGTCCGGGACCAGGTCTCGATTCCCGGAGCGTAGACGGCGATGCCGCCCGTCGTCCGGTCCGTCACGCGATAGCCGACGACCCATGCCTCATGGTCCTGGACGCTGTCGGCGCAGGCGTAGCGAGGGGGCTTGTCGCCCAAATAGAACGGACATACCGATAATTCTCCCCCAAAAAGTGGAAAAGATTCCTCCGGCATCGCCGCCAGCCAGCGGAAGTTCGCGAATGGCTCGATCATCCTCCTAAGCGGAAACCCGTCCGCAAGGGCGCGAAGGACGGGAGGGGGCGCGTAGACGTCCAGGTTCGAGCTCTGTCTCAATTGAAGAAGCCCCGTCGTATGATCCAATTCCGCGTCGGTAAGCAGCACGGCTTGAATAGGGGAACCGCGCAAGGAAGGTCCGGGCCGGAGCGGGCCGTACGTTTCCGTCTGAAGACAGACGTCCGGGCTTGCATTCAGCAGCGCCCAACGCCGGCCGTCCGGGCTGACGGCCATCGAATCGTTCCTCCGGACGCGCACGGAAGGATCGCCTGCTCTGACGAGCTCGCAGTTCGGACAAGAGCAGTTCCATTGCGGGTAACCGCCTCCGGCGGCGGAGCCCAGCACATGAATGATCATAACCTCTCCCCTTTATAGAAGAGATGCCGGATTTCTCCGGCATGCACTCTTACTTCCGATAGGCGTACGCCGTCACTTCGGCGCATAGCTCGATAATCTTGTAAGCGGGCTTCACCCACATAGCCATACCTCCCTTCCAGGGGATCGCGATAGGCAGCACGATTCATTGTATGTCGGGATCGGGATGTCCAAGAAGCAAAAATAACGATGCACGTCGCGTCCGTCGATCGGAACGGGAGATGCATCGTTATTCGCGGAAGCTTTAGCGATCGCGCTGCGGATTTCGGTTCCGAATCCCGACAAGCCCCAACAGTCCGAGCAAGCCGAGCCAGCCCCAGCTCGGACCTCTGGCGGTGTTAGCCGCGGCCGCCCGATAGCTGCCGTCCGTAGGCGTCCGGGTGACGTTATCGATGCGATTATGCGGCGTAACCGGATTCCCTGGATGAATATTTCGGAACTGGCTGCCCGTTCCCGTACCGTAGACGCTAATCTCATGGCCGGTCGTTCCGCCGACCCCGTGAGCGCGGACGCCCGTTCCCTGGGACGGGGTTCCCATCCCGTTGCCTAACCCGCCGTTTCCGCCGTTAGCCTTCCCCGTATACGCATGGGCCGGAGCGGCCAATGTCAGGGATAGGGCGGCGATCCATAATCCGTTTTTGATTCGGCTTCTCATAGGATACCTGCCTTTGAAAGGATTTTTTATTCTTTTGGCTAGCTTCTCATCCTGACGGCGATCTTATGCAAGGCTTGTACTGGCTGGAACCCATCGGGAATATAACTGTAAAAAAGATCCCGAAAGGAGCGGGGACATGGAGACGCTATTCGCTTGGCTTCTAACGATGAGTCTCGGTTTCGATTCGTTGGTCGTCTCGGCTTCGCTGGGATTAAAAAAGGAATCCGGGGATAAGGTGAAGATCGCTCTCGTATTCGCCGCGGCCGAGGCAGTTATGCCCATTGCCGGCATCGTTATCGGCGGAGCTCTCGGTCAAATGTTCAAAAACGCGGCGTCCGTGATCGGCTCTTTGTTATTGATAGCCGTGGCGATTTACTTTCTTTTTTTCGACAATGACGAGGAAGAGGAGAAGGCGCTGAATGCGGAGCTCGCCGGTTGGCCGTTGATCGCGGCGGCCGTCAGCATCAGCCTTGACGAACTGGCGGTAGGGGTTTCCGCCGGGTTTATCCAAGTGCCGGTATTGCTTACGATTTTGCTGATCGCTTCGCGCTCGTTCGTCTTCACTTTTATCGGGGTGACGTTCGCCGCGAAGCTCAAGCCGCTCCTGGGGGAATGGGCGGAAAAGTGTTCGGGCGTCTTGCTCGGACTCATGGGAGTATGGATGCTGCTGGAGACGTTCTGAGGGACGAGCTTATGTTAAAATCCGCGCAATGTTTCAAGGGATAAAACCGGATGGAGACCGGCCGCCCGATCGCGATCCAAGCGGGCGGCCGACTCGTCCTCCCGGCTATTCGAGAGGAGAATAAAATTGTTGAGTGTAATAGATCCGGAATTCGTAATCCTTCGAATAAGCGATCCCCACGCCGAGCCTCTTGTATTTGTCGCCTAGAATGTTTTTGCGATGGCCTTCGGAGTTCATCCATTCCGCATGGGCGAAGACGGCGTTAATCTGTCCGGCCGCGATGTTCTCCGCCGCTGCCGAGTAAGCGATGCCGTCGGCTTCCATCCGGTCGAACGGACTAAGCCCTTTCGGATTAACGTGATCGAAAAAGCCGTTCTGCCCCATATCCTTGCTATGGGCGCGTGCCGTCCCGGCGATCTTGGCGTCCCAGGCCAGCGCTTTCCTGCCCGCCTGAAGCCGGGACACGTTCGCGAGATCCAGGAGCTCCTTCTCGTAGGCGGAGAGGAGAGCCGGACTGACGACGCCGTAATTCCCGTCCCGCGCGGCCGCGGTTTTCTTCTCGACCATATAGATGCCCATCGCTTTGCCGCCGTTATGCTGGTCGAGAATAAACGTCAAGTAAGAGCCGTCGGCCTCATAGGTCGGATAGACGTCGCTTGCCGCGCGAATGGACAGATTCGCGTCGAGCTCCGTCAAGCTGCGCGCCTTGCCCAACTTGGCCTCGATCGAAGCTTTCGCGGAGCCTATGGCAAGCCCGTCGCCGCTGCTCCAAACGTCGGCATTGGAGAACAGGGCGACAACCTTGCCGCCGTCGATGCCGATCTGCGCATATTGCTTATAGTCGCCGTTATAAACGTACCACTGGAAGCCGTACTCGCTCGGGTCCACGCGATTCGGCTTGCCCAGCTTCGCCGTTACCGTTGCTTCCGGATCCCCGACGGCTATTCCTCTCAACCGGTAGCCAGCGGCGATCTCCGGCTCCGGTTCGCTCTTCGCCGCTCCTCCCAGCGCGTTCACGATAAACTGGACGGCTTCCGCGCGGCTTAGCGCCTTATCCATTTGATAGCCTTCTACCGTCGGCGAAGTGACGCCTTTCGATAACCCGTTATCGAGCAAATATCGGACCGCCTCGGTTCGACCGAGAATCCGATCATTCAGAGCGGCGAGAAGCTGCGCCGCGCCGCCTCTGTCGAAGCTCGCGCCTGCCCCGGATAACGGGAAGCTCCGCTCCTCGGCGTACTTGTAATAGGGGGCGCTCCATGCTTCTCCCGTCCGGCGATCCGGCAGCTCTCCGGGTACGGCGGCCGCCAGAAGAAGCTTCAGGAATTCGGCTTCTGTCACCCGCTGCGATAGACGGAATGTCCCGTCCGCATAACCGTCCACCCAGCCCTCGGCGGCAGCCCGATGTACCGCGTCGTAAGCCCAATGCGAAGCCGGCACGTCCTTGAAGTCCGAACCGGCCGCCGACGAAGGCTGCGGCGCAACCGCCGGCGACAACGCGGCGATCGCGACAATTAACGTCATTAACCTCCTTTTGAACCTTCTTGCGGTTTCGTTCATCTGAAGTCCTCCCTTAGCCGTAATTGAAAACCGGGGTCCTCTTCGATTATTTCATAAGGACAATATCTATTTCGGCCGTACGGTCTCGACTCGGAATAGGCTTATTTTCTCATCGTTTTCCTCGGGGGCGACTTGAGTCCCATTTTTTGTGCTTGGTTTCTTGTCGACCGGTCGTTTTTTTAAGAGAACTTTAACCCCGCTTTTCTCCTTCATCTGGGAAAATGTGCTATCATTTAGACTGACCGACATAGTTAGAGGAGGAGGCAGCCGTATGTCGAATTCGACAAAGCTGATTACAGGTTCGAACGCGCCATTGCCGAACGATTCCCTGCTGGAAATCGCGGTGGAATGGACAAGCTCTCCGGCGGAATTGGACATCAGCTGCTTTATGGTGAACGAACAGGGGAAGGTACCGTCGGATCACTATTTTATTTTCTATAACCAAGCGGAGGATCCGGGGCGCCACGTCCGTTTTGAGCCGCTCGCCGCCCGCTCCGTTAAATTTTCGATCGATCTGAACGGCCTTCTGTCGTCGCCGATTCAAAAATGCGTATTCGCCGCAACGCTTGATGGACCTGGTACGTTCTCCGAGGTGCAGGGATGCCGGATTACGGCCAAATCCCCAAGTTCCGAGATCGTATACGAGAGCAAGGAAGGCAAAGCGGAAAAGACGCTGGTGCTGGTCGAATTGTACCGTCATGGAGGCTGGTTCAAGCTCCGGGCGATCGGCCGCGGCTTTAACGGCGGTCTGAAGCCTCTGGCGGAATCCCACGGAGTCGTCGTGGAGGAGCCGGATTACGAAGAAGCGGCGCCGGAAGTCGCGGCGGCATCCTCCGCAAGCGCCGCTGCGCCGGCATCCGAACAGGCTCCGGTCACGACCTCAGTCACGACCTCGACAACGCCCCAGCCGGAGACGAAGGTCAATTTGACGAAGATCGATCTCTTGAAGAAAAAGGTCAAGGTATCCCTCGAGAAAAAGAGAATGGACGCGATTAAAGCCCGGGTAGCCGTCGTGTTCGACGCTTCGGGCTCCATGACTAACTTGTATCTGAAAGGCGCCGTTCAGCGCGCTTTCGAGAAGGTGCTGGCGATCGCGGCCTGCATGGACGACGATGGCGTGATGGACGTCTGGTTCTTTGGCAGCAAGTCGAAGCGGACGCCGAGCGTCACCGAGAACGATTACGAGGACTACGTCAAGAAAACTTATCCGGCTCCGAGGGTATTCGGCGGATTGGGGGCCGGCAACAACGAGCCGCTCGTGATGGCGGACGTGATCAAGAAGTACACGAAGGAGGATCCAAGCGACGTTCTTCCGACGTATGTCATATTCTTTAGCGACGGCGGCATTTACGAAACGAAGAAAATAGCCAAACTGCTTATCGATAGTTCGAAGTCGAGTATTTTCTGGCAATTCGTCGGCCTTGGGAAAGCAAATTTCGGCGTATTGGAGAAGCTCGATAATTTGCAGGGACGGTTCATCGACAACGCCAACTTTTTTGCGCTTAGCGACCTGGACAAGGTCAGCGACGAAGAATTGTACGATCGGATTTTCAACGAATTTCCTAGCTGGTATCGTCAGGCGAAGGAGAATGGAATATTGCGCTAGGTGCGTATGCCGGCATCTATAAAGAGGGTACGCCGGCTTCTATAAAGAAGGTATGCCGGCTTCTATAAAGAGGGTATACCGGCTTCCATAAATAGGGGATCTCTCGCAGCAACGTATAAATTAACGGGGTGCGGGAGGATCATCAGAGGCTGGCCTTGATCAATCCGTCCGATTAGCGTGAACGGAAGGACTGTCCCGTAAGCCGACAAAGTTACTTTGAAAGATAATCGATGATACAGGTTCAAGGGGGATGTACTTTCTCCTTCCGATGCTATACGCCCCCGGAATGGGAATGGTAAACCCGTCACAAGGTGATTTCAGGAGCGTATGAGGCAGTCTAGAGGTCGGCTAATCATGGCCGATAATGATTCCAAATAATTTTGAAACCTAATTTTAAACATAGTGGTATATTTGGCGATAATTTGCTGCATAAATTTCATACTCACGGTACGAAACAGTGAGAGATAAGCCCGTCGTGGAGACTGTCGATTAACAGGTAACTGGGGAAAGAATCTGCTCTCCTTCGAGAGGGATATTCCATATATTAGTTAGTTGCAGGCTTGGTTAGCGCTCGTTCGACGATTTTTGGGGGATCATGGGAGGTTTTGCTTCATCCTAGTGCCGGCTTTGGACAGACGGGTGCCTGTCGCGGTGGATATCTTCGCAGGGCGCTA
>JAEZZE010000260.1 GCA_023418755.1 Bacillota bacterium | reverse complement strand
GCGGATGACCGCTTTTAACGGTCCAGTAGGCCGTTACGCATGCCGATTCGGGAGGATGATCGCTTTTAACGGTCCAATAGGCCGTTACGCATGCCAATTCGAGCGGATGATCGCTTTTAACGGTCCAATAGGCCGTTACGCATGCCGATTCGGGAGGATGATCGCTTTTAACGGTCCAATAGGCCGTTACGCATGCCAATCCAGGTCGCCGACCGGCTGCGTGATCCAAATTGGACTTTCGGAGCGGCCTCTGTACGGTCAGTTGCCCAGCATGGCTTCTGCGGCCTGTTTCCCTTGGGCGACGCAGTCCGGCAGTCCCACGGCCTCGAACGCCGCGCCGGTGGCGTAGACGCCGGGCAGCCGACGCGCGAGCTCGGCGCGAAAATCGGCAATGGCTCCGGCATGCCCGACCGGATATTGCGGCATCGAATGGCGCAGCCGCGTAATTTCGGCAAATTCCGGCGCCGCTTCCAATCCCATCAGATCGCGCAAATCCCGGCGAACCGCCGCGATCATCGCTTCGTCGTCCAGCTCGACGCCTTGCTCGTCGCCCGCGCGGCCTACGTAGCAGCGGATCAGCCGTTTGCCTTCCGGCGCCGTATGCCGCCATTTCGCCGACGTCCATGTGCTCGCCGTGATGAGCCGCTTCTCCCCGCGCGGCACGAGGAAGCCGGAGCCGTCCAGGTCGTGACCGAACCCTTCGGCATTGTAGCCGAACACGACGTTGGCCACGGAGACATAACGGATCGCCGACAGGGCGGTGACATCCGTATGCGGCTTTAGCAGTTCCTCCGCGACATAGGCGGGCAGCGTAACGAGAACTTGATCGGCCTCGCAGGCCGTTCCGTCGGACAAGCGGAGACGGTATGCCCCTTCCGCCGCCGAACCGGGCCGTTCTATCTCCATAACCCTCGCTCCGAGACGGATATTGCCGCCATTCGCCCGAATCCATTGCTCCAGCGCTTCGATCACCGTCGACAAACCGTTTTTGAACGTCAGGAATACGCTGGCCGGAAGCTCGGGCGTCCCCTGCGGGGCGGCCGCGCCGCCTTCCGCTTTCGCTGCTTCCGCGGCCAACTGGGCCGCCCGGGTTCCCGCGATGAGGCTGCCGTGCTCTTCGACCATTCGCTTGAACTGCGGGAACGTCGCCCTGAGCCCCAGCTTGTACAAATCGCCCGCGTGAATGCCCGCCAGAAGCGGCTCGAAAACGCGCTCGACCATCTCCCGTCCCATTCGGCGTTCGAGGAACGCTCCGACAGGCTCGTCTCCCGGGTTCGCTTCTTCTGCCAGCTCCGTTTCCCGCAGCGCCCGCAGCTTGCCCTGCTCGGATACAAGCTCCGTCTGCATGAATTTGTCGCCGTCCGAGGGAACGCCCATGACGAGTCCTTGCGGCATCGGAACGAGCCTGCCGTCACGGGAAATATACGTCTTTTTGGCTTGAGGATTCGTGCCCGTCAATTCCCCGACTAGTCCGAGCTCCTCGGCCAGCCGGATCATCGGCAGCTTGCGGGCGAGGAAGGAGTCGGGACCGCGTTCGATGACGAACCCGTCCCTGCGCAGCGTATTGACCCGTCCCCCTAGCCGGCCGGAGCCCTCCAGTACCGTTACCTCGACCGCTTCCCCGCGTTCTTCTGCCAGTTTAAGCAAATAAAAGGCGGCGCTGAGGCCGGTAATCCCGCCGCCCAGCACCGCCACCCGGCGACTTCTATTCGTCATTGCCGTTTCCCCCGTTCGCCGCGCCGATCACCGAGTCGGCGAGCGCGGCCATGTATAGCGGATCGTCGTTCAGCATGCGAATCCGCTCCAGGCGGATTCCTTTGTCCTCGGCGAACTTCTTCGCTTCGATATCGATATCGTACAGCACCTCAAGATGGTCGGATACGAAGCCGACCGGCGTCACGAGCACGGAGCGGACGCCTTCCGCCGCCAGCTTCTCGAGCGTCTCGAGAATGTCCGGCCCAAGCCAAGGCTGGCCGGTCTGACCGGCGCTCTGCCAGGTGAACTGCCATTTGTCCGCGCCCGCTTTCTCGGCGACCGCCGCCGAAGTCGCCAGCAGTTGATCCGCGTACGGGTCGTTCAGCTCCATTATTTTTGCCGGAAGGCTGTGCGCGCTGAACAGCACGAGCGCCTCTTCGCGGGCGTCGCCGAATTTCTCCAAGCCTTCGTTCACGCGATCGCTCAATGCTTCGATCAGCTGCGGGTGCAGATGGTACTCCTCGACGCCGCGGAAGCGAATGCCGCGCTTCTCCGCTTCTTCCCGCGCCCGCTTTAAATAACCGCCGACGCTCATCGACGAATATTGCGGCGTCAGCACGATGCCGACCGCTTCGCGAACGCCGTCCGCCGCCATCGCCGCGATCCCGTCCTCGATAAACGGCGCGGCGTGCTTCAAGCCTTGATAGCAGGCGTAGACGCCTTCTCCCGCCAGCTCGTCGAGCTTGCGCTGCAAGGCTTCCGCCTGCCGGTTCGTATTTTCGCGAAGCGGGAACACCCCGCCCACGATCGCCCGGTAACGGGAGGTCAAATCGTCCAGTTGCTCTTCCGTAGGCGGATGTCCTCTTCGGATATGCGTATAGTAAGCCTCGACGCCTTCCAGGCTTTCCGGCGTTCCATAGGACATGACGAGCACGCCGATCGCTTTATTGTCCGCGCTCATGCTTTGGCCTCCTCTGCCAGCTTCCGTTCGCTGTAGCTATGAATGAAGTCCGTCAACTCCTTCAGCTTGTCGAGCGACGCCTCCGGGAACAGCCCGTGTCCCAGATTGAAAATGTAGCCGGGCTCTTGCATGCCCTCGTCGAGCAGCAGCCGCGCGTGCTCGTGAATGACTTCGGACGGCGCGGTAAGCACGAAAGGATCCAGATTGCCCTGAATCGCGTAACGGCCCCCGAGCCTGCGTCGTCCTTCCGCCAGCGACACCCGCCAATCGAGGCCGACGACGTCCGTCTTCAAGCCGGTCAAGTGGGGCAGCAGCTCGCCGGAGCTGACGCCCGGAAAATATATTTTCGGCACGTCCAAATCCGCGAGCGAAGCGAAAATCCGTTCGATATGCGGCAGGACGAACGCCTTGAAATCCCGCGGCGCCAGAGAACCGACCCAGCTGTCGAATAATTGCACCGCCTTGGCTCCGGAAGCGATATGCGCGCGCAAATAGGTCGCCGCCATGTCCGCCAGCTTGCCCATCAGAAGGTGCCAGGTTTGCGGATCGCCGTACATGAGCGTTTTCGTGCGAATATACGATTTCGTCGGTCTTCCTTCTATCAAGTAGCTGGCCAGCGTGAACGGCGCCCCGGCGAACGTGATGAGCGGAACCTCCAGCTCGCGGTCCAACATGCGAATCGTCTCCAGCACGTGAGGAAGATCGCCCTCTACGTCGATCGGCTTGAGCTTCTCCACATCGGCCGCGGAGCGCACCGGGTTATGAATGACGGGCCCGACATCCTTCACGATGTCGAAATCGATGCCGATCGAAGCGACGGGATTCATAATGTCCGAGTACAGAATGGCCGCGTCCACGCCCAGCTTGCGAACCGGCATCAACGTCACTTCGGCGGCCAGCTCGGGCTGCAGGCAAATTTCCAAGAGCGAATATTTTTCCTTGATTTTACGATAATCCGGATCATAGCGTCCCGCCTGCCGCATATACCATACGGGTACGCGCTCCACTGCTTTTCCCCTGCACGCTCGCAAAAACAAGTCATTCTTCAGCATAAGCTTCCAGCCTCATTTATGTACCATTTTGGTTTTCATTGCTTTCATTATGCCCCTTTTGGCTTGCGCGAACAACCTTCCTCCCGTACGGAGTATGACAATAGTTTGACAATGCGCTTTTTGTCGGCGCGTCGGACTATGCTATACTGGCTACGAGCACGTCCGCGTCGAGGAAGGTGTACAACATCATGACACGCTGGAAAATCAATTTATACATATTAATGGTCGGCAACTTCCTCGTCATGGCCGGAATGACGATGATCATGCCTTTTCTGTCGCTCTACTTGCAGCAGGATTTGGGCTTGTCCGGCGAGCGCGAGATCGGGTTGTGGGCCGGCATCATTTTCGCGGCCAACTTCGTTACGTCTTTTCTATTCCAACCGTTATGGGGGAAGCTGGCGGAAAAATACGGCCGCAAAATGATGCTTCTGCGCTCCGGCTTCGGCATGTCGATCGTTATGCTGCTCATGGGATTCGCGACCGCGCCTTGGCACCTGCTATTGCTGCGGATGCTCAACGGCGTCATCTCGGGATTCATGCCCGCGGCCGTCTCCCTCGTATCGTCGACGACGCCGAAGGAGCGAATGGGATTCGCGATGGGGACGCTCCAGTCCGGGGGCACCGCCGGGGCGATTTTGGGACCTTTTATCGGGGGATTAATGGCGGACAATTTCGGCTTTCGGCCGATTTTTTACATTACCGGCACTTTATTGTTTCTCGCTTCCGTCATCACTTGGCTGCTCGTTCACGAGAAGTTCGACCGCGCCGCGGCCGCCAAGAAGGATCAGGTCAGCGTCCTGAAAGGATTCCGAGAGCTGATGCTCATCCGCCAGCTTCCGGTTCTGCTCACGGTCACGTTCCTGATTCAATTCGCCATGCTCAGCCCGATGCCGCTTATCCCGCTATACGTACAGCACCTGCACGGCACTTCCGAAAATCTGGCGTTTTACGCCGGATTCGTCGGCTCCGTCACCGGTATTTCCAACATGATCTGCTCCCCTCTGCTGGGAAGGCTGAGCGACAGGATCGGAGCGACGCGCATCCTGCTCGTTTGCTTGGCCGGCTCCGCCGTGATGACGATCCCGCAAGCGTTCGCGAATTCCGTCGGCATGCTGCTCGTCTTCCGATTCCTGCTCGGCTGCTTTATGGGCGGGCTGATCCCGACCGTCAACGCGCTCGTGCGCAAGTATACCCCGGACGGCAAGGAGAGCCGCGCGTTCGGCTTCAATACCAGCGCGCTTAGCCTCGGCAACATGATGGGCCCGGTCGTCGGAGGCGTCTTATCCGGCTGGATCGGCATCGAGGGACTGTTTATTCTCGCGGGCGTGCTGCTGTTCCTGACTTGCGCATGGGCCACCCGCGCCTTGCGGGCTCGTCAAAGAGCGAACGCTGTAAGCTGAGTTCGGTTTCTTATGAAACGAAGCTGTCTCGTAAGTAAACAGCGGTACCGAACGACGATCGATGGAATGACGTAAGAAGCATCTATCTCCTTCCGATGCTATACGATCCTGAAATGGGAATAGTAAACCCGTTAATAGGTGAATTCAGGACCGTATGAGGCAGTCTCAGGGAGATAGATGCTCTTCTTTTTCACCGATCATCTTGTACCCGTTACTTACGAAACAGCTCTTACTCGTCGTTGTTACTTGACCTCGTTCAGGCGCTCTTCCAGACGATCCCAAGTTTCGGTGATGCCTTGCAGCATGCCCATATCCATAACGGTCTTAAGCGATTCCGCCGACACGTACTCGCTGTAGCTGACCAGCTTCGTCTTGCCGCCCAGATCGATAAACTCCATCGTCACTTCGGTTGCCGGCATCGCGTCGTTGGAATTGCCTTCCGCATCGGAGAAATAATCGGTGTAGACGATCTTCTCCGGCTCCGCGATTTCCTTATAGACGCCTTTGCCCCAAGACTCCATTCCGTAAAAATCTCCTTGGTTTTGATCGACGCACTTCATGCAGTAGTGCCATACGCCGCCCGGACGGAAATCGACTTTGCATACCGGAAGCTCCCACCCTCTCGGTCCCCACCAGATCTTAAGGTGGTCGGCTTCCTTGAACATCGCGAATACGAGTTCGCGCGGCGCGTCGAATACGCGTTCCAGTACGAGCACCTTATCGTTTTCTACTCTTGAAACCATAGCGTTGCCAGACATTGCAACTCCTCCTCGTCATGATAAGCGGTTTAGGATTTTTCCTTATTCTGCAATTCGCGCAAATAGCCGTCCAGATTGTCGAATCTCTCTTCCATGACGCGCCGGAACGTTTGCACCCACGAATCCAGCGCCTGAAAGGGGGCGGGCCGCAGCTTGTAGATTCTGCGATTGGCCTCCGCTCGGACGTCCAAGATCCCGCTCTCGCTAAGAATTTTCAGATGCTTCGAAGCTTGGGGCTGGCGGATTCCCAGCCGATCGGCGATCTCCCCTACGGTCAGGGGGCCATCGCGAAGCAGTTCGACGATCCGCTTGCGATTCGGCTCGGCCAATGCGCTAAGCATCGTCATGTCCATGTCCGGAAGGTTTCCCGACATGTCGCTCACCTCGTTAAATTAGGGTCTCCGGCGTCTCCCAACCCCTTCTTCACCGTAGTCGATTTCCTTCTGAATCGAATATACCACAAAATGAATATTCTTGTAAAGGAATATTTAATAGGAGATAGGCGAGGGAAGACAGTCACGGATTATAAATTTCCTGAACCGTCATGCAGAACGTTGCGAGGTCCTTTGCACGCGGGGAATCGCACGTTTGGCCGGACGGCAACGGGCGCAAAAAACCGGAAGCGATCTTCGCAGATCGGCTTCCGGCGGCTCGCAACGTTGACGCGCGTTATTCGAATTTGACGAGAAAATAGTTTTTCTTACCTCTGCGGATAACGGCGTATTTGCCATGCAGGCGAAGTTCCCGCGTCAGGACGAAATCGAGGGCCTGCTCGCGCCGTCCGTTCAAATATACCGCGCCCTTCTCGATGTCCTCTCGCGCCTGCCGCTTCGAAGGCGCGGCCTTCGTCTCGATCAGAAGCTCCAGAAGCGGAGTCTCCTCTTGTCCGCTGACGACCGTCGTCGGCATATCCTGCAGCGCCTCTACGAGCTCCGCTTCGCTGAGCTGGGCGACGTCTCCCGAGAACAACGCCTGCGTAATCTTTTCCGCGCTTACGACCGCGTCGTCGCCATGAACGAGACGCGTCACTTCGCGGGCGAGCTCGCGCTGCGCGGCGCGCTGCTCCGGGCGCTCGGCCAGCTCCCGCTCAAGCTCGGCGATCCGTTCGCGATCCAGGAAAGTGAAATATTTCAGGAACTTGACGACGTCGTTGTCGTCCGTATTGATCCAGAATTGATAGAAGGCGTATACCGACGTTTTGCTCCGGTCGAGCCACACGGCGCCGGATTCGGATTTGCCGAACTTTTTGCCATCGCTCTTCGTCACGAGCGGCAGCGTCATTCCGAACGCTTCGCCTCCGCCCATTTTGCCGATCAGATCCAGTCCCGCCGTGATGTTGCCCCACTGGTCGCTGCCTCCCACCTGCAGCGAGCAGCCGTGATCGGTCAGCAGCTTGTAGAAGTCGTACGACTGCAAAATCATGTAGCTGAACTCGGTGAAGGAAATGCCGTTCGCCAGGCGCGAATCGACGGAATCCTTCGCCAGCATGTAATTGACGGTGAAGTTTTTGCCGATGTCGCGCAGGAACGTGATCAAGTCGAGAGTTCCCAGCCAATCGTAGTTGCTGACGAGCTTCGCCGGATTGTCTCCTTCGAAGTCGAGGAAGCGGGACAACTGGTCTTTCAACCGCTCCGTCCAGAGCGCTACCGTGTCGGCCGTATTCAACGACCGTTCCGTCGAGCGGCCGCTAGGGTCGCCGATCATTCCCGTTCCTCCGCCGACGAGCGCGATCGGCTTGTGGCCCGCTTTCTGGAAGTGGCGCAAAATCAAAATCGGCAGCAGATGGCCGATATGCAGGCTGTCCGCCGTCGGGTCGAAGCCACAGTATAGCACGATCGGCTCCTTGCTAAGCCTCTCCTGCAAACCGTCGCGGTTCGTGGATTGGTAGATCAGCCCTCTGTATTCGAGATTGTCCAACAGATTTTGATCCGGATTCGTCATTTGAGGTCTCTCCTTTTGAATGTGCTCGTCGGGCGGCGCGGCGCCCGAAATCAAAAAAGACCCGCCCTGTCGTAAGACAGGGACGAGTCATCGCGGTACCACCCTATTTGAGCATGCGCCGGTAAGACGCATTCTCCGCTCGGACCCGATAACGGCAGGCGGCCGTCTTGTCCTTCCGCGCCGGCGCGGTTTCGGTACAAGAAGCTCCGGGACGTATTTCGCCATTCGCCCGCGTACCGGCTCGCATCGACCGCCGGCTTTCTGCAACGCGCAACACGAACGCTACTGCTTCCCTTCATCGCTTTCGCTTATTGCTTTATTTGAATCACTTTATAATAAAGGGCGAGCCTTTGTCAAGCCTCAACTCCCGGAGACTGGTGGGAGATAGATGCGTTTACCCTCATTCCGTCGATCATCTTTCGTTACGCCCTTGTTGACTTAGGTGAAAGCTCCTTGTTTTACGCATAGTGGCATGCCGCGTAATGGTTCGGGCGGGTCTCGCGGAAAGCGGGAACCTCCGCCGCGCATTTCTCGGTCGCCATCGGACAGCGGGTACGGAACGGACAACCGCTCGGCGGACTGACCGGGCTCGGAAGATCGCCCTTAAGCACGATGCGCTCCTTGTTCTCTTCGACGTCCGGATCCGGCACGGGAATCGCCGACAAGAGCGCCCGGGTATACGGGTGCTGAGGGCTGGCGTACAGATCCTCGCTGCGCGCCAGCTCGACGATTTTGCCCAAGTACATGACGGCGACGCGGTCGCTCATGTATTTGACCATCGACAAATCGTGCGCGATGAACAGATAGGTCAGCCCCATCTTCTTCTGCAGCTCGATCAGCAGGTTGATGATTTGAGCCTGAATCGATACGTCGAGCGCGGAGATCGGTTCGTCGCAGATCATAAACTGCGGATTAACCGCCAGCGCGCGCGTAATGCCGATCCGCTGGCGCTGGCCGCCGGAAAATTCGTGCGGATAACGCGAGGCGTGCTCTGCGTTGAGGCCGACCATCTCGAGCAGTTCCTCGACCCGGCGCTTCCTTTCGGTTTTGCTGCCCGCTAGGCCGTGAATGTCCAGCGCTTCGCCGATAATGTCCAGAATCGTCATTCTCGGGTTCAGAGAAGCGTAAGGGTCCTGGAACACCATTTGCATTTTGCTGCGGTAAGCTTTGAACTTGGACTTCGGCAGCTTCGAGATATCCGTGCCGTCGATGGAGATGCTCCCGGCCGTCGGCTCGTACAGCCGGATAATCGTGCGGCCCGCCGTCGATTTGCCGCAGCCGGACTCCCCTACCAGTCCCAACGTCTCTCCCTTCTGGATAGAAAAGCTGACATCGTCTACGGCTCTTAAAATTCGATGATTGCCAAGGTCGAAATATTTGCGCAAGCCTTCGATTTCGATAAATGCCTTGCTCATACGCTAGCCTCCTTGCCGCTGGCCGAACCCGATTGCTTCGCATAAGGATGCTGCAGCCAGCAGCGAACCGATTGCGTTCCGCTGATTTCCGTATAATCCGGAACCTCGGTTTCGCAAATTCGCATGGCCTCGTCGCAACGGCTGCAGAAGCCGCAGCCTTCGGGAGGCTTGATCAAATCCGGCGGCGTTCCGAATATCGGGATCAACGGTTCGTCCTTCGCCTGGTCCAGACGCGGCAAAGACCTCAGCAGCCCCTTCGTATACGGATGCTTCGGATTGTTGAATATTTCCCGCTTCGTGCCCGTTTCCACGACCTGCCCCGCGTACATGACGATAACGCGGTCGCAGATGTCCGCAACGATGCCCAGATCGTGCGTGATCAGAATGATCGAGGTTTTCATTTTCTGCTGCAGCTCTTTCATCAGGCTCAGGATTTGCGCCTGAATCGTCACGTCCAGAGCGGTCGTGGGCTCGTCGGCGATCAGCAGCGACGGATTGCACGCCAGCGCGATCGCGATGACGACCCGTTGGCGCATCCCTCCGGAGAACTGGTGGGGATACTGTTTCAATCGCGTTTCCGGGTTCGGAATTCCGACCAATCTCAGCAGCTCGACGACCCGTTTTTTCGCTTCTTCTCCGCTCAGCTTCTGATGCTGCAGCAAGCCTTCCATGATCTGTTTGCCGACCGTCATCGTCGGATTGAGCGACGTCATCGGGTCCTGAAAGATCATTCCGATTTTGTTGCCGCGCACTTTCTGCATTTCCTTCTCCGAAAGAGTAAGCAGATCCTGTCCGTCCAACAGCACCTGACCTTGCTTGATCCTTCCCGGAGGCGTCTGAATCAGACGCATGATCGTCTGGGCGGTTACGCTTTTGCCGGAGCCGGATTCGCCTACGATGGCGACCGCCTCTCCTTCCTTGATCTGAAGGCTGACGTCCCGAACGGCTTGCACTTCACCGCCGTATACGTCGAACGATACGCTCAGGTTTTTGACGTCCAGCAACGTTTTGCCGGCGCTAGGGGTAGAATTCATAAAGACCGGACCTCCTTTCCGTAGGTTGCGTTTATTTTTTCAGCTTCGGATCGAACGCGTCGCGCATTCCGTCTCCGAATACGTTAAAGGCAAACATCGTCAAGCTGAGGAAAAACGCCGGGAAAAATAGTCTCCACGGATAAATCGTCATCGACTTGACCCCGTCGTTGATCATCGTTCCCCAGGAAGCGACCGGCGATTGAACCCCCAGACCGAGGAAGCTAAGAAACGCCTCCGTGAAAATCGCGCTCGGAACGGTCAACGTCATCGTAACGAGGATCGGTCCCATCGCGTTCGGAATCAAATGACGGAAAATAATGCGCATGGCGCCTGCGCCAAGAGCTTTGGAGGCGAGCGCGTATTCTTGGTTTTTAAGCTGCATAATTTGACCGCGCACGATCCACGCCATGTTGATCCAGCCGGTAATCGACATGGCCACGATTATCGTAGTCAAGCTCGGCTCCATGACGACAAGCAGCAAGATGACGACGAGCAAGTAAGGAATGGCGTAGAGAATTTCCGCGAAGCGGTTCATGACTTCATCCACTTTGCCGCCGTAATACCCCATGATGCCGCCATAGATAATCCCGATAAACAAGTCGATCAGAGCGGCCGCGCAGCCGACGAAAAGAGACACCTGCGCGCCCTTCCACGTTCTGGCGAACAGGTCGCGTCCGAGTTCGTCGGTGCCGAACCAATGCTGCGAGCTCGGCGGCAGGTTCGTTTTGCTCAATTCGTTCGTGAAATGGTCGTAAGGATAAATGAGCGGCGCGAATATCGCGATAACGACAACGGCGACCGTTATCCAGAAGCCGATCATCGCCAGCTTGTTGCTGTACAGACGCATGCGAATATCCTGCCAGGCGGTCAGCCGGTTGCGCTCGATTTTCTCGACTTCGCCGGAATCGCGCTTTATCGGCCGAAACATTTCGGGGCGAATCGCGCCCGTCTTGGAATCTTTCTGCAGCAAGGCTTACTTCGCCACCTTTCCGCCTGACATTCTAATGCGCGGATCGACCAATACGTAGGCGATATCCGCCAGCAGTCGGCTGACCATCAGAATAACGGCATAGAAAATCGTAATGCCCATAATGAGCGGATAATCCCGGTCCGAAACGCTCTGCACGAAAAACTTGCCGAGGCCGGGTATCGCGAATATTTTTTCGATGACGACCGAGCCGGTAATGACGTTGGCCATCAGGAAGCCAAGGAACGTAACGACGGGCAGCATCGAGTTGCGCAGCGCGTGACGCCACACGATCAGATGGCCGGCCAAGCCTTTGGCCTTCGCCGTCTTGATGAAATCGGCGTTCAAAACTTCTATCATGGTTGAACGGATCAACCTGGCAATAAAGGCAATCGAAGTGGAAGATAGCGCGATCGTAGGCAGCACGTAATCGAGCGGCCCGTTTAATCCGGCCACTTCGAATGCCGGTATTTTCACGGCTAAGACGTATTGCAGGAGCGGCGCCAGCACCAGACTCGGGACGGACAAGCCGATGACGGCTATGATCATCGCGAGATTGTCGAGAAACTTCCGGTGATGCATGGCCGCGATAATTCCCAGCACGCATCCCGCCACCACGGAGGTGACAACGGACACTAAGCCGAGCTTAAGAGAGTACGAGAAGGAATCGGCAATGATTTTGTCTACTGCTTGAAACTTCTTTTTCATGGAAATGCCCAGGTCGCCCTGAACGAGGTTTTTCAAATAAACGCCATACTGGACGATAAGCGGCTTATCCAAGCCGTAATACGCTTCCAAATTTTTCTGAATCGTTTCGCTTGTCGCTTTCTCGGATTGCAACGGACTGCCCGGCACGGCATTCATCAGAACGAACGTCGCCGTGACCAGGCAAAATAACGACACCAACATAAAAACGAATTTTTTCGATATATAACGAATCAAGCTTTTTTCACCCGCCCGTTCTGCCTAAATTATGCAACCGAAAGGGTATATATAGGGATACTATATATACCCTTTCGAGTCGTGGATTTTATGGTTACATCGTCGATGCGTTAGTTCTTCTTGCCGAATGCCCAATCCAAGTGACCTGCATAATCGGAGACGACGTCTTCGAAGCCGTCTTTTTTCATCGTAACGGTCGTGTAGTAGTAGATCGGCAGAACGGCCATATCGTCGGCGATCGCGGTTTTTTCCGCTTGGGCGATCAGGTCCAAACGAGTTTTCTCGTCGGAAGCCGCAATCGCGTCGTCAAGCGCTTTACCGACCGATTCGTTCTCGTATCTGCCGTCATTGTTCAGAGATTTCGGGTGAATCAAGTCATAAGAGAAGTTGATCGCATGGTTGAAGTCCGCGCCCCATCCGGAACGGGCAAGGCCGAACTGGCCGGCGTCTCTCGTCTCGAGGAACGTCCCCCACTCCTGGTTGGACAGCTTCACTTCGACGCCGAGGTTTTTGCGCCACATGTCGACAACCGCTTCCGCGATCGCTTTGTGTCCTTCGTTCGTGTTGTACAGAAGCGTCGTTTCCGGGAACTTGTCGAAGCCGCCTTCCGCCAGACCTTCCGCGAGCAGCTTCTTCGCTTCTTCCACGTTCTCGGAGAAGTAGCCGCTGTCCGGATACATCTCGCGGAAGTTTTTGCCGTCTAGACCGCCGATGCTAGGCGGAATCAAAGCGAAAGCCGGAGTTTGGTTCGCCTTCGTCACGTTGTCGATGATCGCTTGGCGATCGATCGCCATCGCGAACGCTTTGCGGACTTTAATATTGTCGAAAGGCTTTTGCTTCGTATTGAACAGATAGTAGTACGTGGACGCGATTTCTTTGATCTCCGCCTTGCCGTCCGCAACGAGCTGCGGTACGCGGTCGCTTGGCACGGAGCCCGCTTGCGCGCCGATCCAGTCGATCTTGTTCGTTTCGAACAGGTTGTACACGGTAGAGTCGTCCTCTACCAGCGAGATGACGGCCGTGTCGAAATTGACTTTGGAGGCGTTGTAATAGTCCGGGTTCTTCGTCAAAACGAGCTTGTCGCCGTGAGCCCATTCCTTGAGCAGGAAAGGTCCGTTGGACACGATCGTCTTGGCGTCCGCCGCCCATTCCGGCTTGCCGTCCACGGAAGCCTTGTGAACCGGCCAATAGGTGTAGTGGGCGATCAAGCTGTTGAAATAAGGCGTAGCGGATGCGAGCTTGACTTCAAGCGTCGTCGCGTCCAGCGCTTTGACGCCGACTTCGTCCTCGGTCGCCTCTTCGGAGTTGTATTTTTCGCCGTTCTCGATATAGAAGAGCATATATGCATATTCGGAAGCTGTAGCCGGATTCAAAGCCCGCTTCCAGGAGTATTCGAAATCGTCGGCGGTAACGGGGTCGCCGTTGCTCCATTTCGCGTCGTCGCGCAGTTTGAACGTGTACGTTTTACCGTCGTCGGACACCGTCCATTCTTTGGCGATCGCCGGTTCCGGCACGCCCTCCGGATTCAGACGGGTAAGTCCGTCGTACAGGCCGGATGCAACGATCGACGATTGAGCGTCGGTCATGAGAGCAGGGTCCAAGCTAGGCGGCTCGCTGGCCAGGGTAAACCGGAATTCTTGCGGAGTTTTGTTCTCTTGGGATGCTTGACTTTCCCCAGGCGAGCTGGTCGCGCTGGCGGACGGCGAAGCCGAGCCGTTGTTTTTGTCGTTGCTGCAAGCCGCCAGCAGCGAGCCGGCGAGCGTGACTGCCATCGCAGTCGATAAAACTTTCTTGTAATTCATGATTTTGCCTCCCCGTTTTATTAGAATATTTTCTCTGAAGCGTCGCCCTTCTATGCACGCTTCGGTTCTCCGCAAATTTCGTCGAAATTCGCTTCGAATATTCCAGCCCGTCTCCCGCCGCAAATGAAAGTTCGTTTCAATTGTCGATGAATGTTCTGGAACAAATGACATCTTACTATGATTGTTCGCGTTCTGCAATGAGAGTTTATGGAACTGTCAGAATAAGTGACTAGTTGTGTAAGATATATTTACATACACGTGACAGAAAACGCTTACGATATTGATTAAACATTTATTGGGTCGTATAAACATTCATTATCACTGATATTAATGTAAATTAGGGATGTTTAATTTTGAACAAATGTTCATTATAAAGGAATAATATTGAAATTTAAGTGGAGAAATAGGATATTATTTAGCACAAAATTAATTAAATTGCGGATTTCGCTTAAAAAAGCTTATACATCTGTAAAAAAGAGCTCTTTCACGGTTCCTGCATACCGTTCAAGAGCTCCCCGTTCGGCCTCAATCGGCCGTTCGTTCGATCACGCGCGCAAGCGCCAATCCGTCATAAGCGGGCAAATGAACCCCTTGCAACCGCTCGTCCCGCGCGATAATTCGGTTAAAATGTCGAATCGCGCGAACTGAAGGACCTTGTTTCGTTTCGTCAATCGTTTTTCCTCTGAGCAGCGTATTGTCGGCCGCAATGATGGCTCCGCGATTCGCCAGCCCGATGCAGGCTTCCAGGTAAACCGGATAGTTCTCCTTATCCGCATCGATAAAGAAAAAATCAAACCGCGCTCCCTCCTTCTTCAGCGCCTCCAAGCTCGCGGAAGCCTCGCCGACGCGGTACTCCGCCTTGTCTCCAAGGCCGGCCGCCGTTAAATGACTCCTAGCCATTTCCGCATACTCTCGCTTTAGCTCGAGCGAGACGAGCCGGCCGTCCTCGGGAAGTCCGCGGGCGAGACAAATTCCGCTGTACCCTCCAAAAGCCCCGATTTCCAGCGCCAGCCGCGAGCCCGACGCCGCGACCAAAAAAGTAAGAAGCCTGCCGTAGCCGGCCGCCACCGAAATGTCCCGCATCCCTTCCTCCCGCAATCGGCCGGTAACCCGCTCCAAGTCTTTATCGTTTTCGTATAGATCGTCGAAATAACGATCCGGCGTCCTGTCGTCCATTGCCAATCCCCTCCGTGAAGACGTTCGAGGCCGCACTCGCCCGAACTTTTTTATGATCATTTTATCACAAAGTTTGTAAATCCCCTCCCGGAGAGCTATACTAATTTTTACTTCTGTTTATGCTTGAAATTCAAGATTAAGGCAACGATGTCGCGTTGGAAAGGAAGTGCTGCGATATGCTGTCAAAGCTGCGATCGGCCGGAGACGGCTGGATCGGCCGAAGTTGGAACGCTCTCAAAGCTTGGCCTATATGGGGGATCTTGCTGCTCGTCGCCGCGATGGGGTACAAATTAAACGAACTGGACCACCAGTTCAACGTCGGCGGAATGAATCATTGGAAATGGGCGGTAAACCTCGGGGCGGTACTGCTCGTTTCCTTCTGGACGATTTTCCTGGGCGCGAGGGCGAGGGCGGTCGGCTTGGCCGTTCTGGATGCGGGGCTGTCCTTCTTGATTTTCGCGGATCTGATCTATTTCCGTTATTTCAAAGATTTCATCTCCGTGCCGGTTCTGCTGCAGGCCGGTCAAGTCGGAGAGCTGCAGGAGAGCATCTGGAGCCTGATGCGCGCCGGAGATTGGATTTACTTCGCGGATCTTCCGATCGCCTTCGCATTGGCCGGGTGGATGCTATGGAAGCATTCCGCCAAACGGAAGCCGGCCGCGGCATTCGAATCGAGAGCTCGCAGATCCGGAATCGGTTTCCTTTGGCGGAAGCTGCTCCCCGCCTCCCTGGTCTTCGCGGTCGGCTGGTCGCTTGTCTACTACCCCGTCGAAGAGCAAAAGAACGGCTGGGCGAGCGGCTTGTTCGTAGGAAACTGGTGGAACGTGCCGATCTACAACGTAACGGGTCTGCTCGGGTTTCACGGTTACGACACCTACCGTTATGCCAAGGAGCATTGGTTCGGCGCGAAGCTGCCGGAAGAGCAAATCCTCGAGGCGAAATCGTGGTTCGAGGAAAGAAGGCAGTCGCAGAAACAAATGGAGTCCGAGCCGATGTTCGGCCAATACCGGGGCAAAAACGTCTTGATCGTGCAGGCCGAAGCTTTCCAAACGTTCGTCCTCGGACAATCGATCGGCGGCGAGGAAATTACGCCGAACTTGAATCGCCTGATCGGACAAAGCCTTTATTTTCCGAACTTCTATCATCAGACGGCGCAAGGGCGAACCTCTGACGCGGACTTCCTGACGAGCTGTTCGATGCATCCGCTGCCGACGGGCTCCGCGTTCATCCGCTTCGCGGGCAACGAGTTCGATTGCGCTCCCGGCATTATGAAAAGCCTGGGCTACGACGCGACGGTGCATCACGCGTACGACGGAAGCTTCTGGAACCGCAACAACATGTATCACAATATGGCTTACGATCAGTTCTACACCATTAAAGACTATCGGATCGACGAGCCCATCGGTTGGTCGCTCGGAGACGAATCGTTCTTCCGCCAAACGATGGAGCAGCTCAAGGAGAGGAATCATTCGCCGTTTTACGCCTTATCCATTACCCTCTCGAGCCATCATCCGTTTAAGCTTCCGTACGTCAACCAGGAGATGAACGCGGGCGATCTTAGCGGGACGATTATGGGCGATTACATCCAGGCCGCCCATTACGTGGATTCGGCGGTCGGGAAGCTTGTTCGCGACCTGCAGGACGAGGGTTTATGGGACGACACCATTTTGATTTTTTACGGCGACCACGATAATTCCGTCTATGATTGGAATCTGTACGAGAAATTTTTCGGGCGGGCCGTCTCCGAATTGGATAAGGACCGAATCGTCCGGCAGGTGCCGTTTTTCATCCATCTTCCCGGCGACGATCAGGCCGGCATCTTCGAGAAAGCCGTCGGGCAGATCGACACGCTGCCCACCCTCATGCACCTGCTCGGAGTTCCGGCGGAAGGTCGCTACTTGATGGGGCTAAGCATGCTTTCCGAAGCGCGCAAGTCGGTCGTATTCCGCAACGGCGGCTTTACCGACGGAAAAGTGTATTTCGTGCCGAGCGGCGACGGATTGATCGAGAACGGCAGGTGCTATTCTCTCGAGAGCGAGGAGCAGACCGAAATCGACGTCGCCTCTTGCGCCGAAGGAGCCGAGTCCGCGAAGCGGGACTTGAGCGTATCGGACATGACCATCGAGAACAATCTGCTTCCCGTATTCCGGGAAGACGACGGAAGTCTCTGACGCGCGCTTTCATTTCTAAAAACACATAGGCCATCCGCGATCGTCTTTCGATGGTCGCGGATGGCCTTTTGCGCTTGTTGGAGTTACCCTTTAACGAACCGGCTTGCTTTGGCGATCACTTCGTCTTCCGTAGGAGCCGTCACGTACCGTCCGTTGATAAAGACGAAAGCGTAACGGGCGCAAGGACCGCAGTAAGATTTGCACGCCACCTTGATTTCGGTGCCGGGGGCCATCTTCTGAAGCTTGGGAAGCATCGTCTTGGCCCGGATATGCTTGCATTTGTCGCAAATCCGGATGTCGTTCCGGGTTGCGGCTCGTTCCTGGTCAGTGGTCTCCATGGTTCCCCTTGCTCGGATTCGTTATGACGAACCCTTCCTGCGGAAAATAAAGATAATCGATTTTGACGCCGTCGAGAAACTCTTCTCCCTTGGTCAGGATGACGTCGATGCCTTTATCCGTCGTTACGACTTCGTCGCCGTCGGTCGGCTTGGCCAGATCCATGCCGTAATGCGCATGGTCTCCATGGCTGTGCGTAACGAACACTTTAAGCTTCATCTCGGCGTTCTCGGGCTTGTCCAGCTCCTGAAGCAGCACTTTTGCCGCGTTGCGGGTAATTTTACAGTTCATCCGTCTTCACTCCCGTCGGGTTCTCCGTTCTATTGTAAATAGTTTGCTGCCGGAAAACAAGATGGCGCCGCATAGGCGGCACCGTCTCAATTCTCCTTATATCGCGTCGGCCCACTCATAAGCCGTATTTGCGCTCCATCGCGCGCGCGTACCATACGGCGGCGATCGCGGTGAACGCCGCGTCGTCGATCGGCAGCAGCGGCATAAAGTCGGGCAATATCCAGTAGAGGATCACCGGGATGACGAAGATCAGCTTATCCCCCGTCGATACTTGATTCGATCGTAAAATTCGCCATACCCGGCCGGGAATGCGCGTCCATAAAGCCAATCCGGATTTGCGGGCCATTAGAGAACGCTCCTTTCCTGCAATCGGAAGCTTCTCTCATTGTACCCTCCCCGCCCCCCGCTCAGTCAAGACCGGGAGAGCAGTCCAGCGCCTCCGCCAACAGTCTGGCGATGTCGTCGTACAGCTCGTCGGCCGATTCCGGCGGCAGCGGATTATGCCCCCACCCGGCCTCGACCGTAAATCCCGGCCGGCCGAAGCGGGCAATAAACCAATCCTTGTACCCGGCGTCGCTGCCCTCCAGATAAACGGCTCGATAGCCCGCCGCTTTCGCCATCCGCTCGGCCCATTCCCGTGCCTCCGGCGGCTCTCCCCCGCGGTAATTCCAATAAATCTCCTCCCCTTGCGTATGAAGCGCGAGCACGGCGTGAAAGTCGGCGCGTTCCGTGAACTCCGCCAACGCGGCCGCCTCCGGCTCGCTCAGAGGCTTCTCTCCGGAATAGTCGCGAGGGGCCGGACCGCCGATGGCGCGGCGGGCTCTCTCCTCCTCCCAGTGCGCCGGGAACTGATCGTTAAGGTCGACGCCCCTCGCGTTCGCCTTCCACCGGCGAAACTGTCCGGAACCCCGGTTCCAGCGCAGCAGCTCGCGATAATAAGGATGCTCTTCCGTCAAGCCGCGCTGGACAAGCTCCACGCCGTCCGGATTCAGCATCGGAACGATCCAGAGCGTGCACCGGCCGAACAAGTCCGCGGCCGTTTTGCCCCAGAACGAACCGTCTCGCGCGTAGCTATCGGCGTAGTCCCGGGCAAACCTCATTAGAAGCAGCGACGTCAGCCATTCGTTCGCATGGCACGAGCCGTTAAAATGCCACCTGTAAGAGCCCTTTCCCAACCTGAAGTACGGGATCGGCCGGCCCAGCGCGCTGGTGCCGATCGATCCCGCGAAGACAAACGGATATTTACGGGTTAACGCTTGTACCTCCGCCTCCAGCCTTTCCGGCCCGTAGTCCGGGTATGCCGAGCTGTCCGCCATCGCGATTCCTCCCTTTGTCGGAGATGGTTATCATGTATGCGCGTCGGACTCGGCTTATGACCGATTTTGCGGCCGGCCGGCGGAACCGCTTTGACGGATTTCCCCTCTCGCGCCGGCCGACGGGCCGATGCTCGGAACTTCCCAGACGACGGGAGCCTGCCGAATTTGTTCCTTCAGCCAATCCTCGGCGATCGCCCTGAATTTCACGGGATCTCCGCTGCAGAAAAACCGGTGGACCGGAAGAGCTTCTTCGCCGGCAAGATCGTTGCCCCCCCTTAGCACATCCCGGATTTCCCTTGCGGTTTCCTCCGCCGAATTGATCAGGACGACCTCGGGCCCCATTACCTTCGAAATGAAGTCGGCCAAGAACGGATAATGCGTGCAACCGAGGATCAAGCAATCCATCTTTGAACCGCGAAGCGGGGACAAAGCATCCTCGACGATCTCGAACGCCCGCGCCGAACGGAAATTCCCGTCCTCGACAAGCGGAACGAACGAAGGACAAGCGCTGCTGATGATTTCCACGCGCGAAGACAGACGTTTTAACGCCGCCTCGTACGCTCCGCTCCTCACCGTTCCTTCCGTGCCGATTACGCCGACGATGCCCGATCTCGTGCGTCCGACGGCCGCTCGCGCGCCGGGATTGATGACGCCGATCACCGGAATCTCGACTCTTCCGCGGATATCCTCCAGCGCCGCCGCGGTTGCCGTGTTGCAGGCGATGACGATCGTCTTCGGTTTGAATGGGATCAGATAGTCGACGATTTCGCGCGTGAAAGCAACGATCTCTTCCGCTGCTCTGGGTCCGTAGGGGGCTCTCGCGGTGTCGCCGAAATACAAAATTCGCTCATGGGGCAGCTGACGCATCACCTCTTTGACGACGGTCAGCCCCCCCACTCCGGAGTCAAGAACAGCGATCGCTTGCTGCACAGAAACACCGCTTTCTTCTTTGTAATGAGGCCGTTCCAGATTACATTATGAGGACGAAGAACAATTGGTTCCCTCCGCGCAACGGCGAAAAACCGCCCTGCGGGAGCGGGCGGCGCTTGTTCGCCGGTAAAGGCTATCGGCTTGTCGATCCGAAGCTGCGGCCGTACGTTACAATACGGCCGCGCTTTCCTCTTCCTTCCCGGAAGGTTGCGCGGTTTCCGTCGCTTCCTCGGCCTCCTGGCTTCTGCGGGAGCGAATATCCGTAATCAGGCCGGACGTGCGCTTCGCCAGCGTCTGCACGGCCGAGCCGGCTTGGCGGCCGATATCGGCCGTCTTCTCGCCGACCTTCTGGGCCGTTTCCGCGATGTCTCCCCGAAGCTCGCGCCCCGATTTCGGCGCGAACAACAGAGCGGCGACCGCGCCCGTAACGGCGCCGGCCAGAGCCCCCCATAAAAACGACTTCGCGGCTTTCTTTTCTGCCATCATTCCCACTCTCCTTCTGATTGACCCGCATCCGTCTCCGGATTGCGGCGTTCGGCGGACGAAGATCGGCTCCGGCCGATACGGTTTTTCCAAATAGACCGCAGCATTCGGCCCAAATCCGCCAGCTCCGTCTTCTCGCCGTCTTGACGTTCCCCGACGGCCGACTGCAAAGGAGCGGTTAGGAAATCGCGGTACAACCCGGTCAAGCGCACCGTCGTTTTCGCGGCGGCTTGAACGGCTTCGCCCAACGCCCGCGCCCCCTCCGCGAGCGAGGCGAAGCCCTCCAAGCTTTGTCTCGTTACGGCAAGCGTCTCTCTGGCCTCTTCCGCCAAGCTGCCGCAGCGGCGCAAAGACGCTTCCGCCTCCCTGCCCACGGCCTCCGCCGTTCGTTCAAGCGTTCTAACCGACTTGGACAACGTCGCCAACGCGAACACGATCGCCGCAGCGACGGCCAGCGCCGCCGCCGCGATCCCATAACCCGCCAGCTCCCATGCCATCGGCTTCCCCTCCGTCCGCCGCCTCTTCCGGGCGAATGCCCATGCGGTTAATACAATATAAGATGAAGCTGCCTGTCTTGACACAGCGGACGGGCATAAATATTCGCTCAAGGCATCCGGCCCTAACAAAAAGGCTGTCCGCAAGAGGTCAGGGAGTAACAAATGGCAACATCGATGAACAGAAACGGGGTATGTATCTCCTTACCTGCCGATACGGTCATGAAATCGGATTGATAAACCCGTGACAGGGTAATTTCATGACCGTATGAGGCAGGCTTCGTTCTCCAGGAGATACATACCCCTATTTTTCTCGATAATACCTGTTGCCCGTTGCCTGACAGAAGGGACAGCCCTATGCGTCTGCCGAATCCGTATGTTCTAGATCAGCTCTTTCTTCAAATAGACTTCGACCTGATCGGAAAAGCCCATGAGCACTCTTGGAAGCTCCAGAGTCAGAGGATGAAGCTCCTTGCGAGGCCAACGGTCGTATTCCTGAACGAGCGTCTTGCGAAGCAGGACGAGATCGCGCAGAGGCTCCGCCACTTGCTTGGAGACAACGCCTTCCTCCGAAATGATATCGATAATATCCTCGTAGCTGCTTGCGTCTCTCATAATGAAGCCGTCGATCAGGGCATGGCCGACATCCGTCGCGATTTCCGCCGCCAAGTGGAGGGCGCGTTCTTGCGCGAGACCTTCGGTCAACCCGCCGGTCCACGACACGGTCGCCGCGGACAACGCTTGGGCAAGCTCCGGGAGACAGGCGAGACGGCTGCGAATGTAAGGCACGTTAACGTCGTACATCGGGCAATGCTCCCCCTATCGTTTCTTCTTGCCGCGTCCTCTGCGTTTCAGCCATAGGATCATGACGATCGCGCTGATAATGATGAGAACGACATAAGTTCCCATCTCGTACACGTCTCTCATGTCGGACAGATTTTTCTCCGCGAGCGAAAGCATCGGATCAGCTCTCATAATCGACCGCGGCCGAGGCTTCCCGGACCGCCGTCATATGCTCGATGACTTTTTGGTGCACCGGGTGCACCTGATAAGCGTTAAGAGCTTCAAGGGAATCGAATTTCGTCACCAGCGCGATATCGTAAGAGCGCTCGGTATGAAGCACGTCCTTGCCCACTTCCAAATAACGGAGCTCGTCGATTTTGCCTTCCATATCCCGCAGCACTTGAGCCGTACGCTCGACGCTCTCGGGGCTCCGGTCCTTCAGCTTGAAAAATACGATATGAGTAATCATTGTTTCCCATTCCTTTCTTATCATGAGAATATGGCCCGGCGCGCATACTAGATCGCAAACAGCGAAAGGGGCATGCACGCGATATGCGCTATCCTTTTACCGGAATATGTACGCTCATCGGACTTGCGCTTTGCCTTTTTAACGTTACCGGCTACGATCCCCACAATTTGTTCCTGATGATGTTCAGCGTTCCGATGTGGTTCGTCGAGCTGTTCGCCGATCTGCACAGCGCCAGCGTATGGACGATGTACGCGCTTACGGTGCTCAGTTGGGCCTTGATCGGTTATTTGACGGACCTCGGCGTCTCCAAAACCCGATCGAGGGCAAGAAGCCGGGCCTAAGGTCGGAAAAAAGGAGCCTGACGGCTCCTTTCCCTCTCTATTCGACGATCAATGTGGAAACCATCGTATTGTGGCCTTGTCCGCACATAATGGAACAGCGCAGCTCGTAAGTTCCGGGCTGGTCGAAAGTCACTTCGGTTTCCGGATTGTCCTTGTTCAACTCGAGTCCCAGTCCTACGAATTCGACGCCGTGAACGCCGAGCGTATTGGAGTACTTCACTTTGTAGTTGGTGCCGGCTTTAACCTTGTACTCCTTCTGGTCGAATTCGAAGTTCTTCGCCTTGATTCTGAGCATCTCCTGGCCTTCCGCCAAAGTTTCCTCTTTCGGTCTCTCCGGCAGCGCGGTCGCCAACAAGTAGACTCCCATCGCGCACGCGATCGTCACCAATGCGGACATAATCCATTTGTGCATTGTCTGCTCCCCTGCTTCCTACAAAATGTCTACCTCATATTCTACCTAAAACCCTCGTTTGAACTCAAGCATTTGTCTGGAAACTTCCTTCAAAACTTTTGACAAATTCATGAACAATCGGGTTTATCGATCTCTTTCGCCGAATCCGCGGTCAAAAAAACGTTTCTTTCGGGCGGGATCAGTCGAGATTGCGAAAATCGCTCGGAACTTTACGGGCAATTCCTTCGTTGATCGCTTCTTGTATGACGGCGCGCCGGACGGCGGGTACGACCTTGTCGTTGAAGACGCCGGGAATGATATATTCCTCGTTCAGCTCCTCCGGCCCGATAATCGAGGCGATCGCATGCGCGGCGGCGAGCTTCATCGATTCGCTGATCGTTCTGGCCCGGGCGTCCAAGGCTCCGCGGAAAATTCCGGGGAAGGCGAGCACGTTGTTCAGTTGGTTCGGATAGTCGGATCTTCCGGTCGCGTACACTCTCACGTCCGCGCCGGCTTCCTCCGGCGAAATTTCCGGATCGGGATTCGCCATCGCGAATACGATCGGATCGCGGTTCATTTTCCGAACGTCCTCGTTATATAGCAGTTTGGGCCGGGACAGACCGATAAATACGTCCGCCCCCGCGATGACGTCGGACAATTGCCCTTTCTCGTTATCGGGATTCGTCATTCGGGCGAACTCGTTCCATGCCTCGTTGCCGTATTGCTCGTCCTTGTGAATGGCGCCGAATCTGTCGACTCCGATCAGCCTCGTGGCTCCGGCGGCCAGCAGCATGCGGGAGCAAGCGATGCCCGCGGCCCCGATGCCGCATACGACGACTTTAATGTCCGCGATCTCTTTCCCCACGATCTTCAGGGCGTTGATCAACCCGGCGAGAAGCACGACGGCCGTACCGTGCTGGTCGTCGTGGAATACCGGGATATCCAGCTCCTCCTTCAGCCTGCGTTCGATCTCGAAGCATCTCGGCGAGGAGATGTCCTCCAGATTGATGCCTCCGAACGTCGGCGCCATCGCTTTCACGATGGCGATGATCTCCTCCGTCTCCTTCGTATCCAAGCAAATCGGGAACGCGTCCACGTCCGCGAGCTCCTTAAAGAGCATGGCTTTCCCTTCCATCACGGGCATCGCCGCATGGGGACCGATGTCGCCCAAACCGAGCACCGCCGTCCCGTCCGATACGACCGCGACCGTATTTCGGCGAATCGTCAGCGAATGGGATTTGTTCGCGTCGTCCCGAATGGCCAGGCAGACGTTGGCTACGCCAGGCGTATAGACGCGGGACAGATCGTCTCGGTTTTTGATCGGAACTTTCGAGCGGACTTGGATTTTCCCCCCGAGATGGAGCAGGAACGTCCTGTCGGAAACGTTGACCAAGTGGATTCCCCGCATCGACCTGACGGCTTCGGACAACGTTCCGATGACGTTCGGCTCGGCGACGCTGACCGTAAGATCCCGGATTTCCGATTTCTTGCCGGGTTGAATGACGTCGATCGCGACGATATCTCCGCCTTGCCGGCCGATTAAGGAGACGAGTTCCCCGAACGTCACCGCTTGCTTGTCCATCTCGACTCGCAGAATGACGCTCGTGCCGCTCTCCAATCTCATATTGAATCAACCTCCCTGGCTAATGGGGCTACTCATCCAGTATAGCCATTGTCCGCCCAAAACAAAAAACGGCTTTAAGAGGTTCCGTTGCGATTCGAATCCTTCGGCTCCCCGGCCCGGTCCCGGAGCACTTGAACGATGCGTTTCAGACTGTCCGGCAGCGGGAGCCCCAGCCGCCCGTAATTTTCGATGATCGACAGCAGCTCGTTCGCAATATAGAAAAACACGGCGCCGCCCATGATCAGATCGGCGCCGAGCAGCACGTCAAGCCGATGCGTAATCATCATGACGAGCAGGATCAGCCCTTTCTTGAACAGCCCCCAGAATCCGATGTTGCTGTTAAGCCCGCTCCCTTCCTTTAACGCCGCGGCCACCCCGGTAATGTAATCGACCGCCATCAGCACGAGCAAAAAAGTTAGCGACTCGTTCCAAATGCCTAGGGAGAAAGTTACCGCCGCTCCCAGCAAAGCGCATACCGCTCCCGCGTACAGATGCATATCCCGTTCCCCCTCGAAAATGCGGTTGATCATCCAGCTTATGAAAAGTTGGACAAGAAGGGAACGGTGTTTCCCATGCGGACAATCTGCTCATTTTGCATCGCGCCGCGGATACGCTCGCCATTGATTCGCGAGGTTATCGGCAAGCCCGCAAGCAAAAAGGCGGGATAGCGCCGCTTGACTTCGCGCCGGCTCTCCCGCCTTCGTCCGTTCTTCAGTAGACCTCGAATTCCGAAATCTGAGCCGCCGGCCAACCCGTATTGCCCGTAATGGTCAGTCGGACGTACCTGGCTTTCGTTCCGTCCAGCGGAATTTCGACCGCGTTGGCCGCCGCCGGATCGAACGTATACGCCGCCTTGGCCAGAACGGACGTATACGATTGTCCGTCCGGGCTTGCGAGCACCTCGATTTCCTGCTCCCTCGTCTCCCAGGCGTCCTGCGGAGGCAGCCGCAAAATCAGCTTCGTCAGCCCCCGCTCCTCGCCCAGATCGAGCGTCAGCGATTGCGGGAATTGCTTGGCCGTGCTCTCCCAGTAGGTGTACGGATCGCCGTCCACCGTCAGCTCCGGCGGGAACGCGTCGGACGTCAGCGAGGTTGCCTGCGCCTTTTTGCCAAGCGCCGAATTCGTCATCGCCATGACTTTCTCGAACGTCTCCGTCGCTTTGCTCGGCTCGGCAGAGCTTGCCAATTCAACGTATGCGACTTTGCGCTCCTTGATCGTGCCTACATAGTCGAATCGAACGTAGTCTCCGTCTTCCCGGACGACCAAGTCCGCGATTTTCGTCCCGTTCGCCTCGTAAGCGCCCGCGACCGCATGCGCCCAGCCGTCGCCTTTCTTGATCTTAAGCGACGTATCGGAGCCGATCGGCTGGTATACCCGAATCGCATCCTTCTCCCGCACCTCGACCAGATGATGCTCTCCGGCGTCAAGCTCGAAACCGTTCAAGCGAACGTAGCTCCCCGCCCGCCGGCTTCCGTCGGCGGCGGCGGCTTCGTATCCGCCCGGAGGCAGCGCCGTATCCGCGTTAAGCGCATAGCCGGCTTCCTTGCTCCAGTTCGCCGCCACCGCGTACGCGCCGAAATCCGTTCGCGTCACGTTCGGAGCGACTTCCCCGAAGCTCTTCACCAGCGAATCCCCGTATTGCGACAAGATGTTTTTCTGCAGGATGGCCACCGCGTCGACCCAAGGGTTGGCCACGCCGTTGAAGAAGTCCGCCGCCAGGTTGTAGCCCATCGCCAGGTTCCACC
>JAEZZE010000258.1 GCA_023418755.1 Bacillota bacterium | reverse complement strand
CTTAACAGCATCGGGCTGCCCAAGTCGATCGCCACGGGGATCAGCATTCTGTTCTTTACGTTGGTCGTCCTAGCCGCATTCTTCGGGCTCGGTTATATTTTCACGATTCAGATTACGCAGCTCGCGGACGATCTGCCGAAATACCAGAAACTGCTCGAAGATCAGGTCCGATCCATCGCGGAAAGGGTGCAAAACCAGGCCGACGCGCTGCCTCCCGATATCGCGCAAAAGCTGAGCGAAGCTACCGCTTACGTAACCGATTTGGGCGCGAATTGGGCCGGTAAATTTCTAAAATGGCTTGTCGGTATTCTAAGCTCCTTCTCGTCGTTTATTTTGAACATTTCGATCGCCATCATTCTCGCCTATTTCTTAAGCTTGGAGATCGAAACGTGGAAAAAGGTCTCGGCGGACAGAGCGCCCAAAACGCTCAAAATCGCTTTCGAGTTTCTGCGCAACAACGTTTTCAAAGGAATCGGCGCCTATTTGAAAGCGCAAGGAAAGCTGATCAGCATTACGTTTCTCGTCATCTTCGTCGCTTTGCTTGCTCTCGGCGTGAACAACGCCTTCTCCATCGCTTTGCTTGCGGGCATCTTCGACGTGCTTCCGCTGCTTGGCGTCAACACCCTGTTCATTCCGTGGATCGTCTACCTGTTCGTCGTCGGGGATACGACGCTCGCTATCTGGCTTACCGCGCTGCTGCTCGTCGTAACGCTGACGCGGCAATTCCTGGAGCCGAGAATTACGGGACAAACCGTCGGCGTATCCGCCTTTACGATGCTGGCCTTTATGATGATCTCCTTATCGCTGTTCGGCGTCGCGGGATTGATTCTGGCCCCGATCCTGATGATCCTGCTGAAGGCCCTGTACGACCAAGGTTACTTCCGCAGATGGATCCGGTTTCCGAACGACGAGTTCAATGTTCATCCGCTTGCGCCGCAGCCTGCTGCCGGCGAAGCTCCAGGGTCCGAATCCCGTCCATGACTTTGCCGAATACCGTCGCGCCGCGGTTGCGCAGGCCCGCCGGCTGATCCTCGATCAGCACGGCGACCGCGTACCGCGGCTTTTCGTTTACGGGCCCGTACCCGACGAACCAATGGTCGTTGCGGCCCTTCCGCTTGCCCGCAAGCTCTGCCGTCCCCGACTTGCCGGCCAAGGGCCATTCGGCCCCCCGCAAAGCTTCGGCGGCCGTCCCTTCCCGCACGACGGCAAGCATGCCCTTGCGCAGCGCCGCAGCCGTATCCGCTGAGATTCTGCCGCGCTTCGAATCCGCGGATCGGACGTCCAGCGACGCCATCAGCCCCCCGTCCGCATAGCGCACTTCCTTCACGAGCCTGGGCGCGAATACCCGTCCATCGTGCAATATCGCCACGGCCATGTTCGCCGCCTGCAGCGGTGTGATCCTCACGTCCCGCTGACCGATGCCCGACCCCGTTCTCGCTCCCCCGTCTTCGGCGATCCGTCTGTTCAAGAACACGGTTCCGGGCTCTTCTTCGCCAAGCAGCCGCAGCGGCTTTCCGTCGACGAATCGGTCCGTATGCCAGCCCACCCGCCTGGCGAAGCCCAGCCGCTCCGCCGTTATCTGCAGCCAGGCCGGATCGAGCCGCTCGGCCAAAGTCGCGAAAGCGACATTGCAGGACTGCGCATACGCCTGTTCCAACGTAAGACGGCCGTGCCCCCCCTTCTTCCAGCATTTCAGCCCGTATTTACCGTATTTTCCGTCGCAGTAAAACGTCTCGTGCCAACCGGTCTCGCCCGCCTCCAGCGCGGCGGCCAGCGTCACCGTCTTGAACACGGATCCCGGCGGAGCGGCGGAGACCGCATGATTGCGCTCATCGGTGCCGTTCGTGCCGATGCGATAGGGATCCAGACGCGGAAGCGACACCATCGCCAATAGATCGGCATTGGCGGCATCCAGCACGACGACCGCCCCTTTGCCGATTCCGTATTCGTCCATCGCCGATTGGGCGATCCGTTGAACGTCCAGATCGAGCGTCGTCATGACTTGCAGCGGGAAATGCGGGTTATCGGAAGCCGTTAATCGCAGCCCCAGGCCTTGCAGAGGTTTTCGCGACGCATCCGTCACCTGCTTGACCACGGTCTCGGATCGCCCCTGAAGGAAACGATCCAGCGACTTCTCCAATCCCGTTCCCCCGATCGGCGTCGACGTCTTCATCCGATTCCTTGCGATTCGGTCTCCGTAAACCCCGATGACGCGCTCGGGGTGCTGGGAGATATAGCCGATCGCGTGCAGGGGCGTGATTTCCGACGGGTACCGATTCAGGTAGGGAAGCACGGCAACGCCTCGGAGGTTCGCCTTTCCCGCTCGGCGAATCTGCTCCGAAGTCAGGTCGGCCGCCAGGCCGGAGCCGGGAAGACGCCATACGGCCGGCTCTCGCAGCTGCCCTAACCACTGCTCCAGCATAGCCTCTTCGACGCCCAGCGCTTCCGCCAATTCCCGAATGTCCCGCTCCGGACCCCTCGGCTGCCCGTTGGCCGGAAACGCGGCCAAACCATGCACCGTTTGCCCCGTCAGACGACGTCCCCGGCGATCGAGGAACTGTCCGCGGCCGTTATCGAGAAGCAAAGCGTCCGAATGCTGCAGAACGGCGCTCGCGTTCAGCGATCCGCTCGCGCTTATCCCTCCGCCTCCCCAGACTTGCAGCCAGGCCAATCGCGCTCCGATCGCGCCGAACAGCGTCGCCAACAGCAAAAGAACCCGAAACGCCCTCGTGGACTTTTCCCGACTCATTTCCTATGCCCCTTTTCTCTCGTCTCCTCCCTAGGATTACCATAATCCTCGCAAACAAGCACGACGAACGGCTTCCGTCTTATGAACTACGTCCAATATAGGAGTTCTCCCATAAGTAGGGTCGTACATGAGGATCGAATAAGAAAAAGTGCACGGGTCTCCTGGAGGCTGCCTCGTAAAGCAGCGGAAGGAGATCCATGCACGATAAATAATTCCTATCGATCATCTTTTCCTACGAACTTTATTCACTTAATGTGACTCTCTTTCGTAAAGGGGCTTAAGCTACAGTAAAGCGGCTAAGCGATTCGCGCAGCTTGCCCGACACCGCCTCCAGATTATTCGACAGCTGAACCAGGCCGTCGCTGATGCTTAATTGCTCGTTGCTGAGCGAAGCGACTTCCTCGGACGTAGCGGACGCTTCTTCGGCGACCGCGCTGACGTTGCTCATCGCGAGACTGAGCGTATTCTGGGCGCCTTCGAGCTGACGGACCGAATCCGTGGCCGAGGACAGCCTGTTGACGAATCCGCTCATATTGTCTTGAACCGTGACGAAAATCTGATTGGCTTCGCGAACCGAGTCGATCTGCTCCTGGAAGATCGGATAAGCTTCGGACAGGACTCTTACCGTCTCTTCGATCTCGCTCGAAATGGTTTCGACGATGCCCCCGACGATACCGATCGATTCGCGGGACTGGTCGGCCAGCTTGCGGATTTCGTCGGCGACGACCATGAACCCTTTGCCGGCAGCCCCGGCGCGCGCCGCTTCGATCGTGGCGTTCAAGGACAAAATATTCGTTTGCTTCGTGATGTTGCCGAGCACGTCGAGAATTTTGCGGATCGAACCGGTGCTCTCCTGCAGCTTGTCCACTTTCTCGACCATCGAACGCGTCATTTCTTCCGTCTGTCCCGTCTTCTGGATCAGGTTATCCATATAGACGGAGCCCGTGCGGCCGGCTTCCTCGACCTCGTTGGCCGAATGCCCCATCTCGACGTTGGAATCGATGACGGATTGGACCTGAGAGCCGATCTGAACGGTCAGATCCGAGCCCTTCTCCGCTTCCACCGCGAGATTGGTCGCTCCGTTCGCGATCTCCTCGGTCGCGACGGCGATTTCTTTGGCCGCTCCGGCCGTCTTGCGGGACGCGTCGGACAGGGACGCCGCCGTCTCTAGCACTTCCTGCGCGGACTGATTCGTCTGGCGCACCAGTCCGGTAATTTCCTCCATCATTCGGTTAAAGCTTTCGGACACCTGTCCGATCTCGTCTTTGCTCCGGTTGGTGGAACGGACGGTCAGGTTGCCGCGTTCGCCCTCGTTCATCAGCGTGCGCAGTTGGGCAAGCGGACGGCCGACCGTCAGCATGACGATCATGCCGATTCCCGCCGCGATCAGCGCCGCGATCAGCGACATCACCCAGGTCAGGTTGCTGATCGCTTTAGCGTCCTTGACAAGAGCGGAAACCGGAATGTTGCCGAGCAGCTGCCAGCCGTTGTTTTCCAACAGCCCCACCGACGACAGGACTTTGGTCCCGTCGATCGTAACCGTCGCGGAAGAATCCTCCTCCGGCATGTCATATTCGTAAGCTGCGCCCATCTTCTCCGCGTTCGGACCGTATACGATCGTTTTGTCGGAGGAAACGATATAGGCGGAGCTGTCTTCTCCGAAGTTGACCGACTTCATCTCGTCTTCCAGCGTTTTGATCTTGATCTCGAGCATCAACAAGTAAGGCTTTCCTTGATTCAGCATGCGTCCCAATACGTACGTCGGCGCGGATCGGCTGTCGTCTAGGCCTTTAGCCAGCGTCGGAACCCAGACCGCCTTGCCGTTCGCTTCGGAGATGGTCTTCAGGAACGGCTGCTCCGCGACCTTCTCCTTATTCAACGTCGTTCCCGTGGAGATAAATTGTCCTCCCTCGTACAAAGGAATCAGGGATATCGACTCATAGCTGGAATCGGCCATGGCGACGCTGTTCAGTTTCTCCGTCAGTTGACGCGC
>JAEZZE010000135.1 GCA_023418755.1 Bacillota bacterium | reverse complement strand
AGCCTCCATATCCTTGATGTACAGCTGCGCAACTTCCGCTCCGGCCATCGTTCCCGTGTTCTCCACATCGATCGCAATTTCGAAGCTGTCTCCGGCCGCTAGCTGCCGAAGCGTAAGTTCCGGCGCGACAGCTCTTAGGTTGGAATACGCAAAGGTCGTATAGCTGAGCCCGTAACCGAATGGATACAGGGCCAGTTGCGGACAATCCGCATACCTGGGCGCATAGCCCTGATCCTTGCGATTATAGTACGCCGGCAAGCTCATGGAGGAATACGGAATCGTAACGGCGAGCTTCCCGCTAGGGTTTACGGCGCCAAACAAGATTTCGCCAAGCGCCCTGCCTCCCTCAGGCCCTGGATACCAGCCCGATAGTATGGCCTGGCAATCCGAAGCCACGTCGGCAATGGCGTGCGGTCTGCCCTGAATCAGAACAAGCACGATCGGCGTTCCGGTTGCGGCAATTTCGCGAATCAGCTCCGACTGTACGCCGCCCAGCCGCAAATCGGCCAGATCGACGCCTTCGCCGCAGTCCATGTCGGTTGGCTGGCCGTCCTCCACGATCGCCGCGCCGTTGATATCGAATTTGAGTTCGAAATTACGCGCGCTGCTGCCGCCCATGACCAATACGGCAACCTCCGACTGACGGGCCGATTCAACCGCTTCGGCGAAACCGGCGCGCGAGTCTCCGCGAACCGAGCAGCCCTTGGCATAGACCACCTTCGCCTCACCTGCCGCCTCCCGGATTCCTTCCAATACCGTCGTGCCGGAGTTCGGTCGCTGAATGGCCGTGTAGTCTCCAAGCTGATGGTACAGGGCATCCGCGTTCGGGCCGATCACGGCGACTTGCCGCAATCCGGCTCCAAGGGGCAGCAACCGGTTTTCATTTTTCAGCAGGACGATGCTTTCCCTGGCCAACTGCAAATTGATATGACGCGCCGTCTCGTTGCCCACAATCTCCGCAGCGGTTTCTTCCGCCGTATACGGGTTCTCGAACAGGCCCAGTTGGAATTTCAACCGCAGTACCCGCCTGACGGCCCGATCGATGTAGGACATTTGAACTTTCCCTTGCAGCACGGCCTGCTCCAACGTACTGAACGCCTTGTCCCACAGGCTGATATCGACGCCGGCAGTTAACGCCAGCGAAGCCGCGGACTCATAGTCGCCCGTTAAAGCCAGCAAACGATCGATCGCCGTGCCGTCGGCCATCACGATTCCGTCAAAGCCCCATTCATCGCGCAAGATGCCGGTAAGCAGCTTGCGGTTCGCATGGCAAGGAACGCCGTCAATCTCGTTATAGGCCGCCATGCAGCCGAGCGCTCCCGCTTCCACGCCGGCTTCCATGCCCGGCAGATGGATTTCGCGCAGCTCGCGCTCGCCGATCGACGCCGGGAAAGCGTTCAGCCCGCCTTCGCCCGCTCCTTGCCCGCAAAAATGCTTCAACACGGCAGCCACCTTGTTGGGCGCTAGCTGGCTTTGCCCCTGCTTCCTCGATTGCTCCGAGTGCCCGGTCTGTTGCCGCACATCCGGCTGTTCCCCGACTTGCGGTTGCCCCTCTTGCTTCTGATTCACCGACCGCCGATATCCCTGCAGCCCGTTAACGGCCGCTTTCGTAAACTGAGCCGCCAAATGCGGATCCTCGCTGAAGCATTCCTCCGAACGACCCCAGCGCGGATCGCGAAGCAGGTCAAGCGTGGACACTAGACCCAGATGAGCGCCCCTCGCCCGGATTTCAGCGGCAACCTGCTCGTAGGCTTGCTCAGCGAGCTGCGGATTCCAGGTTGCCCCGATGCCGATATTGGTCGGCGTCAGCGTCCCGTCCAAAGCTTGATGCCCGTGAGGACATTCCTCCGAGAGCATCACCGGAATGCCCAGCCGCGTATGCTCGATGAGATACCGCTGAATCTGATTGGCGACCTTCGCGCTGTCCGTTGCCGTAATTCCGTTCTCATAAGTCACCTTGGACCACGGGTCGGCGCGAAACAGGCCGTACAGCGCCCCCATCCCGCCGCCCGCGGCGACTTCCTCCATGAACGCTTCGGTCAGCTCAAAGCCGTTCGCCGTTTTGCGATAGGCATTCCAGCCGTACATCCGCTGATTCAGCTGGCCAACCTTCTCCTTTAGCGTCATTCTGCCCAGCAAATCCTCTACCCGCGCTTCAATGGGGGCCGCATGTTCCCGATAAAGTTCCATCGCTATAATTCTCCTCTTCCGATCCTGATCCTGATCCTGATTCCGCTACCGATCCCGATTCAAATCCCGACTCCGATTACTGCTTTGCATGCAAGAAAGCCTGGAATTGCTCGTTATACTTCTCGACCACTTTATCCAGTCCGGCAGCTTTCATCTTCTTCAGAGCGGCAGGGAACGCCGTCTCGTAATCCAGCAGTCCCAATTTGATCGGTAAAATGCTTGTATTAAACTCCGCTAAAGTATTCGTATATTCGACGCTCACCTCGGAAGCGTCGAAGTTAAACCCTAGCGTCACGCTGTTGACGGCGTCGGCGCTCTGGCTCGCCCGATATTTCAGAATCGTCGGATGCGTATTGGCCGCCCACCGGATCATTTCCACATGCCCAAGCATCCAGGAGGCGACTTGATAAGCCGGAGCGCCGTTGCTGTCCAGCTTCAAATCCTCCTTCAACCCGTCGCCGATATTTTTCCAATATTCCCCTTCAGGCCCATACAGAACAAGATCGAAGTTGTCCTGGCTGCCGAACACCCAATTCAAGAATTGAACGGCCGCTTCGGGATGCGGAGACGTTGCGCTTACGCCGTTGGAATTGCGCACGCCATACGATCTGAACTTGATCGATTCGTTCAAGAAGAAGCCTTCCAGCTTCGCTCCCGGAACCTTCTCTCCGACCTTGTCCGTCACGCCGTCGCCTTCGCGGAACAGGAAACGTCCCATCTGCTCCTCGTTGTTCACAACCTCGGTCGGCGCCGTCAGAACATCCGGATTAACCAGCCCTTTCTGATAAGCCTCGCGGAAGAACGCAACGTCTTTCTTAAACTCCTCGCTCTCGATCCAGGAGGAGACTTGGCCTTCCTGATCGATCCGGATCAAATTTTGAAATACGGTAAACGGATACGTCTCATACGTAGGGTGCAAATAATACGCCGGCTCGGTATTCAGCGTCCGAATGAACACGTTTTTGTTCGCATCCGGCCAGTTGCCCTTCAGGGTCTCCGCCAGCTTCAATAAATCATCGGCCGATTTCGGCGCCTGAAGCCCGTTCTTCTCCAACAAATCCTGACGAATCGTAATCATGCCGTCCGCATAAGCGCTGTCCAGCCAGTAGTTCGGCACAGAGTAAATTTTACCTGAAATTTTAACCGTATCCCATACCCATTCCGGTAAGCTCTTCTTTAAATCGGGTCCGTACTCGTCCAAATATTCGTCGATCGGAATGATGCCGCCGTTGCTGGCCAGAACGTTCGGGCCCTTATTATCGTGCATAATATGGATCAGCTCGAACTCTTCGCCCGTCGACATCATCAGGTTCGTCTTTTGATCCCACACGTCCCAAGGAATGTAGATCGCCTCGTACTTGAGGTTAAGCCCATCCTGCTCAAGCTTCTTGTTAATCGCCGCTTCGCCTGCCGCCTGATCTTGCGGCGCCGTTCCCGGCATCACATATCTGACTAGCTTCTTCTCGGCGTTGTTCTCTTCGGCGGCTTCCTTGCTTTCCGTGCTCCCTTTATTCCCGCCGGCGGCATTGCCGCCCTCCGACGTGCTGCATGCGGAAGTTACTGCGGATAAAGCGACCAGCAAGCCAACCATCGGTAACCAGACTTTTTTCATTCGGATACGCTCCCTTTTTTGTAATGATGGCCCTTCCGGTGAAACCGTCCCCATCATAGTCAAGGCGGCAAGCGCGGGTAAACTTCAAAAATTGCGAATCCCTTTAATTCGGCCGTAACCGTTGCTAGATTTAATTCGATTTCATTCACTTTATGAGAAAGTCCGCTATTCTCCGGATTTCGCCTCCTGATTGCGGTGGAGGATGACATCGTTGCGATACTGCACGGGCGACATGCCGTACTTCTTCCGGAACAGCGTAAAAAAGTAAGTCGTATTATGGATGCCGACCTTCTCGCTGATCGCCTGGACCGATTCCGTCGATTCCAGCAGCATTCTCTTCGCCAGATCCAGCCGAACATCCTTCAAATAATCGTTAACCGACTGCTGATACTGCGCTTTGAACAGCTTGCCCAAGTAGCCTGGCGTCAGACCGACGTAGTCGGCCAGAAAGTCGACGGAAATGTCCGGCTTCCAATAATTCTGATCGATATAGGTCTTAATCGTACTCATCTGCTCCGTATTGCGGTTTTTCGCCTTGGCTTCCATCTGCTCGCAGATGCAGCGGCACAAGGCCGCCAAATCTGCCGCGAACGCCTCCAACGTTTCATAGGATACGGCGTGGAACGCCATGCGCGCGAATAATTCTCGCTGTTCGCCGTCGGCTGAGCCCATCAGATTGTATTGCCTGTTCAATTCCGTCAGCAGCTGCTGCAGCATGTAGAGCGCATGATGGTAGTCCGCTCCGTTCAAAGAGGCAACAAACTGGTCGATGAGTCGGACTACCGCTTGCCCCTGATTCATCCGGATCGCTTCGATCAGCTTCTTCTCCAGACTTTCCGGGTATTCCGTCTCCGTCGCTTCGGAATCGGCCGCCGGCTCGTCCTTATAGATGCGCCCCGGTCCCTGGAAAAAGCGCTTGTACGTCATTTCTCTCGCCTTAAGGTAAATATTTCGGATTTGCTCCGGCTCGCGTCGAGTGCGGCCGACTCCGACCGTGAGCGATATTTTAAAATAGCTTTGGACCGTTCGTTGAATTTCCAGCAGCTTCAGCATCCTTTCGGCCGATTCGCCGGTTTGATTCAGCTGCAGCAAAATACCGATTTCATGTTCGTTGATGATAACGACTTCGCACTCGTTGCAAGCTTCGTCCCCGGCCAGCCATTCCTGGGCAATGTTGCATATCCCGAACCGGATCAGCGATTGCATATGTTCGGAATGCTCCTGCTTAAACTGCTGCAGGCGGTCGATCACCAACACGACGACGTTAAAATACGGTCCGGCCAGCGGTTCGGAATACCGATTGGTCAGATCGGTTTGGCCGCCGGTTAAATATTTGAATAGACCGCTTTTGCGGGCAACGGCTACGGCCGGCTCCATCTCGCTCACCTTGCGCGCGATGCTGGAGTACGTCTCGTCGATCATATAAAATTCATTGATCCGCTTGCTGGCCGCCGCCGATCTGCCGCCCGCAGCCGCGCCCGTAATTTTCTGAAACAGACGCTGAATCGGGTTATACATTTGGTTGGTCAACCAAATGGACATAAAGATGCCGATCCCGAAAATAATAAAGGCTACCGTTAATGTAAGCACTTTATCATTGTTCAAATTAAAAAAAAGATCCTTTACCGGACTCACGCTGACAAAGTACCAATGAAGCTCCTCCGATTTGACGAAGCTGACCAGGCTCTTCTGCCCGTCGACCGCGGCGCTGAAGCTGCCGGAATCGGCCTTCTCCTCCAAGATTCGTTTCACGTACTCTTGTTTGCCAAAGTTTTCCAGAAAGTGCGCTTCGTTAGAATGGCTGAGAACGACGCCTTCCGTATTCATCGCGATCAAATACCTCGAACTTTTATTTTGCAGACCGCCGATCAACTGCCTCATATAGTCCGCGTTTACGTTAATGACAATTGCGCCCTTCTTAGGCAAATACGAATTAAAGCCCGGCTGCAGGACAAACGTCAACAGCCGCTTTTCTCCGCCAAGTCCGGGGCTGCTCAAGATGCGGGGAAACAATATCCCGTACTTTTTGTCCGCGGTATCGAGCTGCTGCAGCAATTCCCGCTCGGCTTGCGCAGTAATGCCTTTCGAATTGACGTAGCGCTCCGTATAACCGTTATACAAGCCTATGAATTCGATAAAGGGGTAAGTCGCCTCGATGTTTTTCAGCGCAGTTACCGTATAATACTCCTCGATATAATCGACCTCCTTCGAATAAATGGAGGTCACCATCGTCCGATTGCTTAGCAGATGGTTTCCGATCTCGTAAACCTGCTCCTCCATAATGTTGGCGGCATAGCTTGTCTGGCCGAGCATCGACTCGGAAATTTTCCCGACATCCCGAGATGAACTGTGGGCAAACAACGTAAACAACGTCGCGCAGATCAAAGCAACCAATACGGAGGCCAGAAAAATAAAGCTTAAGAGCATGCTGCGATACGCCTGATACTGTAGCAGCTTTGATTTCATCTTCAATGTCATCTTCACCCGCCTACAGAATGCTTGATCAAATCCTTCGCCCGTTAAGCTTCTTCATTATATAAAAAATCTCTATTCATTCATCCGCTTTCAATAAAATTATAGGGATTTCCAAAATTCAAAGCCCGTTTCTCCCGGAAAATAGCGGCTTTGCATGGAATCAAAGTTTACTTCCCCCCGGCCGCTCCTTAAAGTGTAGACAAACACCCCGACAGGAGATGATCCGTTTGAGAATAGGACGCAGCTTGCTTGCCGTCGTCCGGGAACTAAGCCGCAACCGTTCGGCTTACCTTCTAGCGATGCCCGCGGCCTTGTACACCTTTGTTTTCGGCTACTTGACGCTTCCTTATATGCTGATTGCCTTCCAGAAGTTTAATTACAAGCTGGGGATTTGGCGTTCGCAATGGGTGGGGTGGGAGAATTTCCACTTCTTCTTCGCTTCGGACCGCGCCTGGCAGGTCACCTTCAATACGGTGCGGTTGAATGTGCTATTCATCGTCTTCGGAACGCTGTGCGCGCTGGCGCTGGCCATTCTGTTCAACGAGCTGAAGGGCAAATGGTTTTCGAAAATCACGCAATCGACGATTCTTTTTCCGAATTTTCTTTCCTGGGTCATTATCGGCTATGTCATCTAC
>JAEZZE010000149.1 GCA_023418755.1 Bacillota bacterium | reverse complement strand
GAGCTCGATATGGTCGGTCTGAAGCCGCTTGAGCGAGCCTTCCAGGTGACGGCGAAGCTTATAGGCGGACAAACCGCCTTCGCCGTTCGGGCCGTCCGCCTCGTCGCTCATATCCCCGTAAAACTTTGTCGCCAGCACGACTTTCTCGCGTCTTCCTCCGCCTTGGGCGAACCAGCGGCCGATGATTTCCTCGGTTTTGCCGGCGTTTTTGCCCCATCCGTAGATGTTGGCCGTATCGAAGAAATTGATTCCCGCGTCCAGCGCGGCGTCCATCATGCGGAAAGCTTCTTTCTCGTCCGTATCGACCCCGAAGTTCATCGTTCCCAAGCAAAGCTTGCTGACCTTCAGTCCGGACCGGCCTAACCGGGCGTATTTCATTTCTCCCACGCGCCTCTCCTCGATTGTACTTCCCTATCAATTGTAACTTTCCGTTATGTATCGATTCAAGAAAGCGTTGCGGAATTTGCCCTGCGGGTCGAACCGGGCGAGCAGATCCCGAAACTCGGGCAGCTTCCGATAGAGAGACTGCACCCGCGACGGCTCCATCATGAACAGTTTAGCCCAATGGGGCTTGGCCCCGAACGGCTCCAGCTTGCTTTCGATCAGCGGCAGCACTTGCCGCACCGACTCCCAGTCCCGCTTCCACGTAAAATGAATGCCCGCGGAGTTTTGCATGTAGCATGGACTCATCCATAGCTCGTCCGCCGCGATCGTGCGGGTCTCGCATACGTAGAGCAACGGGGAAATTTTCTCCCTGAGGTCGGCCAGAGCGGTTAAGGCCTGATAGATTTGTCCGCGCGGGACGAAATACTCGCTCTGCAGCTCCTCTCCCGCGCTCGGGGTGAACGCCATTTTAAAATGAGCCAACCGCTCGTGCCAAGGTCCCGGAACGCCCATCTGCTCGCTGCAATTGTGCGCGGGCTGTCCCGGCACGGGATGCCGGGGTCCGTCCGCTCGTCTCGCTCCGCAGCGTTCGAGTACGGCCGCGGCCGTATCATCGTCCGTCGTTTTTCGCTTCACCCAGACTTGATTCATCGCCGCGTCCTTCCAATTCGTGAATAGGCTGACGCTGTAGCCGCTGGAGTAAATATCGTCGACATGGTTCTCCAAACGCGAGAGCGGCAAATTTTCATAGACGGTTTGGCTCATCTCGAAGGCGGGAACGACGTCCAGCGTCAGCTTCGTCACCACGCCTAGGCAGCCCAGCCCGACGACCGCACCGTTAAAGCCTCCGTCCGGCTTGTCGCGCGATAGCGTAACGGTCTCTCCGTTCGCGGCGACAAGCTCCATCTCTCTCACCGCCGCGGAGAGATTGGCATTGCCGTCCCCCGAGCCGTGCGTGGCCGTCGCAACTGCGCCCGCTATGCTAATATGCGGCAAGGACGCCAGATTGTGCAGCGCATAGCCGTTGTCGTGCAAGTAGCCGCACAGCTCTCCGTATCGAATGCCCGCCTCGACCGTAACCGACCCGTTATCCCGGTTCAGGCCGACGACCCGGTTCAGCTTCGAGAGCGAGAGATGGCTTCCGTCGGTGTCGGGAATACCGTTAAACGAATGGCGCGTGCCCAGCACCTTGATTTTTGCGCTGCGCGCGACCAGATCTTGAACCTGTTCGATGTTGTCCGGGGCATGGAACTCCGATGCGCCGTACCTGTAGTTTCCTGCCCAGTTTCGTTCGATTCCCACGTCTCCACGCTCCTATCCGACTTTGGCTTGCCCTTTCTCCGAACCGGAGACGAAGCCGACAACGCTAGTATATCAAGTGTCGTCTCCGCTTAATAGAGTGGAATCGGGAAGGCGTTCTGACGCGATCCGGGGTTCTCCGTGCATCCCCTCTCATTTCCCGCTTCCGCCTATTTTTATTTCTTGACAGATATTTATTTTTATGTTATGATTATATATTTAATCATTTACTTTGATCTTCCTTTTTGTTATCTTACTCTTATTCGTTCCGCTCGCCGTCCCGACGGCAGCGCCGAATACGACGCGATTACAAGGAGGAACTTAGCATGCTTATCGCACCGGGTATTGCCGCGCTTGAGTTGACCGCCGTGATTATGGGCAAGCCGAGCGCGATTTATCCCGCGCTTCTATGGGATCGGGATGAAGTCGTTCTGATCGACACGGGTTATCCCGGGCAGCTCGATCCGATTGTCGCCGAGCTTAAAAATTACGATCTTCCTTTTGAAGGCGTAAGCCGAATCCTTCTCTCTCACCAGGACATCGATCATATCGGGTCGTTGCCCGACCTTGTCCGGCAATTTTCGCATTCGGTCTCGGTCATGTCGGGCTCGTTCGAGAAACCCTACATCGAAGGCAAGCTCCGCTTGCTCAGAATGACTCCGGAAGCGATCGATCAGGCCGTGAGCTCCCTTCCCCCGAACGTATCCGAACAATGGCGGCAGGCATTCAGGCATACCCTGGAAAATCCGCCAAGCTCGCCGGTTCATGGAATCCTCGAGGACGGTCAAGAGCTTCCGTACGGCGGAGGCATCGTCGTCATCGCCACGCCCGGACATACGCCAGGCCACCTCAGCTTCTACCATCGCGCCAGCAAAACGTTAATCGCCGCGGACGCCCTGACGGTCAACGCGGCTGGCGAGCTCTGCGGTCCCGACCCGATCACGACGCTCGATCCGAATCTGGCACGGCGTTCGCTGGCCAAGCTGGCGGAATTCGATATCGAAACCGTCGTTTGCTATCACGGCGGCCCGTATCGGGGAGACGCGAATACACGGCTGCGAGAACTCGCGAGTATCCGGTAGACCGCCGAGCAACGGACGCATCGCCGAAATCCGCAATCCGCTCTCGTATGATACAATGGATTAGAACCTTTATTTATCCTATGGGAGGCCCGCGACGAGCATGGCAAGCGATCAATCCTATACGACTGAAGAAATCGCCCAATTGTTGAAAATATCGAAGTTAACCGTGTACGACCTGATCAAGAAAGGCAAGCTGACGGCTTATCGGGTCGGCAAACAGATGCGGATCGACGCCGCGGATCTGGAAGCGTACAAAAGGCAAGCCAAAGGAAGGTCCCCGGCCGCCGCGCCGGCGCCGGAGGAACCTGCGGGGTCCCGTCAGGACCTCGGCCAGGCTCCGGGCGTTCGCCCTCTCGTCATCACGGGACAGGACATGAGCCTCGACATTCTGTCGAAGCATTTGGAGAGCAGGGTGAGCGGATTTCGGCCGTTGCGCTCCTTCGCCGGTTCTCTGGACAGCCTGATTTCGATGTATCGCGGCGAGTCCGATCTCGTCAGCACCCACCTGCTCGACGGGGATACCGGGGAATATAACTTGCCGTACATACGCAAAATTTTGGTCGGTTCCTCTTACGTTGTCGTCAACCTGCTTGTCCGGCAAGCCGGATTCTATGTTCGCCTAGGCAACCCGCTCGGCCTGAAGGGCTGGGCGGACCTGAATAAACCCGGCTTGCGCATCGTTAACCGGGAGGTCGGATCGGGCGCAAGGGTGCTGCTGGACGAGCAGCTTCGCCTGCACCGGATCGCCCCCTCCTCCCTTCGAGGCTATGAGACGGTCGAGTCCAACCATCTGGCCGTCGCCGGCAAAGTCGGACTGGGAGAGGCGGACGTCGGCATCGGCATCGAGAAAGCGGCCGCGATCGTCGGCAACGTCGTCTTCGTGCCCTTGATTCGCGAACGCTACGACCTCGTCATGAGGAAATCCTCCGAGAACGCCCGATGGATCGAAGCGGTCATGGACATTCTGAAATCGGATGCGTATTTGAACGAGCTCCGGGCCATTCAAGGCTACGACCTGTCGCAGACGGGCCGAATACTGCTGGAAACCTGATTTCAAAGAAAAACGCCTTCGTCGTCCTCTGACGCCTTAGAAGTTTTGCGGAGACGATACAGGTAATGTTAAGGTGAAACCTATAAATTGTGTATCGTCGAAACGCCGAAAAAGCCGAAAAGATCAGGTCCCTGTTTCGGACTCTGCGCTTTTCGGCTTTCGACTTCGTACGCGGGGTCAGATCGTAAATTTCCGAACCAGCTTCTGCAATTCGCTGGCGATGCCGGACAGCGTCTGCGAAGAGCGGGTCATCTCCTCGTTGGATGCAAGCTGTTCCTCCATCGCGGCGGCCACCTGTTGCGACATGCCCGCCGTCTGGCCGGCGATATGCCCCATGTTCGCGATAGAGGCCGCGACCTCCTCCGAGCTGGCGGCAAGCTGTTCCGCCGCGGCGGCGGCCTCCTGAATCCGAGTAGACACTTCTCCCGTGGAATGAACGATTTCTTTGAACGCCCGCTCCGCTTGATCGGTGGCGATTACCCCTTCGTGCACTTCCTGCAGGCTTAGCTTCATCGCTTCCGCGGCATCGAGCGTATCCTTCTGGATCGTCTCGATCAGCTCGATGATGCCTTTGGAAGATTCGTCGCTCTGCGAAGCAAGCTTGCGCACCTCTCCGGCGACGACGGCAATGCCCTTGCCATGCTCCCCTGCTCTGGCGGCTTCGATTCCCGCATTCAACGCGAGCAGATTCGTGCGATAAGCGATCTCCCCGATCAAGCCGGAAATCTCGCTGATCTGCGCCGATTGCTCCTCGAGCTTCATAATCGTCTGCCCGGCCTGCTCTACGGTTTCGGACAGCCGCTGCATGCGACCGGACACCTCGATCATCTTCGCCGAGCCGTTATTCGCCTGTCGCGCGGCTTGCTGGGACACCTCGGACACCTCGCCCGTCGTCTCCGCGATCCGCTGGACGCCTTCCGACATTTCATCGATCACGCGTCCGCACTCCGCAGCCGTGTTCGCCTGCTCCTCCGAGCCGGAGGCTACCTGATGGATCGAGTCCGACACGTGCCGGGCCGCCTCCGAGTTCTGCTCGGAGCTGGCATACAGCTGCGCGGACGCCGTCGCTACCGCCGTGGAAGCCTCCTGCATCTGCTGGACGGATTGCCTGAGCGCCAGCAGCGTCTTATTGACGGACTCCATCATGACGCCGAATTCGTCTTTGCGATTAATCCGCAGCAGATCGACCCGCAGATCTCCCGCGGAGATCCGGTCCATGATCGCCGTCGTCGCTCTAAGCGGCCTGGTCAGATTCAAGATCAGCACCCAGGCCAACGCGCCCACGACGACCAAAATGCCGATGCCCAAAAAGAATAAGACGCCGGATGTTCCTTCGTACACCGCCTTGCTTTCGTTCCTACTGTTGACGGCCCCTTCGTGGTTGAAGGCTATAAGCTCTTCGACCGCGGCCTTCAGCCGGTTAAACGACGGGGAATCGCCGGCCATCGCCGCCTCGACCTCTTCCTTCGAATCGTTGAGATCGGCGGAACCGGTCAGCTCCTGCTGGAATTCGTCCCAGGCTTGCAAGAGAGATTCATACCGGGAAGTATCCAGTTCTCCGGCCAACGTATTTCCGTAGTTTTTGATCTCCTCGTCAATCGCGCGCACGAGCGAGGCTCTCTCTTCGGCCAGCTGCTTCGCCTGATCCGCGTCTTTGACGTTTAACGATTGATAATAATTGCTAAGAAACCGTTCGATATTCAGGTTCGCTTGCAGAATGGCTTCCGTGCCGTGAAGCCAATAGTCGCTGACCTCGTCAGTGAAATCGCTCACCTTCTTAATCTGCGTCAGTCCCGTCAATCCCAATGCGAATACGAAGACCAATACGATAGCGAACGATCCAATCAGCTTAGTTTTGACCGATCTCATTAACTTCCCCCTGTTCTCGGATGACAACGAAAAAAATAGGCTTCGCCTATTGCTATCATAGAAGGGAGATTCTCAAAAAACTATTAAAAATAATGCTTTAATTGTAAATTAATAGATCGAAATCGGCATTTAAATTTTTCGGCCCTTTCCCCGTTTTTTTATGCCAGGGCCTCATTCTTCGCTTAAGACGAGGCCTTCTATTCTATTGAAACGAACCGCCCCCCGCTATTTCTCTCGGAGGGCGGTTCGCTCGGACTCTTCATTTAACGCTTACGACGAAAGCGGCGGTGATCACTTGGCCTTCATGTTTAAATTGACCCCAAATTTTATAGGTGCCGCCGTGCGGAAATGAGGTCGAGAACTCCGCCGTCGGTCCCGTCGCCTTCTCGTCGATCGGGTGTACGTGGAGGTACCGCTCGGCGTCCGCCGATAGGATGACGACATGTCCGGCGGCGCCCAAGTAAGGCTCCAGATCGTCGATTTCCTCCTTCGTCTTCCCGTCCCGTATCGTGAAAACTAGCTTGATTTCCCGACCCGCCTTGGGCTCGTCAAGCGCAAGCTCGACTTCTTTGCCGTCCGCCGCGCGGATAAGCCGCTTGTCCGGCTTAAGCCCGACACGGGACGCTTTCTCTCCCTCTACCGTTATCCAGTCGCCGAGCGTCTCGTTCGATCCGCCTTCCGGTACGAAGTCCGCGAAAACCTTGTACGAACCGCCCGCGGGAAAAGCCGTTGCGACCGCAAACTCCCCGCCGCCACGGTAATCGGGATGAAGATGGGCGAAATAGGCCAAATCCCGGTCCACGACTATCAGATGCAGAAGTTTCTCGTGGTTCTCTTCGTACATCTCTACCGGAACGCCATGCCGGTCCGTAATGCGAATGACGAGCTCGCTCTCCTCCTTCGCGGCCGCCCGGCCGGAAGCGAAGGAGAACGAGACTTGAAGCCCGCTCTCGCCTGCCGGCTTATCCGCATCGTGCCCCGGGTGCCCGGAAGCATGTCGGCTTCCGCCCGACCTGCCGCAGGAGGAGAGCAGCGCCGCGGCAAGCACGCATGCCAGGATCGGCAAATATCTACGTTTCATCCGCAAGCAAAATCACTCCGTTTCCCGTTTAAGTCGCCGGCCGATCGGACGCGCGTTTGATTCGTACGCGCTGCAGGCGGAGCGCGTTCAGCACGACCGACACCGAGCTTAGCGCCATAGCCGCTCCGGCCACCCAGGGGGCAAGCAGGCCGACCGCCGCGATGGGAATGCCCAGCGTATTGTAGCCGAGCGCCCAGAACAGATTTTGCCGAATGTTGGCCATCGTCTTCCGGCTCATATAGATCGCGTCCGGAATGCTGGCCAGGTCGCCGCGCATGAGCGTGACGTCGGCGGCTTCCATCGCCACGTCCGTCCCCGTGCCGATCGCCATCCCGATGTCCGCCGTCGCCAGAGCCGGAGCGTCGTTAATTCCGTCGCCGACCATCGCGACTTTTTTGCCGGCCGCTTGCAGCCTGCGGACTTCTTCCGCCTTGCCTTCGGGAAGCACCTCCGCCAGCACGCGGTCGATACCGACCTGAGCCGCGATCGCTTGGGCCGTCCGTTCGTTGTCGCCCGTCATCATATGGACTTCGATCCCCATATCCTTCAGTCTGCGCACGGCTTCCCCGGACGTTTCCTTGATCGTGTCGGCTACCGCGAGCATGCCCGCATAGCGGTCGTCGATCGCCACGAGCATCGCCGTCTTGCCGGATTCCTCCAGACGGGCCATCGCTTCGTGCGCCCGGCTTGCGTCAACGTTAAAGCGCTCCATCAGCCTTCGCGTTCCGACGAGCAGCCGCTTGCCTTGCGCCTCGGCCTGAATGCCGTAGCCGGGAATCGCCTCGAACGAATCCGCCGCGGCAAGGCGAATGTTCTTCCGCTCGATGCCGGCGACGATCGCTTCGGCGAGCGGGTGCTCGGACTGCAGCTCCGCGGCTCCGACGAGGCGAAGAAATTCCGTTTCGTCGCCTTCGGCGATCACGTCGGTCAGCTCGGGTTTGCCCTTGGTCACCGTGCCGGTCTTATCCAGAACGATCGTATCGACTTTATGCGTCTGCTCCAGATGCTCGCCGCCCTTGAACAGAATGCCCAGCTCCGCCGCGCGGCCCGAGCCCGCCATAATGGAGGTCGGCGTGGCTAGGCCAAGCGCGCAAGGGCAGGCGATGACCAGAATCGCGATCGCCTTCTCCAGCGCTTCGGCGAAGTCGCCGGGCGCGGCGAAGAAATACCAGACAAGGAAGGCCGCGACGGCGATGCCGACGACGATCGGGACGAAGATGCCCGATATGACGTCCGCCACCCTCTGGATCGGCGCTTTGGAGCCTTGGGCCTCTTCGACGACTTTAATGATCTGGGAGAGCGCCGTATCCTTGCCGACTTTGGTCGCCTTCACTCGCAGCGCCCCGTATTTGTTGATCGTGGCCCCGATGACGGCGTCGCCCGCCTTCTTCCCGACCGGCAGGCTCTCTCCGGTCAGCATCGATTCGTCGACCGACGATACGCCTTCCAGCACCTCGCCGTCGACCGGTATTTTGTCTCCCGGACGGACGAGGACGACGTCGCCGGCCAACACCTCTTCGACCGGCACCGTCAGTTCCTTCCCGTCGCGTACGACGAGCGCCGTTTTAGCCTGCAAGCCCATCAGCGACTTGATCGCTTCCGACGTGCGGCCTTTGGCCCGGGCTTCGAGCAGCTTGCCCATGATGACGAGGGTGATCAGAATCGCGCTCGTCTCGTAATACAGCGCCGGGCCGTCATGCCGCATGCCGCTTGCGGCATACCAATCGATCGTCAAGTACAAACTGTAGAAGAAGGCGGCCGAGGTACCGAGCGCCACGAGCACGTCCATGTTCGCGCCGCCGCCCCGAAGCGCCTTGTACGCTCCAACGTAGAATTGTCTGCCGACGTAAAATTGAACCGGCGCGGCCAGCAGAAGCTGGAACCAAGGCTCCATGAACAGCTCGGGCAAGTAAATCCAGGACGTGAACGAGAAGTGGGCGACCATGCTCCACAGCAAGGGCAGCGAGAGAACGGCCGACAGAATCAGCTTGTTCCTCTGCTTGCGCGTTTCCTTCGCTCGCCGATCCTCGGCGTTAGCATCGTCTTGGCGGACGATCGCCCGATAGCCAAGCTGCTTCACCTTGCTTTGCATATCGTCTACCGAGACGTTGCCCGGATTGAATTCCACGCGGGCGGATTCAAGCGCGAAATTGACGGAGACGTTCGATACGCCGGGCAGCTTGGCGAGCCCCTTCTCGATCCGGTTGGCGCAAGCCGCGCAAGTCATGCCTTCCAGCTTAAACTGCGCGATCTCCTTAACGGTATCGTAGCCCAGCTTGCGGATCGTCTCCTCCATCCGGCCGACGCCGACTTTGGAAGGATCGTACGTCACGCTCGCCTGCTCCGTCGCGAAGTTGACGTTGGCGGCGGAGACGCCTTCCAGCTTGCCGAGTCCCTTCTCGATTCGATTGGCGCATGCGGCGCAAGTCATGCCGGCAATCTGTAGAGCCGTTTGCTTCGTATCGCTAGTCGCGGTCATATCCACTGTCGCTCACTCCTTAGTTCGCGGAACCGATTAAGACTTTACGTCGTATCCTTGATCTTCGATCGCCGCTTTGATTTTTTCGATCGTCGTGTTGTTTTCGTTATAGTCGACTTCCACCGAACCGCTTTTCAGATCGACTTTGCCTACGGCCCCGATCCCCTTCAAAGCCCCTTCGACCGAGTTTACGCAGTGCTGGCAGCTCATGCCTTCGACTTTCAGCGTTGCTTTTGCCATGATTTCATCAACCTTTCGGAATTTAATGGATTTCGCTTTGCGAACTTAGTATACCCCTCTACCCTATATTTAGTCAACTTGTTTTTTTAGAATACCTCTGTATCCTATCTGTATCCTTAATAGAACGAAAAAGAGCAGCGCTGCCGCTGCCCTAACCCGCTTACTTCATCATTTTGTTCATCGTCGTCATCAATTCGCTTATCACGTCCATGTCGCCTTCTTGAATCCGTTCGACGACGCAGCTTTTCATGTGATTCTCGAACAGCAGCTTTCCGACCCCGTTCAGGGCCGATTGAATGGAAGCGATTTGGTTCAGCACGTCGTCGCAATACGTATCCTTCTCGATAAGGCCTTTGAGTCCGCGCACCTGGCCTTCGATTCGGTTCAGTCGGCTGATCAGGCTGCTTTTGATCTTGTCGGAGTGATGGCTTTTGCGAACCGGGCTTCCGTCGGAACAACATTCCGCTTCGTGCTCCATACCGTTTTCAAGCTCTTCCGTTGACGCATTCATGCGGATCGCCCCCTTCCTCTTTTCTAAATATACTCCCATCCCCTATAAAAGTAAATCCCGGCCCTACCGGCCGTCTCCCGGATTGAACACCGCTCCCGAGAACAGAATGCAACCGGTGGCCTGGTCCACGATCGCGGCGATGAACGGACGGTCGGCCGTCATCCGGAACGGACGGTCGGGAGCCGCGGCGCCGGCCAGCATCTCCAACACGGTCACGGCTGCCGCCTCGGTGCCTTCCTCGTCGACGCTGAGCGCCGTCCGATGGGTCACCCGGCTGACGAATAGGTTCGGAGGCTCCGGCGCCATGGCGGAGAAATCCGATCGGCTCGGCTCGAACGCCTCCTTGATTCCCGACTCGCGGAGAACGGTACCCAGATCGGCGGAATATTCCAACCGCATCTTAGGAATTTCGATCCGTCCTTGCCGCGTTTCGTACTCTCCCGTCAACAAGGCGGGGTCGGCGGCCAGCTTGGCCGCCAGCCCGGATAGAGT
>JAEZZE010000061.1 GCA_023418755.1 Bacillota bacterium | reverse complement strand
TTCCCGTACGCTTCGAATACGGAAATACGTGCATTTCCGCGAACTTCATCTCCTCCATGAAGCGGAAGCCGTTCTCGAACTGCTCCCGGGTCTCCCCCGGGAACCCGACGATCACGTCGGTCGTGATCGCGACGCCCGGCATCGCTTTTTGGATCAAACGAATTTTTTCCGCGTACTCCGCGGTCGTATATTTGCGGCGCATTCTTTTCAAGATGTCGTCGTCGCCCGCCTGCAGCGGAATGTGCAGATGACGGCACATTTTCTTGGAGCTGTTCAGAATGGCGATCATCTTCTCGTCGATCTGGCTCGCTTCGATCGAGCTGATGCGGATGCGCTCCAGACCCTCTATCTTGTCGAGATCGGCCAGCAGATTGGCCAAACGGTAGTTTTCCAGATCGTCGCCGTAGCCCCCGGTATGAATGCCGGTCAGGACGATTTCCTTATAGCCGGCCGCGACAAGCTGGCGCGCTTGCTCCAGCACGCTGTCCGGCTTGCGGCTGCGGGACAACCCGCGAGACCACGGAATGATGCAAAACGTGCAGAAGTTGTTGCAGCCCTCCTGGATTTTCAGGAACGCGCGCGTCTTCTCCGTGAAGCTCGGCACGTCCAGCTCCTCGAATTCCCGCGTCTTCATAATGTTGCGAACGGCGTTCACCGGCTTGCGATCGTTCTGAATGTCCGAGACGAACGACATCAGCTTCTCGCGGTCCTGCGTTCCGATGACGAGATCGACTCCCGGTATCGCCATGATTTCCGCGGGCGAGGTTTGCGCGTAGCAGCCCGTCACCGCGATGACGGCGTCCGGGTTTCGGCGCACGGCGCGGCGAATAATCTGCCGGCTCTTCTTGTCGCCGGTATTCGTTACCGTGCACGTGTTGATCAGATAGACGTCCGCCGTCTGCTCGAAGTCGACCTGCTCGTAGCCTTCGTTCTTGAACAGCTGCCAGATCGCCTCGGTATCGTAAAAGTTGACTTTGCACCCCAGGGTATAAAATGCCACGCTAGGCATCGTGAATTCCTCCTAACTCTCCGGACTCGTATGCAAGACAAGCCAGCGCGTACAGCGCGGCCGTCTCCGTCCGCAATATTCTTCTGCCCAGGCCGACCGCACGCGCTCCCGCGGCGATCGCCGCTTCAGCTTCCTCGGGAGAGAAGCCTCCCTCGGGGCCGACGACGACGAGCATGCTCGGCGCCGGTACTCCGGGGCCCCTCCCGCTCTTAAAGCCAGCCAGCGCATCCTTTAAGCCAATGCCGGAACGGCCTTCCTCCTCGTAGCATAGAAGCGCCAGATCGTATTCGGCGAATCGCTGCAGCAGAGCCTTCCAGGCACTTACCGCTTCGATCCGCGGCACGGCGCTGCGATGGCTCTGCTCCGCCGCTTCCTTGGCGATTTTCCGCCAGCGGTCGATCCGTTTCGCCTCCTTGCGCTCGTCGTACTGCACGACGGTGCGGCGTGACAAGAACGGCAGGAAAGCGGAGGCTCCCGCTTCCGTACCTTTCTGAATGACCGTCTCCAGCTTGTCTCCCTTCGGCAGACTCTGGGCTATGTCGATCCTCCAGCGCATCTCGGCGGAACCGGCCAGCTCTTCGACGATTTCCGCCTCCACCAGATGCTTATCCACGGACGCAATCCGCGCCACGACATCGCGCCCGCGCCCATTGCAGGCGATAAAGCGGTCTCCCGGCTTCCCCCGCATGACGGCGGACGCGTGACGCGCGTCGTCGCCCTCCAGCGTGACGGAACGCTCGTCCATCTGCGCTTCCGGCACGAAATATCGCTGCATTCCACTTCTGCCTCCCGCTCGAAACTCTACCCTTCATCATACCGCTTTCGGGCTATTTTCGCTACCGTCGGATCTTGGCATCGTTAAAATATAAGCCCCAGCAGCCGGTCCATCCCTTCTATGATCGGTACCATCAATTGCATCAAGCGGCCGATCGTCGCGTCTCTCAATTGCGGAATGAACACGACAAGCAAAAATCCGAACGTGATCCATTGGCTTTTCTCTTGGATCAGCATCCGGGTCTTGAACGGCAAAAATTCCTCGACGATGCGATAGCCGTCCAGCGGAGGCACCGGGAGCAAATTAAATAAAAACAAAGCCAGGTTGATTCTCAGCCAGTAATCCATGAATGTCCATATATTGCGGAACAGATCCATCGAGATTCCTTCGAACGCGTGTAGGGCGTTGAGCAAATAAAAAACGAACAAAAGAAGAAACGCGAGCAGCAGATTGCTGACCGGGCCCGCGGCGGTCACCAGGATGTTCATCAGGCGCGGCTTTTTGAATCTGCTCCTTCGGACCGGAACCGGCTTCGCCCAACCGAATCCGGCGATAACGAGAAACAGCATCCCGATCCAATCAAGGTGGGATAACGGATTCAGTGTAACCCGTCCTTCGCGGTACGCCGTATCGTCTCCGAATTTCCACGCCGTCCAGGCATGGGCGAATTCATGCACGCTGAACGCGATCAGCATGATCAGAATAATGATCGGCAGATGCCCGATCGGGAACCAGAAAAAGTTCACTCGCCCTCCCCCTTCGGCTTGCCGGCGACGAACGCCACCCAGTCTTCCTGCCTAAGCACGTCGACGATTTCGAAGCCTGCCGCAAGCAAGCCGGCCTCGACGGCCGCTTCTTTATTTTTGAAAATGCCGGACGCAATATATAGGCCGCCCGGTTTCAGGACGTCCATCACGTCGGCGATAAACAGCAAAATGATCTCCGCGAGAATGTTGGCGACGACAAGATCTACCGGCGGCCTCACTCCGTCGGCTCCCCTCTGCGCGCCTTCGCTCCCGTTGACCACGCCCAGCAGATCGCTGAGTCTCACCTCGATCTCGCTTTCGTAGCCGTTCATCCCGACATTTTCCTGCGCGCATTTGACCGCGACCGGATCCAGATCGAGCGCCAACACCTTGGCGGCGCCCAGCTTCATCGCCCCGATCGCGAGCACTCCGGAGCCGGTGCCGACGTCGATCAAGCGCTCGCCTCCGTCGATGGCGCTTTCCAGCGCTTTCAGGCAAAGCGTCGTCGTCGGATGCGTTCCGGTGCCGAATGCCATTCCGGGATCCAGCTCGATAATGAGCTCGCCCTCCTTGGGCTCGTACTCCTCCCATGTCGGTTTGATGACAAGGCGCTCCGTAACGGCGACCGGTTTAAAATACTGCTTCCACGCGTTCGCCCAGTCGTCCTCGTGGACGGAGCCGACATGAATCGTGAACTCTCCGGCGTCGTATCCGTATTCCGGCAGCCCTTCGAGCATCGTCTTCAACTCGGCCTCGATCGGCTCCATCTCGTAATCTTCCGAGAAATACGCCTTGTACACCGCATATCCCGGACGTATATCGTTCAACGGCGTATCGTACACCTCGCCGTATTTCGTATCCCGGGGCTTATCCGACGACCAGGCCTCCTCGACCGATACTCCTCCCGCCCCAAGTTCCGTCAAATAGTGCGTCACCATTTCCTGGGACGATTCCGTCGCCAGGACGGTCAATTCATGCCAGCGCAAATCCGTTCCTCTCCTTATCGCAGCTCAATGAATCCCATTATACACGCTCTGTTTTGCCGGATGCAAAATAAACTCCTCTCCTTGTTCCTTATCTCCATTATCCCGTTCACTCAGATACTTTCTTGCGCATGTCATCCTCTTGCCGTTCCTTATCTCCACTATCCCTCTCGCTCAGTCGCTTACCTCTGTTGTCCCTTCTCTCCATTATCCCGTTCACTCAGATAATTTCTTGCGCATGTCATCCTCTTGACGTTTCTTAACTCCATTATCCCGTTCGATCAGGATGTGTTTCCTATTGTTATCTTAACTTCAGATCAGATCAGCCGGCAGGCCGGCTTCAAAATGTCGATGGATAGTACTTCAACGATTTGAGAACGGCTTCTTCAGTCGACAAACGGCTGAACGGCACTCTCAGCTGGAAACTTTTTGAACCTCTGAACGATATGGTCAAAGATTCAGCTTTTCTGTTCGACAAAACAGTACCACTAGTGCTATAAAGTCTACCAGATTGCATCAAAAGCCGAGTTCTTCCGGAAAATTACTCCAAAGTTCCAATGTGACATGAGATCGAATTCTATTTTCTTCTTAGCAGTAGTTTTGGGCTGAATGGCAGTTGAAAAGACGTACTGTGCACTACTTCTCTGAGCGAAGGGGATTTTGTCATAGGGTAAATAAATAGCTAACCAACGCGCGGCACTTCCCTGAACGATGGGGATTTTTACAAAAGGTACAGAAATGGCGGACCAACGCGGCACCCTCTCTGAGCAATCGGGATATTGGACAAAAGGGTCAGAAATGGCGGAGCAACACGGTACTTCTCTGAGC
>JAEZZE010000050.1 GCA_023418755.1 Bacillota bacterium | reverse complement strand
CATGTTCGGGACGACGAAATCCGCATCGATCATTTGCGGCATTTAAGCCGTCTGCAAGAGCTGAAGGACGCTAATCCCAAGCTGCTTATTCTGCTGTCCGTCGGCGGCTGGGGAGCGGGCGGCTTCTCCGAGGCGTCAGCGACCGCCGAAGGGCGGTCGAGTATGGCGACTTCGGCGGTCCGAATTTTGCGAAGCGTTCCCTTCGACGGAATCGACCTTGATTGGGAATATCCGTGCTACGGGGAAGCGGGCATTGCCGCCGCCCCCGGGGACAAGACGAATTTTACGCTGCTGCTTCGCGAGATAAGGGAGGCGCTCGACCGGGAAGGGACCGCGCGGGGGAGGCATTATCCGCTCACGATCGCCGCGGGCGCGGATCGCTATTATATCGACGGTACCGAGATGGACCGCGTGCATCCGTACCTGGATTTCGTGCAACTGATGACGTACGACATGCGCGGCGGGTTTCAGACGCTGACCGGCCACCATACGAACTTGTACACGCCGACCGGCGATCTGTTCCGGATCAGCGCGGACGCCTCCGTTCGCCTGTTCCGCGAGGCCGGCGTGCCGCCGGAGAAGATCGTTCTCGGCGCGGCCTTCTATTCGCGCATGTGGCAGGGCGTGCCGGATCGCAACGCCGGGCTGCACCAGATGACCGCCTCTTCGGGCGGATACGGTCCCGATTACACCCGGCTGCACGCCGACTATATCGGACGGAGCGGCTTCGTCCGGTACTGGGACGACGAAGCGAAAGCTCCGTACCTGTTCGACGGGGATCGCTTTATTACGTACGACGACGAGGAGTCGCTCCGCCATAAGTGCGAATATATCCGCAGCGAAGGATTGGCCGGAATCATGTTTTGGGAGTATAGCTGCGACAAGACGCACCGGCTTTTGGATGCGCTGCACGACGGTTTGAACCGATCCGGCTCCGCTCAGTCTTAATGCGTTATCCGGACGGTGAGATTGACGAAAGGGATGAGAAAAATACGTTCGCTGGAAGTACGATCACTTCGAAGGAGGCGTGAAGCCGACGATAAGCCGTTGGCCGTCACGCCTTCTTTTTTCGTGCTCTTCCGAACATGACGTACTTTTTCCGACGCTCGGGGGATATCTTTTCAGCCGTTCGCAGTTATAATAAAATACTCCGGGCACCTCTTTATGTAAGCGCATTCATATTAATCAGTAAGGAGTCGGCGATATGGTTCGACGGACGACGGGATTTTCCAAAGATTTGAATTTGCGCACGAAGCTGCTGCTCCTGTTTACGGTGCTCATCCTGCTCCCGTTAAGCCTGCAGGGGGTCGTTACTTATCGGAAATTCTCGGCCACGGTCGATCGGAAGACGGAGCAGTTTACCGTCGATATCGTGCGGCAGATCAACGCCAACCTGGACCGGCTGCTAAAGGACTTCGAGAGGCTGTCGATGATGCCGCTGTACGATCGGATGGTGCTGTCGATCTTAAGCAAATACGACGGAGAAATGGGCTCTGCTACATGGGCTTCATCGGACGACTACTTGAAAATGAAGCTCTACACGTCGGCCAACGCTTACGATAGGGCGGAAATCCGCGGCATCCATTTGGTCAGCAATAGCGGCATTTTTTTCTCCAACGTCGATTCGATGGATGTCGATTCCGTATGGGACAGCCGGCAGGACGAATGGTTCGACGAGGTCGACCGATCGGACGGAGCTTGGGTTCTGATTCCGCCGCATCATCCGTCCTACTATAGCGCCAAGCCTACGGACCCTTACATCTCGGTCGGGCGGATGATCCGGGACCCCGACACTTTGCGCCAGCTCGGCTATAATCTCATCGATATAAAGCTAGATGCTTTTCGCGACATCCTGTCCACGCTGAACTTCGAGCAAGACGCCAATCTGATCGTGATGGACAGCCGGAAGAGGCTGCTGTTCGAGCGCAAATCCGAAAGCGACCCGTCCGTCTACGACGAGCTGCTCAAGATCAACCCGCCGCAGCCGTACGGGAGCAATCAGAAGATCGAGCTGGGCGGACGCCCTTATTTGTATGTCCAGCACCATTCCAACTATTCCGGCTTGTCGGTCATCGGCCTGACTCCGATCAACGTGATCCAGAAGGAGTCCCGCGAGCTGGGGACGTTTACGTTATGGTTCGCGTTGCTGTGCGTCGCCGTCGTTACGGTGCTTGCGGTTATCGTGTCCTACCGGGTGACGCGGCCTTTGATCGAGCTGAAGAAGAACATGATCCGCGTCGAGCAGGGGGATTTCGACCGTAGAATCGAGGTCTACGGCAAGGACGAGTTCGGCCAACTGGGGCGCGGCTTCAACAAGATGACGGAGGAAATCAACCGGCTGTTCAACGAGGTTTTCATAGTCGGGCTGCGGGAGAAGGAGGCGGAGCTGTCCGCCCTGCAAAGCCAGATCAATCCCCACTTCATCTACAATACGCTGGAATCGATCAGCATGATGGCGATTCGCGGCAACAACGCGGAAGTGTCCGACATGGTGTCCGCGCTCGGCAAGCTGCTTAGATATACGATCGACAAAGTCGACCGGCTCGTGCCGCTGTACGAGGAAATCCGATTCGTGCAATCCTACGTCCGCATTCAGCAGCTTCGGTACGGGGAGCGGCTGAGGGTGGAGTACGACATCGACGAAGAGGCCAACCCGATCGTCGTTCCGAAGCTGATTTTGCAGCCGCTCGTGGAGAACGCGGTGTACCACGGAATCGACGGGGCGGAGCATGGAGGAACGGTCTGGATATCAGCGCTGCGGATCGGGGACGTTCTGCTGATTACGGTGAGAGACGACGGCGAAGGGCTGCCGGAGCGGGAGATCGCGGCGATGAACGAACAGCTGCGCACGCCGCCTTCCTACCAGGGATGGCAGCGGGAGGACGGGGGCGGGCTCGGGCTGTCCAATATCGCCAACGAATTATGCTGATTTACGGGGATAAAGGCGAACTGACGGTAGACGGCAGCCCCGGGCAAGGGCTGGCCGTCACGATCGCGATACGGCTTGAGGAGACGGGGGGAGAAGCGGATGTATAAGGTGCTGCTCGTGGAGGACGAAACCGTCATTCGCCAAGGGCTCAGGGAGCTGATCGGGCGATCGACGGGCCATTTCGAAGTGACCGGGGAAGCGGCCAACGGATTGGAAGCGCTGGAGTATCTCAAATGCGAACTTCCGGACTTGCTCATCACGGACATCCGGATGAGGGAGATGGACGGGCTGACGATGGTCGCGCAGGTCAGGGAGATGTACCCGAACCTGCCCGTCGTCATCCTCAGCGGATATGGCGAGTTCGAGTACGCCAAGAAGGCGATCTCTTACGGCGTATGCAGTTATTTGCTCAAGCCGATCGAACGGCTGGAGCTGGTCGCCACGCTGGACAAAATCAAGCTGTCGCTGGATCGGGCCCGCGGCATATCGGCCCCTCCGCCGTCTGGGCCGGAGCGAAGCGAGCCGCCGGCGGCGGGCGGCGACGCGAGGAAAATCATCCGCGACGTCAAGGAGTACGTCAAGCTGCACATCGACGGCGACTTGCGGCTGCAGACCGTCGCGGGCAGCGTTCATTTGAACGCGACCTATCTCAGCCAGCTGTTCAAGGCGGAGACGGGAACGAATTATTCGGAATACGTGTCGGAGGCCCGCATGGAGCGCGCCAAGTGGCTCCTCGCCCATACGCGGCTGAAAATCTACGACGTGGCGCGCCTGTCCGGACATCAGAGCCCGAAGCACTTCATGCTCGTATTCAAGCAGCAGGTCGGAGCGACGGCGGGGGAATACCGAGATCGATACGGTCAGCCCGGCCCCGACGGGACGACGGACGACAAGGCATAAAAAAACCGTACTATTTCTTGAACCGGCGTGATTTAGGCAGGCTGTGCTCCCCGCTATACTTAACGGTGAAGGACGATTCATTATCTAACAGGGGGATGGACATGAAAAGAGCTAAGCTGGCGATCCCGCTCGCCATGATGGTTGCGTTTACAATCGGCTGCGGCGATTCCGGAACCTCCGGAACCTCCGGAACCTCCGGAAGCGCCGGGACCGGCGCGGAAGCGAGCGGCGGTTCGGCGCAAAAGGGAGAAGTCGAACTGAAGTTCATGATGTGGGGCAATCAGGCCCACATGGACGTGTACAACAAACTGATCGACGGCTTCGAGCAGGAAAATCCGGGCATTCGCGTCACGATGGAATCCGTTCCTTTCGCCGACTATCAGCAGAAAATTTCCGTTCTGGCCGCCGGGAAATCGCTCCCGGACATCGCTTGGGTGGCGGAGCGGATGGTGCCGCAATTTATGGACAACGGCATTCTTGCCGACGTATCGGAATTCAAGGACGACGCGGAATTTAATCTGGACGACTTCATTCCAAGCACGCTCGATTTGTTTCGCGACGGCGACAAGCTGCTCGGGCTGCCGTTCTCCACGCCGCCGGTCGTTATGTTCTACAACAAGACGCTGTTCGACAAGGCGGGCCTGACCGATCCGAATACGCTGGCCAAGGAAGGGAAATGGACGTGGGCGGAATTCGAGAAGTCCGCGCAAGCGATCGCCAGCAAGGACGCCCAAAACCGCGTGTACGGGGCGAACTTCTTTCGCGATTGGACGAACTGGGTGACGCTGTCCTCCTACTCCTGGTCCAACGGCAGCGGCCCGTTCGACAAAGAGATTACGGAATTCACGTGGAACGACCAGTACGGAGTGGAGACATTCCAGATGCTCGAGCGGATGATGTTCACGGATGAATCGCATCCGAAGGCGGGCGAGCAGGTCGGCTTCGACGCCGGCAACGTGGCCATGTTCTTCGACGTGTACAGCTACGTGTCCAAAGCCAGGGAGATCAAGGACTTCGAATGGAGCATCGCGCCGACGCCGTCCGGCTCGCAAGGAAGCGTGCCGATGCTGGGCCAGGCCGGTTACACGGTATTTACCGACAGCAAGCACCCGGAAGAAGCGAAGAAGCTGCTGAAATACTTCGCGGGCCAGGAAGGCATCCAGGCGACTTCGACGTTCTTCGTGCCGCCGCGCACGACGGTATTGAACTCCGACGAGTTCATTAACCAGCCGAACAACCCGAGCAAGGAGCATATTCTTCAAGCCGTCATCGACGAGATGCCGAAGGCGCGCATTCTTCCGGGCCACGTCCGCTGGACGAACATCGACAACGCGATTTTGCAGGGATTCGATCGTCTGTTCGGCAAGGTGTCGCCGGCGGAGGACAACTTGAAGAAAGTCGCCGAAGAAGTGAACGCCATCATGCAAGCGCAATAATTCGAGAACGGGACGACGGTTCGAAGATTCTGGTTCGAACCGTTTCCTTTTTCCAGGGGGAACGATTATGGCAAGGCTGCAAAATATTCTGAAGTCGCGAAAGCTGACGCTGATCGTCAGCCTGCCCGCTAACGACTCGGCGTTGGCCCGCGCGGCGCTGGAGGAAGGCGCGGACGGGTTGAAGGTGCACATGAACGTCGGGCATCGGGCGAGCGGCAGCCGCTTCGGTCCGCTCGAAGAGTACGAGGAGACGTTTCGCGACATTCGGGCGCAATTCGAAGGGCCGCTCGGGATCGTTCCGGCCGGAAGCGCCGAAGAGGCGAAGCCCGAGGAAATTCGGCGGCTCGCGCCGCTCGGCTTCGATTTCTATTCGATCTACGCTCATCATCTCCCGTCCTACATGCTTCACGGCACCGGCCTGGACCGGACGTTCGCGGTGAACGAGCATTCCGATCTGTCTTTGCTGTCCCCGGCAAGCCATTACGGCTTCGCCGCGGTCGAAGCTTCGATCGTCCCCGGGGCCGAATACGGGACGCCGCTGACCTTCGCGGACGTGCTGAAATACCGGCGCATCGTCGAGCTGGCGGGGATTCCGGTGCTGCTGCCCTCGCAGCGCAAGCTCGTGCCGGACGACGTTCGCGTGCTGGGCGAGACCGGCATCAAGGCGATCATGCTGGGCGCGATCGTCGTCGGCAAGACGGAGGAGACGATGCGCAGAGCGGTGGCCGGCATTCGCAACGCGATCGACAGATGGAACTGAGGCGGTGAACCGATGAACGACAAAAGAAAAAAAACAATGAGAGGGCCGTTGGCCCGCGAAGCGCAAATTACCGGATGGCTGTTTATTTCTCCGATGGTGATCGGTTTTACGCTTCTGCTGCTGTTCCCTATGGGACTGGCGCTGTATATGAGCTTCACGGATTGGCCGCTGCTAGGCAGCCATAAGGTGATCGGCATCGACAATTACCGGCACATTATGAACGATGCCCTGTTTTGGAAGGTGCTCGGCAATACGGTCTATTTTACGGTCGGGCTTGTGCCTCTGAATATCGTGCTGGCGCTCCTGCTCGCGCTGCTTCTGGCCAGAAGCATGCGGGGCATCGGGCTGTTCCGCACCGCGATTTTCGTGCCGGTCATGACCTCGCTGATCGTCTGGTCGATCGTGTGGAAATACATGTTCGCGACCGACTCGGGCTTGATCAACCAGCTTCTGACCGCCTTGAACATTCAAGGCCCCGCCTGGCTGTACGACACGAAGCTGGCGATGCCGGCCGTTATCGTCACGAGCGTGCTCAAAAACGTGGGCCTGAACATGGTGCTGTTCATCGCGGCGCTTCAGCAGGTGCCCGCATCGCTCTACGAAGCGGCCAAGCTGGATGGCGCAAGCCGGACGAGGTCCTTTTTCAACGTGACGCTGCCGATGATTACGCCTACGATTTTCCTTACGGTCGTGATGACCGTCATCGGCTCGCTGAAGGTATTCGGGCAAATTTTCGTCATGACGCAGGGCGGACCAAGCAACAGCACGAAGGTGCTTGTCTACTACATCTGGGAGAAGGCGTTCAAGCTGTTCCAGCTCGGCTACGCGTCGGCGCTCGCCTTCGTCCTGTTCTTCGTCGTGCTTGTGCTGACGCTGGTGCAGTGGCAGCTTAGAAAGAGGTGGGTGTTCAATGAAAGCGACGCATAACGGCTCCTCGGGCATCTGGCGCAAATCGCTCGGCACGGCGGGCACCTACGCGGCGCTCGGCGCGATCTCGCTCGTAATGATGGTTCCGTTCATATGGATGATCTCGACCTCCTTCAAGGAACCGCAGGAGGTGTTCAAATACCCGCCTCAGCTCATCCCTTCGACGTTCCGGTTCGAGAACTACGCGGACGTGTTCAAGCTCATTCCGTTCGAATGGTTCTACTTCAACAGCGTATACATCGCCGCGCTCGTCGTGGGCGGGACGGTTCTGTTCGCTTCGCTGGCCGGCTATGCCTTCGCCAGAATCCCGTTCGCGGGCAGGAACGCCGTATTCCTGATTCTGCTCAGCGCGATGATGATCCCGCACGAGGTGACGGCGATCCCGATGTTCTTGTTCATGCGAGAGATCGGTTGGATCGACACGCACTTGCCGCTAATTCTGCTGCCGATCTTCGGGGCCGGGGGCGTGTTCGGCATCTTCGTGATGCGGCAGTTTTTCATTACGGTTCCGAAGGAGCTGGAGGAAGCGGCGATGATCGACGGATGCAGCCGGCTGCGGATCTATGCCCAAATCATGCTGCCGATCGCGAAGCCGGGCCTCGCGACGCTGACGATTTTCACGTTCGTGACCAACTGGAACGAATTTTTCGATCCGCTAATTTTCATCAATACGCGCAGCCTGATGACGCTTCCTCTCGGCTTGTCGCTGTTCACGGACGAGGTCGGAACGGCGTGGCACCATCTGATGAGCGCGACGGTGATGGCGACGGTGCCGCTGCTGGTTATCTTTTTCCTGGCGCAGCGGCAGTTTATCGAAGGCGTGGCCATGACGGGGTTAAAAGAATAGCAGAAACGGAGAGTGCATAAGCGAATGAAAAAGGTAGAGGCGGACGTTGTCGTCGTTGGGGGAGGACCCGCTGGCGTCGTCGCGGCGATCGCCGCCGGGCGGCAAGGGGTAAAGACGATTTTAGCCGAGAGATACGGCTTTGTCGGCGGGATGTCCACGGCGGCGATGGTATACCCGTGGATGACTTTTCATGCCGATGGCGGCGAGCAGGTCATTCGGGGCATCGCTCAGGAGATCGTCGACCGGCTTGTCGAACGCGGGGGCTCTCCCGGCCATCTGCGGGATACGGTCGGATTCGTGCATACGGTAACGCCCTACCATCCCGAAATCTATCAGGTCGTGGCGATGGACATGCTGCGGGAAGCGGGCGTGCAGTTGTATCTTCACAGCTTCGTGGACGAGGTGGTCGCTGCGGACGGAACGATCCGCTCGGTGCGGATCACGACGAAGTCGGGGAAAATCGAGCTGGCGGGACGGGTGTTCGTCGATGCGAGCGGAGACGCGGACGTGGCCTATTTATCGGGCGCGCCGACGCTGCAAGGACGGGACGGCGACCTGCAATCGCAGCCGATGACGATGAAGTTCCGGATGCGCGGCGTCGATCTGGAGCAGGTCAAGGCGTATATGATCGCGCATCCCGACAACTTCTACAAGAAGACGCCGATCGCGGAGTTGCCCGATCTGCCTCTGACGGGCGTGTGCGGCTTTTACTCCCAATGGAAGGAGTCGGGCGTGCCGATCAATCGCGATCAGGTGCTGTTCTTCACCGGTCCGGCGGACGACGAGGTGCTCGTCAACTGCACGAGGGTGCAAGGGCTCGACGGCACGAACGTGGAAGATTTGACTCGCGCGGAGGAGGAAGGGCGCAAGCAGGTGTTGATGATGGCGGAGTTTCTGAAGCGGGACGTGCCGGGATTCGCGCGAGCGTCCGTATCGGCCGTCGGTACTCAGATCGGCATACGAGAGACGCGGCGCATCGTCGGCTTGTATTCGTTGACGAAGGAGGATGTCGTCGCGGGGCGTAAGTTCGAGGACGCGATCGCCCGCAGCGGATATCCGATCGACATCCACGATCCGTCGGGCAAAGGCGTGACCGCCTCCTGGATCGCGGGCGACGGCACCTACGACATTCCGTACCGGTGCCTGGTGCCGCAAGGCTCCCGCAATTTGCTGGCGGCGGGCAGATGCATTTCCACGACGCACGAAGCGCTCGCCACGACGCGGCTTACGCCGAGCTGCATGGCGACCGGGCAGGCCGCCGGCACGGCCGCCGCGCTGTCCGCTCTCGGAGGCGTAACGCCCGCCGAACTGAACATTGCTCGGCTGCGCGAGGCGTTGATCGAAGAGCAGGCGTATCTTTGAGCGATTCCGCTTAACGGTGGTATAACCTGGCAAGGAGCTGTTCCCTAAGTAAGGGCGTACAAGTTAATCGATGAAAAGTAAGAGCATCCATCGATTATCTATTTCGTACGACTCTCTTTACTTATGGGATAGCTCTTTTTTTCGCTTAAGCTCGCCGCAAGCCATTCGGCGGCCTCCTCGCATCGTTCCGCCGCCCCCTGCGCGGAAGGGTCGATGCCTGTCCCGACCGACAGGGCGGTTTTCAAGGGCGACACCGGGAAGGTGATCGTCGAGCAATAAGCGGATAAACCAATCTAAGCAGGGGAGACCGATGGGCAAATGGATCCGTTGGGGGCGACTGTTTCTGGCTATGGCATTAGGCATGGCGCTCGCGGCCTGCTCGTTCTACGGTTCCGTAGCTACGGCCGCCGGCAATTCGGGCAAGTTCTACAATCCGATCAAAAACATCGGCAACGATCCGTTCGTGGCGCAGAAGGACGGATACTATTACCTTATCGAAAGCTGGGACGGCACGAGAACGATATTGCGCGATTTCGCGAACGACGACGACCAGCTCTGGCAAGTCGTCGACAACGGCGACGGGTACGCGCGAATCTTGAATAAGAAGAGCGGCAGGGCGCTCTCCGTGAACGGAGTGAGGCACGGCCAACGGGACGCCGCTCCACCTGTGGGACTATCTTGGCGGATACGACGACCAGGATTGGACGATCGAGCTCGTTCCGTGAGGATAGCAGCAATTCCATGAGGGGAAGGCGTGCCGACGATTTCGTATGAATGGATCTGTCACTCGCGTCCAACCTCGGCTACCGATTTCCCACTCTCCCCCCTCATTTTCGAAATCCCGCGAATCGCGCGATGCGACTCGCGGGATTTTTTTGATTTGCCTTCAAAGGCCGATATCCATCATACTGTCCTAAGAAAACCCGATCATAAGCGGAAGCAATTTAAGTTAACGCAACGTTCAACGGCTTCCGGGGGGAGGCAAATATGGAGTCGCTCTACCGCAACCAGGTTCTGATCGTCGAGGACGATGAGAACATCAGGCGTTTTATCGCGATAAATTTACAAAGGAACGAATTCCGAATATCCGAGGCCGCATCGGGCAGTGAGGCGCTGCAACGCTTCTTGGAGAGAAGTCCGGATGTCGTCGTATTGGACATCATGCTTCCCGATATCGACGGATTCGAGCTATGCGAGCGAATGAGGGAGGTTGACCCTAAAGTCGTTATCGTCTTTCTTACCGCGCGCGGGCGGGATTTGGACAAAATCAGAGGACTAGAGCTCGGGGCCGACGATTATGTCGTGAAGCCGTTTAATCCTTTGGAGCTCGTAGCCCGGATCAATACGGTGTTGCGCCGCACCCGATTCACCGGGGTTGCACAAGGCCGATCGTTACAATCCGGTTTCGTCCGCATCGATCTGGATTCGAAGAAGGCGTATCATAAGGACCGCTCTTTAGAATTGACGCCGAAGGAATATCAATTGCTCAACGCTTTTCTAACGCATCCCGGCAAAGCCATGTCGAGAGACGAACTCATGAATCTGGTGTGGGGGGAGGATTTTGTCGGAGATACGAAGACGGTTGACGTCCATGTTCGCAAGCTGAGGGAAAAGCTGGAGGAGGATTCTTCCAAGCCTTTGTTGATCGAGACCGTCTGGGGGATGGGATATCGATGGAGAAAGGACGGTTGAACGATTGGGAATCCGGGCAAGGTTGGTCGGAAGTTATTTGGCAGTCATTCTCGTCACGGTCGCGATTCTGGAAATTCTGTTGATCGTTTCCGTCAGGAATTACTATTATCGCAATGTCGAGCGCATTCTCGTTAATCAAGCGGATATATCGGCTTCTTTTTTCGGGCAATATTTCACCGCGGAAGATTTAGAAAGCCAATCCGAACGGCTCCTTATAGGTTTCTCGAACGAATCCGCCGCGCAAGTCCAGATTGTCGACCGTTCCGGACGGCTTATTCAAGATTCCGCGGGTGTCCGAAGCGATCGAATGATGATCGATTATCCGGACGTCCGGGGAGCTTTAGACGGACAAGCCGAGGTTTGGAGAGGGCGGGAGCCAAGCACGGCCGAAACCGTCATGGCCGTCTCGTATCCGCTGCGGCAAAACGGCGTTACGGTGGGAGCGGTCAGATACGTCACCTCCTTGACAGATACGAAGGAAACGGTCAACCTGATCGCGGCGCTCTCCTTAGCCGCCGGTTTAATCGTCGTGGCGATCGTGACCGTTCTCGGGTTTCTTTTGTCGAGAACGATTACAAGCGCGGTCACCGATCTCAAACTTGCCGCGGAGCAAATGTCCGACGGCGATTTGTCCGCAAGGGCGAAAAAGCGCTATCGAGACGAGCTTGGAACATTGGCGGATACATTCAACGCCATGGCGGCAAAAATCCAGCGTAACGAGGGAATGAAGAACGATTTTATTTCGTCCGTCTCGCATGAGCTCCGCACCCCGTTAACATCCATTAAAGGGTGGGCAGTAACCTTGAAGGATGGTAACGCTTCGGACAAAACGCTGTTGGCGGAAGGGATGGATATCATCGAGAAGGAAACAGACCGGCTAACCCGGCTCGTCGATGATCTGCTTGATTTTTCAAAATGGGACAACGGACGAATGGAACTGCGTCCGGTCTCGATCCGTTTGCCGAAGCTGCTTCGGCAGATCGGCATGCAGCTATCTCCGAGAGCCGAACGGCTGGGCATATCGCTCGTGGTCGAGATCGAGGAGCCGCTCCCCGAAGTTCTAGTTGACGGCAATCGCTTGAAACAAGTGCTGATTAATTTGTTGGACAATTCGCTCAAGTTCACGCCCCGGTTCGGAACCGTCAGGCTTACGGCCCGTCCCGGTCAGGATCAAGTCGTGATTGCCGTTGAGGACAACGGGGCCGGAATCGCGGAACAGGATCTCGCGGAAGTGTTTCGCAAATTTTACAAGGGAAACCCTAACGGGAGCGGCAGCGGGTTGGGATTGCCCATATCGGAGCAGATTATCAAGCTGCATGGCGGGCGAATGCGAATCGAAAGCCGGGAGGGAGAGGGGACTAAAGTCGAAGTCCTGCTTCCCGCACCGGGTCAAATTTAACCTTTTCATAACCTTTAGAAGTTCGATTTGTTATAGAATATAGAGCAGAATCGCAATGCGAGGGACGAAAAATGAGAACTTTCGGCAAATGCGCAGGAAATGGACTTTTGGCGGCCGCGTTACTCTGTTTTTGGGGGTGCGGATTGCCTGCAGCTCCCTCGGAACTGATTAAACCGCCGGTCTCCGAACCCGGCGGCGAATTCGGCGATTTTCATGCAGTCATCCAATCGCTGCTTCCCGAAGAGGCTCAGCTGTTGCCCCGGCTAAAGGGGAAAGAGAGAGGCGGCATTTCCTTCGGAGATTTGGACGGCGACGGCATTAACGAGGCTTTGGTTGTCTACGAGGATAGCTCGGGCAACGGAAGAACGTTCAAGGCCGCTCTGCTGAAGCAATCGAACCAAGAATGGCGAATCGTCTGGGATACGAAGGGGTTCGGATACGGTTTGGATTATACGGACATATCCGATGTTAACCGGGATGGTTACCCGGAAGTTGTGCTTGGTTGGTCTCTCGGAAAAGCCGGCACGGGGTTGGAGA
>JAEZZE010000034.1 GCA_023418755.1 Bacillota bacterium | reverse complement strand
CGATTATCGGCGGAATCGCCGGAATAACGGCCTGCCGGACCGTTAACGTGCCGATCATCAGCGAAATCGCCGGAATAACGGCCTGCCGGGCCTCAAAGACGATGAGCTGGAGCGGTGTTGCACGATTTCTTCGAGTTCATGTGTGCGAATTGCTGAGCTATTATTTTGTCGGCTGCGACATAAAATGTTATTCCGCCGATCCAAAGACGGCGTAAGCCATTTGTGCTCGTTGCGCGGCAAAATAAAACCGCCCGCCATGGACGGCGAGCGGATAGGATTAGGCTGCGAAATACGAAGAGGTCGAAATCCCGGTCAAGCTTCTTTATAATGGTTCAGCTGGCGAATGGAGAGCGCCTCTTCCAACAGCTCGATGAACTCGTGCGACAAATTCATCTTCTTGGCTTCTTTGTAAACTTCCAGCAGGTGCTCATCTTTAAGCGGGCGAAGCAACGAAGCTTTATCGCTCAACCGACGAGCTGCAACCATATCGACGGGAGTAGGGCTCGTTCTCCCTGCTGTGGCAAGTTCCTCGGACGACGTGGTTACAAGGTACGGATAAGGTCTTTCAAGCATACATAATTCCTCTCTTCCAAAGTTCCTAAGAGATAGCTAGAACTGGGTCTTAATGGAATTCTTATATCTAACAGGATAACATGCTTTGGTGGACTAGCAGAGAGGGTATTCAAAGTTTTGAATTTATGTTGACATTAAGTGGGACTTGTGATAAAAGAGCTCAACCAAAAGGGGACCATTCCCGTCATCTCGGATGACGACGGAACAGTCCCCTTGGCGGATCGCGATTTAACTGATTTTCTCGATGACTTTGTCGATCAGTCCCCTTGGCAGGATCGCGATTTAGCTGATTTTCTCGATGACTTTGTCGATCAGTCCGTATTCGCGGGCAACTTCGGCGTCCATGAAGTTATCGCGATCGGTATCCTTCTCGATTCGCTCCAGGGGTTGGCCCGTGCGATCCGCGAGGATGCCGTTCAACTTATCCCGAAGCTTCAAAATTCTGCGCGCCCGGATCTCGATGTCGCTGGCTTGGCCTTCGGCTCCGCCCAGCGGCTGATGGATCATCACTTCGCTGTTCGGCAGGGCGAAGCGCTTGCCCTTGGCGCCGGCCGCGAGCAGGAAAGCGCCCATCGATGCGGCCATGCCGACGCAGATCGTGGAGACGTCGGGTTTGATATACTGCATCGTATCGTATATGGCCATGCCCGCCGTAATCGAACCGCCGGGACTGTTGATGTAAAGATGGATGTCCTTCTCAGGATCTTCGGCCGCCAGGAACAGCAACTGAGCGATGATGGAATTGGCGACCACGTCGTTCACCTGCGTGCCCAGAAATACGATTCGATCTTTGAGTAAGCGGGAATAAATGTCATAAGCCCGTTCTCCTCGATTGGTTTGCTCGACAACCATAGGTACAAAACTCATGTTTGGCGTCCCTCCTCTTGTACTGTGGTTTTCTTATCATAGCGAATCCGAAGGCAAAAGTCAAAGAAAGTCAAAGAGGCGGGACGAACAAAATCCCGGCTCCGGGTGCCGGGGACGGAAAAATAAAAAAACCGGCCTTGTGTCGGCCGATCAGCTCTGCGTTATCGTGGCGCGCCCGTGAGGAATCGAACCTCAATCTCAGCCTTCGGAGGGCTGCGTCATATCCGTTGGACCACGGGCGCTCGTTAAGTACAGCAAGAGTTATTATAGGGGATGAAGAACCAAAATGCAAGGGATTCGGCGATTATATTTTCCGCCTATCCGGAGCGGGGGGCTGGCGATAGGATCGGCGATCGGTGGAAGACACCAGGGGATTCGGGAGGAATCCGGGCATTTGCTGCGAAAATTTAAAGAGGACCCATATTCTGCATACCGTAGGAGAAGAATTGACGATGCTGCCCTTCGTTCAACTGGCGCAATTCAGGGAGATCAGGCCCTATGTTCGCTTCGCTCACTATACGGTTTTCCCGTTAAAGGTGCCTTCCCGCTATATTCGCGACCACGAGTTTATTCTGGTCGACAAGGGACGGGGAGTCTTGTATACGGAAAGCGGGTCTCATGCTTATGAAGAAGGAAGCCTGCTAATGATTCCTCCGGGGGTGCTGCACTCTTTCCGGGATGATCCCGAAGCCGCGTCCGGCTACGCGCACTGGGCCATCCATTTCGATTGGGAGCCTCGTTCGGAGGAGGAGCTCCTGGAGATCGTCGGAGAGGAGGCCGGACCGATCCGCCCGGACGAAGCTCCGGGGGAGGCGGCAAGCTTGCGCTCCGTCTGGCTGCCGAATCCGGCAAGGATCGACGGCATCGGCGAGGAAATCCGCAAGCGGATCGGGAGCGTCGTCGAAGCGTTCCGCGAGGAACGACCCTTCCGCAAGCTCGAGCTGCAGTCCGCTATGCTGCGGCTCCTGCTTGATCTGGCGGCGGGACTTCGGGAGGGCAATCTGAAGTACGCGTCGCTGGGCGACAGAAAAATGAAGACGGAATCGAAGGGCAGGGCCGAAATTACCGATTATATCTTGAAAATCCACGATGCCGTAAGGGACAACGCGGACGCGGGCGATATCCACAATCGCTGGCGGGAGGAGGTGTTCTTCAGCGCCCCTCATTTTCATCGCCTGTTCAAGGAGCAGACCGGACTTGCGCCTCTGGAATACGCGACCAAGCTTAGAATGGAGAAAGGGGCGCGCCTGCTGCTCGGAACGGAGCTGTCGGTGAAGGAGATCGCCTTCGCCTGCGGCTACGAGGACAGCAAGTATTTCAGCCGCCTGTTCCGGCAACGCGAAGGGATGAGCCCCAGGCAATACCGCGAGCACTTCCTCGCCGGAAAATGATCGTATTGTCCACCTAATCCGATAGCCCCGCCCTCCCGGGCCGGATCGGCCGACTGCTACAATCGGCATATGATCGACAGAGGAGGGCATTTGCATGAAAACATCCGACCTGCTTCGCGAGCGATTCGCTTCCGATAAACCGCCGCGAAGCTTATTTCCGTTGCTGTGGCTGCACGGAACGCCCGAGGAGACAGAGGAGTCGCTGCGCCGGGAAATCCGGGCGATGGAAGAGGCTGCCTGCGGCGGCTTCGTTATCGAGTCGCGTCCTCACGCGGATTATTTGGGCGAGGGCTGGTGGCGGGACGTCGGCATCTGCCTGGATGAAGCGAGAAGGCTCGGCATGGACGTATGGATGTTCGACGAGGAATATTATCCGTCCGGCATCGCCGGGGGCAAAGTGTTGGAACGAATGCCCGATCGCAGAATGAAGGTGCTGACGAAGACGAGCTTTGGGTGGACTCCCGGGGAGACCGAACCGGAGACGATGCCTTTCGACGGCGAGCTGTTCAAAATCGTCTGCGTTCCCGGAGGGAAGGGAGAACGGGCCGCATTCGCGCAATGGCCGGAGTGGCGGGCATGGGCGCGAGAGCGTCGGGTAGCCGGCGAGACGGGTTCGTGGACGGTCCACGTCATTGGGGTCAAGATTTCCTGGAGCGGGCGCATGTTCGACAAGATGGTCGATTACCTGTCGCCCGAAGTGACGGACTGCTTTATCGGAATGACCTACGAAGCGACCAAACGCCGGTTTCCCGAATATTGGGGAACGACGTTGAAGGGCTTTTTCGGAGACGAGACCAGCTTCGAAAACTTCGGATCCTACGATGTGCTGTTCGGGGAGGAGACGCCCTGCTTCCCGTGGCCGGGCTCGATGAGGCGCACCTTCGAGGAACGCTGCGGGTATGACCTGTACTCCCGCGTCGAAGCCCTGTGGCTGGACGACGACGCGGAGGAGACCGCGAGCGTCCGGACCGATTTCATGGATCATCTTACGAAGCTGTTCTCGGAAAATTTCTTCGCCCGTATCCAACGTTGGTGCCACGCGAACGGCGTGCGGTTCATCGGTCACGTCGTCGAGGATAACCGGGCGCATATGAATCATGGCTACGGCGTCGGGCATTTTTTCCGCGCAACGAAGCATTTCGATATGGGCGGCTACGATTTCGTGCTGCGTCAGGTCGATTCGGAGCAGAAAGTCATCCCCTACGAGGAGCATTTTCCGCAATTCAAAACGTACCGGGATCGTCCCTATCCGGACTTCTTTCATTACACCTTGGCCAAGCTGGCCCAGTCGGCGGCGCACCTGGAGGTAGGCACGAGCCTGGTCATGTGCGAAAACTTCGGCGCTTACGGCTGGGACCTCGGCCTGAGGGAGATGAAATGGCTGACCGACTGGATGACGGCCCGGGGCACGAATTGGTACGTGCCGCACGCGTTTTCCCCGCTCTTTCCGGACCCGGATTGCCCTCCTCACTTCTATGCGGGCGGACGTAACCCGCAGTGGCCTTATTTCAGGCAGTGGGGGAACTACGCGAACCGTTCCTGCCTCATGCTTCAAGAAGCGCGGCATGTCGCTTCGATCGCCGTGCTCTATCCGGCCGAAGCGCACTGGGGAGGAGACGCGAACGAGCTGGACGGGGTGTGCAAGGCGTTGATGCAGAGCCAGTATGATTTCGATATTTTGTCGATGGATCTGTTGGTCGACGAGGAACGCTGCGAGATCGGGGAAGGAACGCTGCGCATCCGCGACGAGCGCTTCACCGTCGTCGTGCTGCCGGGGATCGTCCGGCTTCCGGCGCCGGTCAACGACCGGCTGCGGGCGTTCATCCGGTCGGGAGGGAAGGTCGTATCGGTGGATAGGACCGCCGTGGAAGGCGGAGAACCCGTCGGGTTGGACGAATTGGCGGATCGCTTGCCCCTCTGGCTGGCGCCCGGCATCGGAACGACGAAGCCGTTCCCGGAGCTTCGCTTCTGCCATTACGAGAAGTGCGGTTTGCAGATTTTTTTCCTCAACAACGAAAGCGTCGAAGCGACGTTCGAAGACATCGTCGAATTTCCCGCCAACGGAGTGCCCGAACGCTGGACGCCGATGGACGGAAACATCGAGGAGCTGCCTCTGTACGATCGCTCCGGGGACCGGGTCCGCGCTCCGATCCGTTTGGAGCCGTACGAATCCTGCTTTATTGTCTTCGATCCGGACGAGAACGGACATTGGGGAGACGGGCCGGCGCTTGGCCTCTCTTCGGGCGAGTGGCATCGGGCGGAACGCTCCGCGGACGGAAGCATTCGGTTGGCGACGCGAATCGGGGAGCGGCGCGTCGAGGAATGGCGCGCGACGGCCGTTCGCGGTTCGCTGCCGGAGGCGCCCGCGCCGGACGCGGATCGCTTGCGCGGGCTTGGCGATTGGGGCCGAATCCAGGGGATGGAGACGTTCTGCGGGAGCGTCGACTACGAGGCGTCTTTCGAGCCGGATCGTCCGGGAGCGGCCTATTCGCTCGATTTAGGAGAGGTCGGAGAAATTGCCGCTCTTGCGGTGAACGGCCGGGAACTGTCTCCAAGGCTGTGCCCTCCTTATCGCTGGGCGCTTCCGCCGGAAGCGCTCAGACCCGGCGAAAACCGGCTCAGGGTAACCGTGACGAACACGCTCGGCCCTTATTTCAGGGAAGACGATTTCCGCAGGGACGTCCCGGCTCCGGCCGGTCTGATCGGACCGGTGACGCTGACGGCTTGGGAAAGCCGCGAGGTATTCGAAGAAAGGAAGGGATTCGCATGATCGACGTTCCTTATCTATGGCATCCCGCGCCAAGCCGGTCGCAGGACGTCTATGTGCTCTTCCAGGCGCGGATTTCCGGCCAGGCCGCCGGTCGGCTGCGGCTGCGCGTTTTCGGCGTCAGCCTGTATCGGATGTATTGGGACGGGGAGGAGATCGGGGAAGGGCCGGCGCGCTTCTCCCCCGATCGTCCCGAATACGACGAGCTGGAGTTGGCGTTGGATGGCGGAGAGCATGTCCTCTCCGCGATCGTCCACGATTACGGCGTGCATACGCGCATTCTGATGGGGGGGATCCCCCCATTCCTGCAATGCGAGGCGTTCGGGCCGAACGGAGCGGTGCCGCTCGAGTGGAAGTGCCTGGAGCTATCCGCCTTCGGGCCGACCGAACGCAGGGTGAACGGGCAGTTGGGTTGGATGGAAAGCTGCGATACCCGGCGTCTGCCGGATCTGCGGCTGGCTTTCGACGGAACCGGCTGGACGGAGCCCGCCGTCGTCGCGAAGCCGCTCGGAGAAGCGGCATACGGGCCCAAGACGATCGGAGATTGCCTGAGCCTGCCCGTGGAAGCGGTAGAGATCGCCCGGGGCGAATACGCCGACCGCTTCGGCTACGTCGACGACGATCCTCCCCTGCGGTTTCTTAGCCGCGATCTTCGGCCGGGCGTTCCGGCCGACGGCATCTGGGCGCGGTACGAT
>JAEZZE010000462.1 GCA_023418755.1 Bacillota bacterium | reverse complement strand
CAGTAGAAGTGCCATGATCGATGCCATTGTCTTTTTCATGAAACGTTCCCCCCGATTATTGGATGATGGAATCCTGCAAAGCCTTATCCCCAGCGGTTAGCGCAATTCCGCGATGAACGGCTTCTCCGCCTCGTACAATTCTTCGAACATCGATTGGATTTCTTCCAGAGAACAGACCGCGGACGTAAGCGGGTCGATCATCAGCGCATGCAGCGCGGCCTCCTTGTCGCGATTCAACACGGCGGTTACCGCCAGATCGAAGAACGCCATATTGCTTCTGCACAAGGCGGCCAAGTGCTCCGGCAACCGTCCGAAGTGCGTCGGATGAATCCCGTTGCGATCGATCAGGCAGGCGACCTCGACGACCCCCTCGTTCGATAGATTGTCGATCAATCCCGTATTGGCGACGTTGCCGTAGATGACCTTCGGCGTATTGTTGATCATGGCGTCCATAATGACGGCCGCGTATTCATTGGAGGACTCGAAATTGATTTCTTCTTCCCCGGAGATGCGGCGCAAAACCTGCTCGTCGTTCTCCCGTCTCCAGATCGGCCAATTTTTGGCGTAGAATCCGGTCCCTCCGTTGTAGCCGACCCCGCAATGCCGCTCGAGCAGATCCTCTCGCTTCCGGTAGTACGGAATGTACTCCGAGAAATGACCGCTCGATTCGGAGACGAACGCGCCCAAGTATTTCATCGCATCCAGCCTGACCGGGTCCTTCCTCAGCAATTCGGGATTTTTCATCCTCTCTTTAAGCTCGGGATACAGGTCCCGTCCGTTCCGCGACAGTTCCACGAACCAGGACATATGGTTGATGCCCCCGGCCTTCCATTTCAGCTCCTCGTAAGGAACGCCCAGGTACTTCGCAAGCTGCGAGGACGTATTTTGGATGGAATGGCATAAACCGACAACGGGTACCTTCGTCGTCTTGACGGTCGCCAGCGTTACCGCGGACATCGGATTCGTATAGTTCAGAATGACGCATTCCGGACAATAGGTTTCGATGTCGCGAACGATTTCCAGCCAGGCTGGAAGCGTTCTCAACGTTTTGAATAATCCCCCCGGTCCCAACGTATCGCCGATGCATTGCTTCACCCCGTACTTCAACGGAATCTCGTATTCGTACTTGACGGTTTGAAGCCCGTGAACCTCGATCTGGTTAACGACGAAGTTCGAGCCCGGCAGCACTTCCTTGCGATCCGTGGAAGCGACGATGCTCCATCTCCTCCCGGCAAGGGATACGACCTTCTGCACCAGCTGTCTCGCCAGATCCAGCCGTACCGGATCCAAGTCGATCAGGCCTATCGTCACCTCGTCGCCCAGATTCGGAATGTTGATCATATCCACGACGATATCCTTGGTGAAACTGCTGCCTGCGCCTATAATCGTCACTTTGTTCATACATCGGCTCCTCTTCAAGCTTTTCTTTGGGCCCAAAAACAAGCCTTAATATCTCCAAATTTTCGCCCAAAGTTTCCTAAGGCCATCTTAATTCTTTTGGGGCAAAACTGTCAACAAGAAAATTGCGCGACCGGGAAGCCAACCTTATCTCCCCGGAACAATGCGGTTCCCGCCGTCCCCGAGGCGGCAAGAACCTGGATTAGAACGAGCGGGATTCGGACTCGAAATCACCGCTTGCTTGCAGCATTCCGCAAACGCGAAGAAGCCGTTCCCCCGAACCGGGCAGGGAAACAGCTTCTGCTCATAGGCTATTCCGAGACTTGTTCCTTTGACGTCTCCGGACGCGACGAAAGGACTTACCTGAACGGAGCTCCTTTCGAGGAACCTCTGAGCACCAATTCGTAAGGAAGCAGAGCCTTAATCGGAAAGCTTAACCGACCGTCCAAATAATCGGACAACAGGTAGGCGGCCGTCAGTCCGATCTCGAACTTGGGAACATGGATCGTCGATAACGGCGGGGACGTATATTGCGAAATATCGATGTTATCCACTCCGAAGAAAGCGATATCCTCCGGTACGCGCAAGCCGGCCTCCGTCACGGCGCGCATGGCGGCGATGGCCATAACGTCGCTGGCCGCGAAGAAAGCGGTCGGCAGCTCGGATAGTGGCTCCTTCGCCAACCGGCTAATCAATTCGAAGCTCGTCTCGATCTGCCAATCGGCGTTCAGAATCCACTTCTCCTCGGGCTGGATTCCGGCCTCCAGCAAAGCATAGCGATAGCCCCGAAACCTCTTTTCGCGCGACATGTCCCCGGACAGCCCCAGACCGCCGATGAAGCCGATTTTCCGATGGCCTTGCCCGATTAAATGACGCACCGCCGCCTGCGAAGCGGATACCCGGTCGTAGGAAACCGTCGGAACGGTCGGATCGTTCACGTCGACGCCGACGATAGTCGGGATATGTTTCTTCAGCGCCTCGTAAATCGGCGGGTCGATGCCTTCGATAATGACCGCTCCGTCGATATGGCTGTCCTGGATGATCTGCTGCTGCACGGAAGGATCCCGCAGCTCGTCCCTTGTATGAATGAAAGCCAGACCGTACCCTCTGTCGGTCAAGCCTTTCTCTATTCCTTTTAACACCTGCGAAAAGTAGGGATACGAATAGTTCTCCTGAGGAAGCGAAATGATGCAGCCGGCGCGCTTCGAAGGGACCGGCTTGGCGCCGCCGTTGCCGACGGAACGCCTGGACCAGCCGCTCGTACGATATCCGAGCTCCTTGGCGGCCGCCAGGATTTTTTCTTTCGTCGCGGCGTTAACGATCTTGCTGTCGTCGTTGTTCAGTACCCGGGATACGGTCGATATCGAGACGCCCACCTTTTCCGCAATGTCCTTTAAAGTAGCCATCGTTTCACCGCCTCATGGTTTTTGGGCCCAAATCGAACCTCTTCATCATAGCGAAAACAGGCCGCATCTGTCAAACGGAAATCCGCAAGTTAGCAAAAACGCCGTCGGTGTCCTCGGGACGGAGAAACGCGTTTTGCGGCGTGGAAAACGAACCCCCGGATCGCATCATCCGCGGGCTAGTTTTTCGTTATTGCCCGCTTCCTGCGCAGGATATGAAAAACGCGGCCCCGAAGGGCCGCGCTCGCTCCTATTATTCGTATATCGTCCAGGAATCGGCAATTTCGCCCGCCTGTTCGACGTACTGGTCGAAAGTGTCGCGAGTGGCGGTGAACGTGACGATGTAGGCTTTGCCTTCATAGATTTCCACCGTCTGCAGCCAGGTCAATTCCATCTCACCCTGCTTGCCGGTATAAGCCAAATACGCCGCATCCCTGCCGTCCGTGTCCACGTCTTCTTCCACGACGTTGAAGTCCTGGATCAGCTCCCCGGAGCCGAGCTGCTGCTTCGTAAGCTCCACATACTGCTGCGCGGTAATGCTCTGGCCGCCCAGATCCTCGACGATAAAGTTGATATTCTCGTTAAACGTGTCGTTAGCGCCTTCCGACGGTGCGATAAACACCGCGATGCCGACCAAACCTTCCTGCAAAGTCCAATCTTCCGGATATTGAATAGTCGTGCCGAACGTCTTATCCTCGAACAGCTTGTAGCCTGCCGGAACGGCCGGAACGGACGCGCTCGCTTCCGCGGACTCTGACGGCGATTCGGACGGGCTTTCGGATGCGGAAGGCGAAGCCGACGGGCTTGCGGACGGCGACTCCGATGCGGACGGCGATGCCGACGGCGACGCCCCGCCTTTATCGTCTTTACCGCCGCAGGCGCTCAGCGCCAAAGCCAGCAGAGCCAAAAATAACGACATTTTCAATAGTTTTGCAGATGGTTTCTTCATTCTCCCTATCCCCTCTCTCTATGGCGCTCAGGGAAAAATTCCCTTTCCCGGGCGCCTTCGACAAGCCTACAGCATTTTTTCCGGGGAGTAAACTTAATTTAGTATTTCTTTAGGTAGTGTTCCCCTACTTTTTCGAACTGGGAAAATAAGAAAAAAAAGCATTCCGACCCTCGAAAACCAGGGACAAAATGCCTGCGGTAATGGTGGTGCCGACTAGAGGACTTGAACCCCCAACCTACTGATTACAAGTCAGTTGCTCTACCAATTGAGCTAAGTCGGCCAATTTTTATTTGCGACTCACAAGTCAGAATAATAACATCTTTCGACACATTACGCAACTTCTAAGCCGATTCTTCCGTTCCGGATGGTCCCATAGTCCGCAGCGACACGGCCACCGCCCGCCAAAATTCCGCCGTGCCGTTCGGATCGCTCATCTCCGCTACGACGCTTGCCCGGATGCCAGCCACCCGGCGCGATGCCGGGCCTGAAATCAAACGCCCGTTCCCGCTTGTCCATCGCCGACTCCCGCTCCGGCGCGCCTTTAAAACAACAAAAAAAACCTCCCGTCGGTTATCGACTGAGGTTTCGTTATCTAGTCCATTATGGCTCGAATCTTCCCGGTGCTCGTAGCCTTTCGGATATCCCGCCGCATCGTTCAACGCAGATAAGCGAAGATGATACGGAATGGTGCTGATGAAGGGATTCGAACCCCCGACCTACGCATTACGAATGCGTTGCTCTACCAGCTGAGCTACATCAGCAAATCCTTTATTATCTTAGTCATTCCGGGAGCAAAAGTCAAGCGATTTCCCGTTGGTTTTTTATGGTTTTTTATCAGACGACATGAAACGTCTTGTTCGAACGCTCTTCTCGCCGCTCCGGCGCCGCGATCTCCGCCGATGGTTCGCTGCCGATACCGCTGATCATCAGATGCAATTGACGCTTCAGATCGACTTCGTAAGGCTTGGGCAGCAGCTCGCCTCCGGAGGAACGGATGACGCGCACGATCGGGCGCTGCTTGCTATCATCGTGCAGAGCGGAGACGACGCCCAGCTCACCCGTGCTGAGGCGCACCGACGTCCCCCTTGGGAACAGCGCCATGTTGTCGCGGAGCCTGCATACCTTGTCCATGTCGTACAAAACCCCGACGCTCCCGTACAGAACCTCCAGAGCCTCGTGCGGCAGCATCGGTACTCCGCCGTTTCGCCCGTTCACCAGAGTATCGAACATGTCGAAAATACTGATCCATTGATGATGCGGATGAATCTTTCTTCCTTCCAACCCGAACGGATAGCCGCTCCCGTCCAACCTCTCGTGATGGAACAGAGCGCAGTGGGCGGCCATAATCGGGAATCCGCTGTCGCGAATCAGCGTATAGCCGAGCTCGGCGTGCTTCATATGCATCCGTTTATTTTGCTTCGCGCTCGCCTTCAGCCCGTCCGGAATCAGCAGCCTGCCTACGTCGTGCAGCATCGCCCCGATCGCCAGCGCGTGCAGTTCCTCCGCGCCCAAGCCCTCCTCCAGGCCGAGACGAGTCGCGCAGACGCCGACGTTCATCGCATGCTCGAGAAAATGCTGCTTGTCTCCGTCGGCCATCGTCGTCGCCATGTAGACCGGCAAGCTAAGCTCGTTGCGGCGCGACTTCAGATCTTCTACGAGCAGCTTCGTCGCGTCGTACACAAATCGAACGACGCCAGCGGACAGCTTCTCCTTGCCGCCCCCATCCAGCTCGTCCATAATATGCACCAGCGCTCCGTGCAGAACGATCATCGTCTCGTCGCGGATCGCCTGGTCGGGAGCGATATCTTCCGTTCCTTGTTCCTCGATATGCAAATAAGGCATGCCCAGCTCCCGCAGCTTGGCGATCGCATTCCCGGTAAGCACGAATCCTCTTCCCGCCAATACGTGGCCTCGCTCCGTATAAATAGATCGTCCCAGAGTCATTCCGGGACGACATTGACTCGTATGCATGATAATCATGCCTTCCACTCCCTTTTCCTCTTGCGGGCATCCGTATGGCCCTTGCATTCGATCGTATCGGATTCTCGAGTCATATGACCAGTGACGCCTGTCACCGTTTACGTCACTTTATCGCATAATGGCGGCCGCGCGGGGAGTTGCATCTGTTTCAAATCCGGCCGATCCATTATAATGGAAAAGAAAGGGGAGGAAGCTTGCATGCTCAGAGTATTGATTGCCGATGATCAGGCGCTGATGAGAGACGGCCTGCAGACGATACTCCAACTGGAGGACGACATCGAGGTCATCGCCACCGCCGAGAACGGCGAGGAAGCCTGCCACCTTGCCGCGGTTCATGATCCGGACCTGGTGCTGATGGATATTCGTATGCCGGTCATGAACGGGATCGAAGCAGTCAAGAAGCTGCGGGCCGAATCTCCGCGCACGAAGGTGCTCGTGCTGACGACGTTCGACGAAGACGAATATATTATCGAAGCTCTTGCCGGAGGGGCCGTCGGGTTTCTGTTGAAGGACATTCCTACCGACAAGCTGCTGCAAGCCATTCGCGATGCGGCGCGCGGAGAGCTCATGCTTCCGTCTCCCATCGCCGTCAAGCTGGCGGCCAGACTGGCCTCGCCCGCTTCGGCCGCTGCCCGGTCCCGGGGACGCGTCTCCGACCTGAAATTCACCAACCGGGAGATGAGCATTATCGCCTTGATGGTGGAAGGGCGCAACAACAGGGATATCGCCCAGCTGCTGTTCATGAGCGAAGGCACGGTCAAAAATTACATTAGCGCGATCTACGACAAAATCGGAACGAACGACAGGACGCTGGCCGTCATTCGGTTAAAAGAAATGACGGTCATATGACCGTCATCTTCGTTCCGTCGTCCGCATCGTCACGCGCTTCCTTAAGCCTGCATAGACTGGGATGACAACAGCCCATGCAGGCTAGGGGGGGAATGCGGATGGCCAGACAAACCTTAATGCTCCCGATCCGTACGCGGACGTTCACCGCGAAGAACGTCAAGGTTAACGTACCCTACATTCAAGGGGGCACGTCGCTTGCCGCTCTGGAAAAAATGAACAACGCGATCGCGGAGGCGACCCACCGGCTGATGAGGGATCAAGGTTTTCCCAGCGAAGATATCCGGCAGATGGACGGCACGTACGAAATCAAAACGAACGAAAGAGGCGTGCTCAGCCTTTCCCTTCTCAATTACTCTTATACGGGCGGGGCCCATGGCAACACGCTGCAGCGTTCGCTTACGTTCGACGCCGACACCGGCCGCAGCTACAAGCTAGGCGAGCTGTTCAAACCCGGCGTCGACTACAAAGCGCGCCTGAACAAAATTATCCAAGCGCAGATCAAGTCGAGGGAGCTGCCCTTGCTTGGTCCCTACCCCGGAATTAGCGACGATCAGGAGTTTTATATCGCGGACAAATCGCTCATCCTATACTTTCCGCTGTACGAGCTCGTCCCCTACGCCTGGGGCTTCCCCTATTTCCCGATTTCCGTGTTCGAAATTCAGGACATCATCGATGAAGACGGACCGCTAGGGACAATGATGTACTGATACGCCAAGAGCTGTCCCCTAAGCACAAAGAGTCGTACCGAACGATTATCGATGGAATAACCTACAGCGGCATCCGCTGCCCCTTATGATCTACGAAGAAAACGTCCTCCTCGAGGCTTACGCGTCCCTCCAGCATGGCGAGAATGCCTTCGGCGCTCTCGGAAGGTTCCATCGGAGCGGCCTGGCCCCCCATGTCCGTTCGGATCCAGCCGGGGTGCACGGCGATCGCCCGGATGCCTCTGTCCCGCAGCTCGGAGCCGAGCTGCCTGGAGAAGTAGTTGAGCGCCGCTTTCGAAATCGCGTACGGATAATCGCCGCCGTACGCGGAAGCGTAACTGCCGGCCTCCGATGAAATGTTCGCGACGATAGCCCCCGCATGATCGGCCATGAGCGGAACCAGATGCTTGGCTACGTTCATCGGGCCGAGCAGATTTACCTTCAGCGACTCGCGGACCATTTCCATAGGCAACGCACCCAGCTTATGTTCCCTGCCCATCAGCACGGCCGCGTTATTGACGAGGCCGCCTAACCGGATCCCCTCCGAGCCAAGCTTATCCGCCAGTTCCTTCGCCTCCGCCTCGTTTTCCACGTTTAGACGTTCGATTCGCGCTTGCCCGGGATGCTTCCCCTTAAGCTCGTTCAAAGGGCCGGGGACGTTCTCCGGGTCGCGCACGCAGGCGATAACCCCGTGCCCGTTTTCCGCCGCCAGCTTGGCAACCTGCAAGCCAAGCCCTCTGCCGGCTCCGGTAATCAGAATATGCATGAAGCTTTTTCCTCCCGTCTATATTCTTCCTCATCCTATCCATTTTACCATTTGCCCGCATCGATATCGGAAGGCTTAAGTCCCGCCCAAATATTCGGCACCTCCACCGTCTCCGGATGCTCGAATACGAGGAATGCGGTCGGCAAATACCTCTCGCCCGACGACGAAGACGGCTTGTTGACGATCTCTCCGCCTTCCGTGACGAGCACCGTCGATGAACCGCCGTCCAGGTTGGCCGCGATGACCGCGCCATGCTCCAGCAAAATTTCCTGGGCGTCGTAGAGCGTCGCGCCGATGCTGTAGCCCGGCTGCCGCCCGTCGATGAGCAGAAACAGCATCGCTCCATCCTCTCTCTGGCCCATGACCGTGCGCGGAGCGACTCCCCAGCCTTGCGAGCGATTGGGAATCAGCCCTTTGCCGTTGACGATAATTCTGGGCGAGAAGCTGACAGCCTCGGAAATTCCGAGCTCCATCAGCTCGTCGAGAGAGTATTTCCCGGCGAGCATCTTGCCGTTCTTGTCGATGCCGACGATCTGCACGCTTTTCGTATTGCCCAGGCCGTTGTAATAGACTTGGCCTTGGCTGATGACCAGGCCGATCGGTTTAAATCCGTTTCCTCTCCAGTTCGGATCGGCAAATCCGCCCGCATTCACGCCCGCGATCGCGCCCGTCCGCTTCACCATGCTGGATATCTTCTCGCCGCGGCCCTTTTTGTTAGGCACGACTAGCCTGATCATTTTCGGATCCCGCACGGTCAGCAGATGCCCGCGAAATCCTTCCCCCTCGACCTCCTGAATCGACACCGCTTCTTCCGGCCCCTGCTCCTCGTCCGCCGGCAGATCCTCGATAACCGGAATCGTATGCGTATCGCGCTCTTCGCCCATCTCTTCGAACTGCTTCACATACGCCGCGACCCGTTCGCGCAAGGCATTCTCCCCGATAATGTACTTGGCCCATTCCCTATGCTGAGTCGTGATCAGCGTATCGGCCAGCATATAGCGAAACGTATTGCCCGACGGCGTGAGATAGAACCAGCCCGCGAACAGCAATACGGACAGACACCCCGCGACGAAAACAAATTTGTATAAGCTCCATAAAAACGACCGCTTTCTTTTTACCTTCTTCCCGCTTCGATTCGACGCGGCCGGCTTAGCTCTCCCGTTCCCCGCGGATAACGAAGACGCCCTGGAAGATCTGGGCGGCAATGGCTGCACGGACGTCCACGCTCCTTTGCTCTCTAATATCGTACCTCCTTTATACGAGCGAGGGGGTCAGGTTGTTGCGTTCCTGCATACGGCTCTTCGGTTGTAAGGTATAATGGTAAGGACAAAAGCCCAGATCCAGGAGGAACGAACCTTGACCGCCAACGAGAACTTTACGATTCGCACCTATACCGACGGTTTTCCGCTTTACGAGCTAAGGGAGGAAAACACCGACTCCTCCTTCGTGATCTGTCCCGAGCGAGGCGGAATCGCAATCAGCTGCCGACTGCACGGACAAGAGCTGTTTTATTTGGACCGCGAAACCTTCCTGAATCCCCAATCGAATATTCGGGGCGGCAATCCCGTGCTGTTCCCGATCGCAGGCCAGCTTGTAAACGGGGAATACGAATGGAACGGCAAGACGTACCGGATGAAAAACCACGGCGTGGCGCGCGCTTCGGCGTGGGAAATCACGGAGACGGGAACCGGGGATTCGGCTTATATTACGCTGTCTTTGCGCAGCAACGAGGAGACGATGGCCGCTTATCCGTTCGAATTCGAGCTCCTATTCACCTATCGCCTCAAGAACGGAGTTCTGTCGATCGAGCAGCAATACCGCAACCTGTCGGGGGAGCCGATGCCGATGGTCGCCGGCTTCCACCCTTATTTCGCCACGGAGAGCAAAAACCTCTCTTACGATACGGACGCCAAGCGATTGCTCGACTACAACGACAAGCGAGAGAAACCGTTCGATGGACATTTAGCGCTGGAGGGCATGGTCGAGTCCGCCGCTTTGCTGGATGCCGGCAAACCGGAGATCGCTTTTCCCCTGGCCCGGGGCCGAAACGTTCGGCTGAGCTATAGCGAACAATTCCGTTACGTCGTGCTATGGTCGGTCGAAGGCAAGCCGTTCGTCTGCGTGGAGCCTTGGACGGCGCTGAACGAAGCGTTGAACGACAAGAAGGGTTTGCTCCTCGTCGAGCCCGGGGACAAGCTGGAGCTAAGCCTAAGCTTCGAGTTGGAGGCGTAACCGGCTCGCAACGCGAAAGGGAGCTGTCTCGTAAGTAAACAGAGTCGTACCGAACGAGGATCGATGGGAATGTTGAAAGGCATCTATCTCCTTCCGCTGCTCCAGGAGATAGATGCTCTTATTTTTCATCGATCATCTTGTACGCTCTTACTTAGGAGACAGCTCCTTCTATTTATATATGCAGCATTCCTCATACAGCTTACACAGGCGGTTCACTTTTGTGTTTACACTACGCAATCATTCCGCCGATCAAGCCGTCCAGCCGATCGATCGTCTCCGCCAGATCGGGCGGCCCGTTTTGCCGCAACAAAGCCAGCATCCCTCGCGCAAGCAGACGATGGCCCGAGGACGGCACCTCGATCATTTCCTTCAGCAGCGTCAATGCCTCGCGCAAATCCGTCCGCAAATCCGCCGGGAGCTCAGGGGAATCGATCCGGCTTTCTATCGCTGCCAGCATCCGGAGCTCCTCGGTCAAATTCTCTTCCTTAAAGCCCGCCAAGCCCCGAAGCTTGGCCAGATCCATCGGGGGGAACAACGGCGCTTCCCCGGAACGGAGCATGCCGTTCATCAGATCGTCCAGCCGCCGCATAATAAATCGGCTTAGATGCCGCCCGTCGAAAACCTGCTCCCCGAAGAGAAGCGCTTCGAAATATTGCGTCCACATCCCCGACACCAATGCCGAGGCATCCGCCAAATAGGGAGCGGCGGATTCGCCGTAGATCGCCATCAGATGAGATGCGTTCCATAACTGCGAGCGGGCCCGAAGGCGGAAGATCATCTGTTGAATTTGCGGATGCAGACCGGTGAACGGTTCCTTCAGCAGCATTTTCATAAAATCCAGATGCTGATGGACGAATCGATATTGTCGTTCGAGCTGAACGGCGAACTTCTCCCGGGGAGGGAGAATCGTCTCCCCGGGATGCTCTCTCATTTCCGAGTGCAGCATTTCTCCGTAATACTCGATGACCGATATGAGAAGATCGTCCTTGGACTTGAAATAAAAGTAGATGGAGCCTTTGGCCATGCCCAGCTCGTCAACGATTTCCTGTATCGATGTCGCGTTAAAGCCTTTGCGAGCAAAGCAGCGAATCGCCGCCTCGAGAATCAGCTTTTTTTTATCCTGCACGGCTGACTTCCTTTCCTTCCGACGACAACCTATTCACTAAACCTTCGCGTTTTTCGGTTTGCGTCTCATTTTCATCAACAGCTCGTAAATAATCGGTACGATCAGGAGCGTAAGCAGCGTGGAGCTGATCAAACCGCCGATAACCGTCACGCCGAGCCCTTTGGAGATGATGCCCGCGCTCTCGAATCCGAACGCCAGCGGCAGCAGGGCTCCGATCGTCGCCAAGGCGGTCATCAGGATCGGCCGCAGGCGCGTGCCGCCAGCTTCGAGCAGCGCTTCACGAGTGGATAGCCCTTCATGCTCCTTGCGAATGACGCGGTCGATAAGCACGATCGCGTTGGTGACGACGATCCCGATCAGCATAAGAGCGCCCATCAGAGCCGATACGCTCAGCGTCTCGCCGGTCAAGTACAGGGCGACCAGGCCGCCGATAATCGCGAACGGCAGCGAGAACATGATCGCGAACGGCGCGAGCCCTCCGCCGAACGTAAGCACGAGCGCCAAGTATACGATGGCGATCGCCGCCAGCATCGCGAGTCCCAACTGGGTGAACGTCTCGTTGATCTGTTCGGTCACGCCGCCGAACTGCACCTCGATTCCGGACGGCAAATCGAGCTTGTCGACTTGCGCCTGCAAATCGCTCGATACTTTAGCCACGTCGGACTTCGTGATGTTGCCGGTTACGTTGACGACCATTTTGCCGTTTTGTCTGGCGATCGAGTTAGGTGACGTTCCTTCCTCAACCGTAGCTACTTCCCGGATGGGAACTTCGAATCCGAGCGGAGAACGCAGCTTCTTGTTCAGAATGTCCTCGACGTTATTATACTCCGTTTGTTCGACCGCGACGTATACGTTGTAGCGCTTGCCGTCCTCTTCGACCTGGGTCAGCACGGGACGAACGCGTTGAGGGCTTAACTCCATCGCAATTTGGCCGGCTACGAGCCCGTATTCGCTCAGCTTCTCCTGATCGGCGACGAACGTGTACTGCTCGTACGTCTTGGACAGGCTGGTCTTCACCTTCTCGAACGAATCGTCGGCTTCCATCAGATCGGCGATCTGATTGGCGACCGGAGCGATCTCGTCGAGCGATTCGCCGAAGACGCTTAAGCTGAATTGGCTTCCGCCGAATCCGCCGGTCTGATCCATCTCCGCCCATTCCCCCGTCGTAACGGCTTTGCGCAGTTCTTCGACGAGAGCGGACTTCTTGTCCGCGAAATCCTTCGTATCGCTGGCGTACTGCAGGAAGAACAACCCTGACTTGGACGGTCCCGGCTGCAGGGGATTTTCCCCGCCGACCGAATACTGCACGCTCGTGACGTCCGGTTGATCCATGATGATTTTCTCGGCGATCAGCGCCTTCTGTTCGACGTCTTCGATCCGATCGCCCGGATCGGGACTATAAGTCACCATCGCGAATTTATCTTCCTGCTCCGGCAAGAAGCTTGCGCCGATCAGAGGAACGAGGAACAGGCTTCCGACCAGCAGCGCGAACGAGATGACAAGCGTGATGATCTTGTGGTTCAACGCGGCGGTCAAAATGCGGCGGTAGCCCCGGGCCATTTTCCCGTTGCCCTCTTCGTGATCGTGTCCTTTGCCTTCCTTCACGCCATTCTTGAACATTTGATGGGCCAGCATCGGCACGACCGTAATCGCGACGAGCAAGGATGCCAAGAGAGCGAATACGATCGTCAAAGCGAACGGAAGAAAAATCTGGCCCACCATGCCGCTGACGAGACCGAGAGGCAAGAACACGGCGATCGTGACGATCGTGGAGGACATAATAGGAAGGAACATCTCTCTCGTCGCTTCCTTGACCAATTCGCTGCCTTTCAGCTTCTCGCTCTTCAGCGACATTCGGCGGTAGATGTTCTCGATAACGACGATCGAGTCGTCCACGACTCGCCCGATCGCGACGGTCATTGCGCCCAGCGTCATAATGTTCAACGTAATGTCGAACTGCTTAAGGAACAGTACCGCGATGATGAGCGACAGCGGAATCGATACGATCGAGATCAGCGTCGTGCGGATGTTTCTCAGGAACAGCAAAATCACGATTACCGCGAACAGGGCGCCGAACAACGCTTTGCTGAGCATCGTCTCGACGGATTCCTCGATCGGCTTGCCCTGATCCAGCATAATATCGAGCTTGAGATCGGCGAATCTCTCTTTGAGCTTATCCGCTTCCGCTTTGACTCCGTTCACCACTTCGACCGTATTGGCATCGTTCGCCTTTACGACTTGAATGCCGATGGACTCCGCGCCGTTCGTGCGCGAGATGGATTCGGCTTTGCCCACGATCTCGATGTCGGCCAGGTCTCCGAGCGGTACCGTCGGCAAGCCGAAGTTCGGCGCCGGGACGGCATCGATCGCTTCCTCCCCGTCCGGCGAAGCTCCCCTATCCGGAGCCTCTGGGGCTTCTCCCGCACCTGGAACGGCTTGTCCCGCACCCGGAGCGGCTTGTCCCGCACCTGGGGCCGCTTGCCCCGCACCTGGGGCCGCTTGCCCGGCACCGGCACCGCCGCCCGCGGCCGCGCCGGTCGGAATAACCGGGATCGCGACCTTCTTCAGATCGTCGATCGTCGTGATTCTTCCGTCCACGACTACCGTCTTCTGCGTCTCGTCGAATTGGAACAGGCCGAGCGGCGCCTTCAGGGCCGAGCCCTGCACGATTCCTTTGACCGTATCCTCGGTCAAGCCAAGCTCGGCGAGCTTCGTTTGGTTGAACTTCAGCGTGACTTCCTTCACGAATTGGCCGGCGATTTGCACGGAAGCGACGCCCGGCACGCCTTCCAGAGCCGGCTGAACTTCTTCCGCTACGATTCTCGTCAGCTCTTCGAGATTGCCCTGCCCCGATGCGCTCAAGGAAATGACCGGGAAAGAGTTGATCGAAAACTTGGAGATGTTCGGCGCCTGTGCCCCCTCGGGCAGCTTGACGTCCGCGGCCGCTTCCCTAAGTTGGGCGATCGCTTGGTCCATGTCCTGTCCGAAGTCGTACTCGATGAAGATCGAAGACACGTTCTCCATCGAAGTCGAGGTCATATTTTTGACGCCTTCCGTATTTTTGAGTCTTTTTTCGAGCGGCTCCGTAATATCTTGTACGACCGTATCCGGAGCTGCGCCCGGAGCTACCGTCGTCACGCTGAGAAACGGAAAGCTCAAGTTGGGCAGACTCTCCTGCTTCATAGTCATGCCGGAATACAAACCCGCTACGATGACGATTATCGTGATCATCCATAACGCGAATTTATTCTTTAATGAAAATCCGATAACGCTCTTCATATGATCCTCTTCCTCCTCCATTCTATCTGCTGAAATATTATCGAACGGTCGTTCAAATGTCAAATTTAAAATGATGTATATTTGTGTTAAATCAATAAAATATCATTCGAACATTTGGTCAACACACATTCGACTCACTAGAGAATGCTGATGAGAATGCGCTTGAGCATCGACGAAAAATCCTCTCCGTTCCTCCAATAGCATCCCCCGCTTTGTGCCATTTCGTCTAGGGGGCCGTTATTAAAGTCGTGGCTTGCTGACGGTATGTACGAAGTGCGGTTCTTTTACTCGGCAACGAGGAAAGACGGGCTTTAAGCTCGCGAGACGGTTCTATTGCTCGGGGTAACGAGGGGTGGCAGCCATTAAGCTCGTGGGGCGGTTCTATTGCTCGAAGTTACGAGGGGTGGCAGCCATTAAGCTCGTGGGGCGGTACTATTGCTCGAAGTAACGAGGGGTGGCAGCCATTAAGCTCGCGAGACGGTTCTATTGCTAAGGGTAACGAGGATTGTAGGGCTGTATGATCGAGAT
>JAEZZE010000452.1 GCA_023418755.1 Bacillota bacterium | reverse complement strand
GCTCGCTACGTGGCCAAGAACATTGTTGCTGCAGGTTTGGCCGACAAGTGCGAAATCCAGCTTGCCTATGCGATCGGCGTAGCTAGCCCGGTATCGATTAACGTGGATACTTACGGCACTGGCAAAGTGGCCGAAGACAAGCTGGTCGAATTGATCAAGAGCAACTTCGACCTTCGCCCCGCCGGCATCATTAAGATGCTCGACCTGCGTCGTCCAATCTACCGCCAGACGGCGGCATACGGCCACTTCGGCCGCACCGACGTCGATCTTCCTTGGGAGCGTCTGGATCGTGTAGAGGCTTTGAAGCAAGGGGCTTTGGTTTAAGCGTTAATGAAAGAGGATAACAGCGCGTTGCACCCGGAAGCGGGTCGACGCGCTTTTTTTTGCGTCGAAAACTAATGATAAAAGGCATTTTGGCCGAAGAAATAGGTAAGTATGTTCATTTTCGGGAGGTTATTCGGTTGCAACGAATTCGTACTCTATCTCTTATTTTAATAGTTGCGCTTATTTTACAGACTTTTTCTTTTCCAGCTGCCGAAGCAGCTACCGGTGGCCCTGTTGTCGTCAGTATGACGCCAAGCAATGGAGCAAACGCAGCCGTTACGACAACGAATCTGATCCTCACCTTCGATGAAGAGATTGTTCGGGGAGTCGGAAAAATTCAATTGTACGATTATGACAATTCTACATTGGTAGGGGAATATGATATCGCCAAAACCTCCCCCATGGAGGTTCAAATTGACAATAAAAACAAAGCAATCGTAATTACGCCTGCCGGCGGATTGACTTCCGGAGTCCGCTATTCGGTCGTTGTTCCGCCCGATGCGGTGCGCAATTACTCGAATAACGCTTCATTTTCCGGAATCCCGTATGCTCAGTGGACGTTCCGCGCGGAGCAGCTTCTTCCCGTTGCCATGAACTTCGTTCCTGCGGATCAGTACTCGACGTTGGACCCGGTGAATCCGGGCAACCTTTCTTTTGAATTTGCGCGGAAAGTCGTGAAAGGCTCGGGTTACATCCAGATCAAAAGGGTTTTGGATAATGTCACCGTGCACTCGGTAAGTGTGCAAGCAACGGACGTTAACTTGTCCGAAGTAGGGACGAACTGGAGAGTCAGCCTCCCGTTGAAGGGACTGGAGTACAATACGTTTTATTACGTTCTGATCGATTCGGGGGCATTGGTAGATCCGCTTAACGGGGCGTATTCCGGCATTCAGTCGTCCAGCGGCCCCGACAAGTGGACATTCCAAACTAAACCGGCGCTCGACACGACCAAGCCGAAGATCAAGACGTTCAATCCTGCCAATAACGGTGTTTTGGCAGATGTAAATGCGACGCAAATCTCGCTCGAATTCGATGAGCCGGTCTTTGCCAATTCCAATCGGAGCGTTATTCTTACAACGGCAAGCGGGGCACTTGTCTGTACGGTGCCTGCGAGTGCAACGGTTGCGAATACGGGCAGCCCTAACGTCATTCTCAATCTTGCCGGGGCATCGTGTCCCAAATTCGCTAACAATACGGACTACTCAGTACAGATCGGGTCAGATGTTTATCGCGATGCAAGCGGCAACTACTTTGACGCAGTAACTTGGAAGTTCAAGGTGCTTAAGGACACTACTCCGCCGGCAATAAGCGCTTATTTCCCGGCCGTGTCAGCTACTGCGATCAGTACTTCTTTAAGCGAGCTTAGTTTGACTTTTAACGAGCCGCTAGGACCATTAGCCTCAGGAACAACGGCGCAAATCTTTCCGCAAAACGCTCAATCGAGCAAAAGGGATCTGACGATGTCGATCGATCCGTCGAATAACCAAAGAGTTATTCTGAAACTGACGGGAACCGCCAAGCTCAGCAATTCAACGCTCTACTCGGTAACCGTTCCGGCCAACGTCATTCAGGATACTTCGGGCAACTTTTTCGGAGGCATTACGAATCCGTACCAGTGGTCCTTCCAGACAGGAACGAACAGCGTACCCGTCGTTAGTAGTTCATCAATTAATGGGGCGTCTATCGTGTTGAAATTCAGCGAGAATCTTGATTCGACCAAGACACCGAACGCAAGCAGTTTCTATGCCACCGTTAATAATACCGCTAGAGCGGTAGCGGGAGTATCGGTAAGCGGTAATGAGGTCCGCTTAACTTTGCAGGGCAGCGTATTGGTCGGTCAAACGGTCAAGCTCTCTTATTATCCGGACTCGGTCGTTGCCAGAAGATTGCAAAATACGAGCGGGATAGAAGTAGCTGCTATCAATGGTCTTCTTCTAACGAATTCGACGGATTCCACGCTGCCTAAGCCGGAAAACGGATATTTCTACGGAAATACGTTAACATTGACGTTCAATAAGTCTTTGGCAGAAGTGGCTCCGCAATTCCAAACCCAGATCCAGAGTCAATTTACGGTAAAACAGAACGGTAACGTCGTTGGAATCAATTCCGCGTTCTTGAGCGGCAATTTCTTGAACATAACCTTGAATTCCTCGTCGACGAGCCCGTTGCCGGTATCGGTGTCCTATGCGCCGGGAGCCTACCCGCTTCGTGACCCGAGTGGCAGCATGGTTCCGGCATTTACGGATTATTACGTCAGAAACCAATACGACAATGAGCCGCCGCAGCTGCAGTCGGCCGTTCTGAACGGTAGCAAGATCGTTATGACTTATAACGAAGGGTTGAACCCGTCTAATGTTCCGCCGACAACCGCTTTTTCAGTGGTTACGACCGGTGTAACTCCGCCTACCGTAACGAAGGTCGCAGTGGCGAATAATACGATCGAACTGACATTGTCGCAGAGCGTTTCGTCCAACGTACCGGTTTTATTGTATTATTACCAAAGCTCGCCGGCCATTATGGACTTGTCCGGTAACATCGCCCCGGCGATCGTAGGATACAACTTTACTTCCGGATCGAGCGATGTTGCCCAATTGGCATCTTCCAGCATTTTGAACAATCAGCTGACGTTGGTTTACTCCGCTCCGTTGAATCCGAATACGGCTCCCTACGCTTCGCAGTATACCGTCAAATACGATGGGGCGACCGTTCCGGTTACCGGAGTATCGGTGGCGGGGACTCAGGTGGTGTTGAATCTGTCGACGTCGGTTGGATCTGGTCAGACCGTGACGCTTAGCTATATCTCGTCGGGTAATCCGTTGCGGGATACGCTGGATCGAATCGTTGCCGCTTTGAACAATATTACGGTAGGCGCCCAGACGGGCACGCCGATCGCCAACCTGCCGGATTATCTGGAATCGGACGGCGCCGGGGCGGTCAGACTCGTCGTCGGGAAAGCGGTAACGACAACGGCAGCGGTGACTCCATCGGGAAAAGCGGCCAAACGCTATGTGGTGGATGCCAATAAGCTGGCGGCTTCGTATTCCTTAATTAAATCGAACAGCGGCGTCACCGTGCCTAGGGTTTCTGTCCGCATTCCGACCACGGAGGCGGGAGCGCTCGTCAGTCTTCCGATTCAATCGCTGATCTCCTCGGCGACGAACGTGTCCAATGCGGAATTCCTGCTTGATTTCGGAGATGTACAATTTAATCTGCCGCTGAACGCAATCAACTTCACGAAACAGCTGCAGCAAATTGGAGGTAACGGATCTAGCGATGCCGCATTGTTGTTAAGTATAGAGAAAGTATCCGATACTTCGCTTATCGCTGCGCTTGCCAGCCAAGGGGCACAGAGGGTGGCCGTGCCGGCGGATTTCACGGCTTCGATTCTATTCGGCGGCAGAGAGTATCCGATTAACAACTACGACAGGTATGTAACGCGCACGTTCGTCATCCCCGCCTCCGCTGGGGCGCTCGATAATCTATCGGTGGTATATCTCGACCCGCAGACAGGCAAGATCAGCTATGTCCCGACTACGGTAACGAATAGCGGAACATCGTTGAACGTGAACTTCATGCGGAAGAGCAACAGCAAGTATGCGGTGGTTCGCAAAACGATGCAATATGCCGACATGAGATCGCATTGGGCGAATGGCGACGTAACGTTGCTTGCCTCGAAATTTATAATCGACGGGACAACGCCGACGACATTCGCGCCGAAGGCTAACATTACCAGGGCGGATTTCGCGCAGTATATCGTCCGTGGACTAGGGTTGAACGGCGACCGTTCGGCTGCGGCCAGGTTCTCCGATGTATCGGGTGCAGGCGCGTCCGCGGCCTATATTGGAGCGGCAAGCGCGGCGGGAATCGTTCAGGGCGGAACGGACGGCAAATTCCGGCCGAACGCGCCGATTACGCGCGAAGAGATGGCAACGATGATGGTCCGGGCTATGAATGTTGCCGGAGTCCAGCAATCTGCCGACAGCTCCAATCTGAATCGATTCAACGATAGGGGGAGCATTAGCAGTTGGGCGAAAGATGGCGTATCGATCAGCGTAGAGGCCGGCATTATCGGAGGCGTAACGCCTACTTCGATGAAACCGAAGAGCAATGCGACCCGGGCGGAAGCCGTCGTTATGATCAAGCGGCTGCTGGAATTCGTAGAATTTATTGATTCCTAAGACCCGCGGAAAAGAGGGGATTCTATGAATCATACTAGAATCGTTGAAGCAGGGCTGGCCAAGCCCGGGACCACCCTCCGCTATCCTTTCGACCCCGATCTGCCCGTGCTGTTCGTTGGAAGCAAGATGTTCGCTCTTCTCGGACATACGGGGGAGTGGGAGAGCGTTAACCTGAAGGCGGATCCCGAGGAAGCGTGGTTGCTGCGACAGCAATATGACGGCTCCGTGCTGCCGGGGTACCATATGAACAAGAAGCACTGGAATACGGTCGTTCTGGACGGCAAAGTTCCGGACGACGAGGTGCTGGCGATGCTGGAGCAGTCTTATCGTTTGGTTCTAAGCAAGCTGCCCAAGCGGGAGAGGGAAGAACTGCAATAACGAAGAGAGGGCGGCGGAACTGCGCTGCCCTCTCTTCCATTTTCAGCCGGCGCGGTTTGCTAGATTTATTGCCACTAGGTCCGTCAATCAGCCCGGCTGGAACCGGTGAATAGGACCAAGGAAGGTTGCACGATAAGAAACTACTAAAAATTTTGCGATATCGAATCTCGGATGTAACTTTTGGCCTCTTATTGAGTCTAATAGAGTAGGGATAATAGGAAGTTTGCTAGCAACGGGCGCTAATAGCGCCGAAGCCGACTCCGTCCAAATTCTAATAGACTTACAGGAGAACAGAAGTACATGCCATTATTCACTTCACAACCTCGACAGAAGCGTTACAGATTCGTGTTGCCTTTTCTCGCAGGAGTATTGGTGTTCACCGGTCCCGTCAGCTCGGGATTCCTCTCCGTTCCCCATGCCGTCGCCGCGACTCAGCAGTCCGCGGTCACTTATAAGCTTACCAAGCAGGGCGAAACCATGGTGACCGCCGGGGTCCGTCAACTGACTTACGCTTGGATCCCGTCGAAATCTTCGATTCCGACCGAAGTTCTGCATGTGCTGCAGGTGGATCTCAAAAATCCGTACGTTCAGCTTAATGCGATGGGAGGACCGCAAGGGAGCGTTACGGGCAAGCAGTCGGTCGGGGCGATGACGAAAGAGACGGGAGCGGTTGCCGGCATTAACGGCGACGTGTTCCGCACGGCCAGCGGTACCGAAGGCGTGCCGATGGGGGCGCAGATCACTTCGGGGCAACTGCTTGTCAGCACCGAGCAATTGCAGGGAATGTATGCGTTCGGCGTGACTAAGGATGGTCAGCCGATCATCGACAATTTCGTGTTTACCGGTACGGTATCGGCAATCGACAAGGGCGTCTCTTATCCGCTGGCAGGGCTGAACAAGTCGGCCTACCGTACGGAGCCGGACAAAGCCTATAGCCATGTTAACGCCCTGTACATGTACACGAGCGCCTGGACCGCATCCGAGCGACCGGCGAACAGCGCGGCTACCCCGAACGAGGCGCTTGTCGTCGACGGCATCGTGACCGAGGTGGTCGTGAGAGGGGCGATCACGACTCCGATTCCCGAGAACGGGTTCGTGTTGCGGGGGCACAACGGCAAGGACTCCGGTAACTTCGTTGCCAGTCTGGAGATCGGGGACCGGATTAATGCGGACTACTCTCTGACGACGAAATCCGGCAAAACTTATAACCCGGCGGATTTTCAGATGATGGTAAGCGGACACACGCTTCTGATGGATCAGGGAGCGGCTGTCTCCTTTACGAGAGACGTTAACGGGTTGAGCGGTTACGCGGATCGCGCCCGCACGGCTGTCGGCTATTCCAAGGACGGCTCAACCGCGTACCTGCTCACCGTGGAAGAGAATGGCGGCCGGAAGGGCGTCACTCTGAAAGAATTGCAGCAGATGCTGAAGGAGCTCGGCGTCTGGAAAGCCGTGAATCTCGACGGCGGCGGCTCGACGACGATGGTTACCCGGCCGCTCGGAGATTTTCAAACGAAGCTCACCCATCCGACTTCCTACGGGACGACGCAGCGCCTCGTCACGAACGGAATAGGCGTCTATACGACCGCTCCGCAAGGGGCGTTGAAGGGAATCGTGGCCAGCGGTCCCGAAACGGTGTTTATCGGCCAGCAAGCGGCCTACTCTCTTAAGGCGTACGATACCTATTACAACCCGATCGATCCAAGCGGCTTGACCCCGGCCTGGAGCATCGACAAGCAGCTGGGGGCGTTCGCTAACGGCACGTTCCAAGCCGCGAAAGCCGGAACGGCAACGGTCAGCGTGAAATCGGGAAGCGCCAGCGACTCGCTGAAGCTGGAGATCGTCGGCGAAGCGCAGGTTGCCAAGCTGATCGTCGAGCCGAGCTCGACGCTGCTTAAGCCGGGCGCGGTGATCAACGTTCCGGTGAAAGCGCAGCTGACGGACGGACGACTGCTGAGCGTGCCGGCTTCGGCAATCAAATGGGAGTTCCGCGGTTTCACGGCAACGGCGCAGGATGGCAAACTGACGATAGACAAAGTGCAGAACGACATTGCCGCAGGCTACGCAATCGCTCGATACGACGGCTTCGGCGCGGTGGCCGTGTTTGCTCCGGGAACGGAGCAGATGCTGGAGGATTTCGAGACGACGACGTATAACGTAGGCTTCTCCGGCACTCCCGTCGAGACGGCCGGATCGGCGGCGATCGTCACGGGAATTACCGGGCGCGAGTCGTCGAAGGTGTTGGCGATGGATTACGATTTTACGGTCGGATCCGGCAAAAGGTATGCCAACGCGGTCCTGAACGACGGCAAAGGCATTGCGATCAAAGGCGCCCCAAGCGCCATCTCGATCGACGTGATGGGCGACGGCGGGATGCACTGGCTGCGGGCGGAGTTCATTAACGGCGACGGCAAGCCGGCTTACGCGACGATCGCCGATCAAGTCGACTGGACCGGCTGGAAGAACATCCGCTTCGACTTGGCCCAGGCCGGACTGAAGGGCGAAGCCAAGCTGACCAAGCTGTATCTCGTGAACCAGGAGAAGGATCAGGACGAACGTTCGATGCAAGGACAGATGGCCTTCGATAATCTCGTGCTTCAATACCCGCCGGGGCAGATCGCGGTCGCCCAACCGACGATCGTCATGACGGTCGGCAAGAAGCAGGCGACAGTCGACGGGAAGAACGTCACGCTGCCGGGAGCGCCGTTCATTCAGAAAGGAACGAACACGAACTATTTGCCTCTTCGTTTTGTAGGAGATACGCTCGGTGCTCAGGTCGTCTGGGACAATGCTTCCAAGAGGGTCACGGTGCTGCGCGGCGATAAAATGCTGGAGCTATGGGTAGGCAAGGATACGATGACCGTAAACGGCGTTCGCGAACCGATGTCGGCGGCGCCCCTCCTGATCAAGGGCAGCGTCTATGTCCCGGTCCGCCTCGTATCCGAGACGTTAGGGCAGAAGGTAGATTGGGTGAACAAAACCCAAACGATTACAATTCGTTAATTTTAGACCAAAGGTCCTATTCCTCTCTCGATGGCGCCTCGAAATATGGTATGATGTAAACATTGCTAGCCATTAAGTCGACTATAGGCTAATAGAACAATGATTTTTAGACGGCGTCTCGAGTAGGGGAGTAGTTAGCGTGGATTATCATGTTGATCAGATAGACCGCGTCATTCAGAATGCGATTTCCGTCATGGAAGACAGCAAGGTCCAAGTGTTCGAAATCTGCGAGGCTGCCCGCCGGGAGCTTGTATCCCTCACGCAAGAACTGGAGTCCGTATTGCAGGAGACTTCGGAAACGATAGACAAAGTAGACCGCATAGAACGGGATTATCGGCTGGCGAGAATCCGGCTCACGGAAGTGAGCCGGGATTTCGTCCGGTATTCCGAGCGGGACATCAAGTCGGCTTACGAGAAGGCGACGCAGCTCCAGCTCGATCTGATGGTGTATCGGGAGAAGGAGGGCTATCTCAAGGCCCGGAGGGACGAGCTTCAATTACGGGTGAAAGGCGTAGAGGTATCCATCGAGCGCGCGGATACGATCAGTCTTCAGATGAGCGTCGTGCTCGATTACTTGTCAGGTGACCTGACGCAGGTGACGCGAATTCTGGAATCGGCTAAAAATCGTCAGATGATCGGTCTCAAGATCATTCTGGCCCAGGAAGATGAGCGCAAGCGGATTGCAAGGGAAATACACGACGGACCTGCCCAGTCGCTGGCCAACCTCGTTCTGCGAACGGAAATTGCCGAGCGGATGCTGGATACGGGCGATCTTGAGCTCGTGCGCAGCGAACTGATCGACTTGAAATCGCAAATCCGGATCGGGTTGGAGGAAATTCGCAAAATTATTTTCAACCTTCGTCCGATGGCTTTGGACGATCTCGGTCTGGTGCCGACGCTGCGCAAGTTCGTGCAGGATTTCGAGGAGAAGACGAGAATCAGGGCTGTATTCGAGACGTCCGGCAAGGAGAAAAGGTTGCCGAACGCGATGGAAGCGGCCATGTTCCGGCTCGTGCAGGAAGGCTTCAACAACGTGCTGAAGCATGCGCAGTCGACGTTCGTCTCGCTTGAGTTGATCTTTCTGGACGACACCGTCCGGATGTTCATAGAAGATAACGGTGTCGGGTTTAATTCGAATCTGGCGGAGACCCGCATCAAATCGCACACCCATTTCGGCTTGATCGGGATGAAGGAGCGCGTTGAATTGCTGCAAGGCAAGATGGAGATCGATTCGACGATCGGCCAGGGCACGGTAATCAAGATCAATGTTCCCATAAAAGCGGATTCAGGAAAGGAGTTAATCGCGCATGGAGAATAAGACTGCGGTACATACGATCAAGGTGCTTCTAGCCGACGATCATCAGCTCTTCCGCGAAGGACTGAAGAGGATTCTGAACATGGAGAGCGATCTGGAGGTGATCGGAGAGTGCGGCGACGGGATCCAGGTGCTGGAGTTCTGCAACCAGGAGAAGCCGGACGTCGTGCTGCTCGACATCAATATGCCGACGGAGAACGGCGTGGTGGCGACCGAGAGGTTGCGCGATATTTTTCCGGAGATTAAGGTGATTATCCTCTCGATTCATGACGACGAGAGCTACGTGTTCGAGACTCTGCGCAAGGGCGCGTCGGGTTATCTATTGAAGGACATGGAAGCGGAGTCGCTCGTCAATGCTATCCGCACGGTCGCGGAAGGGCATGCCTACATACATCCCAAAGTGACGGGCAAGCTGATCAACCAGCTTCGCCGCATGACTTATCTCGACGAGATCGGCGCCGCTTCCGGCGCGGCGGCCAGCCGGGAGACGGTCACGAAGTTTATCCCGCGGGGGAACAACCCGCTTACCCGCCGCGAGGCGGAAGTGCTCCGGCTGATGGCCGAAGGCAAGAGCAACAAGACGATCGGGGAGAACCTGTTTATCAGCGAGAAAACGGTCAAAAACCACGTCAGCAGCATTCTGCAGAAGATGGAAGTGGACGATCGCACCCAGGCCGTTATCAACTCGATCAAGTATGGTTGGGTGACTTTGTAATACTATGTAATACATAAAAAAGAGAAATCGCGATTCCCGGCGGGGCTGGGGGTTGCGGTTTTTTCGTTGGCGAATAGAATGAGGTTGTCAGCCCACGCTCAATGAAAATGCTCGAAATGGACATATGCTAATCACTATGCTTTCTCCGGCAATCTTTTTTCACTCGTCGATGTCCTTTCATCAAACTCAATCAACCGTCGATTGGTCTGCACGTCAGACGTTTCCTCGGTTAGGGAAGTACTACGAGACGAAGGTGCGGAACCCCCTGTCAGTCGGCGGCATATATTGTGGAACGAGTAGACGGCCGGTGGGCTGGAGCGGAAGTTCCGGTGTGGGGTCAGCCGTCGCTCACCTTCAGGGCAAAGGAGGGCCGCCATGCTTCCCGAGCTGTTATGGATCGTTGGTTTGTACGTTGCGGCCGCGGCGTTCGCGCACTGGACTATTCGTCGAAGCGACGGCGATGGGCGTCGCCATTACGTGTTGGTCGCGGGAAATCACCAGATGCAGATTGAAGGGTATATCCGGACGATTCAGCATTTTTCTAGAAGGACGGGAACGGAGATTGGCATAACGGTCGTACTGGATCGGTCGACCGATGAGACGGGACCGATTTTGGAGCGTATGGCCCGTAAAAATACGGGGATCGAATGGGTAAGACGGGAGTTGTCCGATGACGGCAGGCGGGAGGATGAAAGGGTTTTCGGAGAAGAAGATCTGACGGATCCTGCCGCTAATCCACGCGTCGTATGGTTGGAATTGGCCCGTCAGAAGGATATGAAGCGGATGCTTCGCTGAAGGTCGGCCGAATGGTTGGATTGGCGGGGGAATGGAACATAGGGAACGGGAAGAGCGGGAAGCGCGGGAGGGACAGAAAGGATGAAAAGCAGCCAAAACGGGCTGCAGTCGAACGAGAAGCGGTAAGGGTGGAAAACAGTGTCAATGAAAGGCAGTGGAACCAGAAGGACAGATAGGCGTTAGAGTAACGAGAGTGGATTGATTCATCGGTCGTTACGTGTTACGATAAAAGAAATTAAGCAAGCTCGGTCGCGAAGCACACGCCGCTCCTTCTCCTGATGGGAGAATGGGCGGCTTTTCTGTTATTTGTCTGGCTGGCAGGTGGGAGCAGCGGAGGCGCGAGGGAATGAGCGTAGATCATGACCGAATGTTGGATTTGAAACAAAAGTGCTGAAAAAAGCTTGATCCGCCGAGGTAGAGGAAAAGACTGGGCTAACGACCGGATTAGCAAGCTCAAAGAATCGGTTCATTAGACTGCTGGAGATATATGAAGTCAGAGGTGAAGCACACCTGGAATCGCCGTGAAAGGCACAAGGTGTGCTTTTTGCGTTGTTGGAGTGAGGTGAAGGGGATTCCATGAGAAGCATTGGTTCGAGGACAAGAGAAACGGTACCCGAGCGGAGGGAGATAGATGAAGGTTACCATGTATGCGGTTCAGACAGAAAGCGGACTCAGGGCGATCCTGTCGATCGATTGGGAGACGGATCGTAAATATTGGAGCGGAAAAGCGGATGAGATTGTTCGCTTGCAAGACGAGATCCCGCTGGGCGAGGCGGAACAGTTGCGTCGATTGTTGACGGAGGGGCTAAAGAGCGAGGCCGGAAGGCATGAGGGTATTTTGTTGGGGGCGGATTCACGCGGCACGGTGAGCGAGAGGCGCGGGAATGAGGAGAAGCGAGAACCGTATGGTGAATGGGCCGATCGATTGGTGCATACGGCGAGAGCTGCCGGTTATATGGGTGATGTAGAAAGGATCAAGCTTAGAGAAGGGGCGGGCGTGGAGTCGCGTCTGAAAGAGGCGGCAAGATTGGCGGCAGTGCGCCTGGCCGGCCGCTCGCTGCTCCGCGAGGAAGCGCAGCAGTTGCTGCTGGACGCCGCGCTGCCAGGCAGCTCGGGCGTCCCGCCGCTTGCTGCGCTGCAGCTCGCGGCGCTCTTGGGGGCCGTGCAGCTGACCGCTGCCGTGGCCCCCGATGTTGCAGCCCCCGCGTCGGCGGGGCTGCTAGGGCGAGCCGAGCGGGCGCTGCGCCGCGCTCGGC
>JAEZZE010000449.1 GCA_023418755.1 Bacillota bacterium | reverse complement strand
CCAGCTGACCGCTATTTCCACGTTTTCCCGCCAATAGCCTCATTATTGGTCCAACAGACCGCTATTTCCACGTTTTCTCGCCAACAGCCCACAATAGCGGTCCAGCAGACCGTTAATCCCGCGATTTCCCGCCAACAGCCGCATTAACGGTCCAACAGACCGCTAAATTCAAAAGGGGCCGCCATCCATTCCGGCAACCCCCTTTCTACTTACAACACCTGAGACAGAATTTCTTCCTTAAACTGCTGGATAGCCTCGTCCGGATCGATCGTGTAGCCGCACTCCAGGCCGACGAAGCCGGAGAAACCGGTGCCCTTGATGGCGCGCAAAATGTTCACGTAGTTCAGCTCGCCCGTGCCAGGCTGCTTGCGTCCCGGGTTGTCGGCGATATGATAGTGGTTGATGCGGTCGATGTAGCCTGTGGCGTTGCGGATGACGTTGCCCTCGGTAATCTGCTGATGGTAGACGTCGAACACGAGCTTGACGTTCGGGCTGCCGACTTGGTCGATGACGTCGACCGATTCGTCGGAGCGCTGCAGGAAGTGGCCGGCATGATCGACCAGTCCGTTCAGCGGCTCGACCTCCAGCACGATTCCAGCCTCCTCCAGCAGAGGCGCGCAGCGCTTTAACGTCTCCACCATCGTCTGCCGCTGCCGATCCCTCGGTATGCCCTCGAGCACGTTGCCCGTCTGGGAAATGGCGGAACGCACGCCGAGAACGCGGCAAGCCTCGATTGTCTGCCGGACGCCTTCGATATACGCGTCGCGCAGCGATTCATCCACCAGACTGATGAACTTCGTGCAGGTGGCGCTGAGCCCGACGCCGATTCGCTCCTGTTCCGCCGCCAGCTTCTTCAGATCGCCCAGCTCCCACCAAGCGTAATATTCCAGCCCCTGGAATCCGTGCTCTTTTACTTTTTCCAGATGGTAGACGACGTCTTTGCCCTGATAAGCTCCGATACATAACGAAAATTTCATGTCGCTCCAGGCTCCTCCCCGTAATTCTGAGTGTGGTAATCCGTTCAGCCTCTCATCGCTCATCCTAGGGATTCAGAATGTGGAAATCCGTTCAGCCTCTCTTCGCTCATCCCAGTGATTCAGAATATGGTAATCCGTTCAGCCTCTCTTCGCTCATCCCAGTAATTCAGAATATGATGAGCCGTTCAACCTAACTTCACGGGCTGCCCGGACAGGGCCGATTCGTTCGCGGCAATCGTAACTTCATGAGTGATCAGCGAATCCTCGTAGTCGGACAAAATACGAGATGTGTCTCCGGTACGCAAAGCATGAAGGAAAGCCTCGTCCTCGACGTAGTACGGATTGGCGACGTTCGGATGTACGGTCGTTCCCGCGGCGGTCAGCTCCTTGAGCCCGTCGCCCCTTAGCTCCAGAACGCCGTTGCCGGTATAAATATCCAAGCCCACATGATGGCCGATCGGCAGCAGACAGGTGTTGGAGATCGTCGCCACCATGCCATTAGCCAGCTTCAGCGTTACGGTGCCGACGTCGGGTACGTCGGTGCCCTCCACCTTCTCTCCCATTACGCGGAGCGCGTAGGCCGCATATACCTCTTGCACTTCCCCGCATACGTAGCGGAGAAGGTCGACGATGTGCGTCGTCTGCTCGACGAATTGTCCGCCGGACCCGGCCTGCACTCTCCACCACGGAACCATCGGCATTCCGCCCATCCAGTAGCCGAGCGCCATGCCGGGTTTGCTGTCCGCCAGCAGCTTTTTGGCAAGCGCCGCAGATTCATGATAACGCCAATGAAAGCCGACGGAAGTTATGATTTTGCGATTTTTCACCTTGGCGCCGATGGATCGCGGAATGTCCCGGTCGATGCCGAGAGGCTTTTCCACCAGAAAGGGAATGCCTCGCTCGATAAGCCGATCTTCCGCTTCCCCGTGCGCCATCGGAGGGACGCATACGTAAACGCCGTCCAATCGGGAGCCGTCCAGCATATCGTCCAATTTCGAATACGCTTTCGCGCCGGCATGCTCGGACGCGGCTTTCCGCGCCCGTTCGATGTCGACGTCGTAGAAGGCTGCCAGCTCGACGCCTTCCATCTGCACCAGATTGCGAATGTGTTGATTGGCAATGCCGCCGGTACCGATAAAACCAAGCTTCAACGTCATGCGATGATCCGCTCCTCTGCTAAGTGGAATATCGAATAATTCAACTTACGCCCTTATTGTAGTTGAAGGCAGATCCAAATTAAATATAATATACTTCATATAACGTATCGAAAAATGAAACTTAAGGGGCCGCGATGAGCATGTACTATGGAAGGCATTTCGTCACGACGGAGTGGGATCGGAGGCTGCCGCTTCATCTGACCAGCATCGGCTATACCGACCAGACCCCGATTCATCGGGAGATTGGCTTTCAGGACTTTCATTGGCTTCATACGGTAGAGGGGAGCGGAGAGTTTACGGTGAACGGGACGACATTCCGACTTCATCCGAATCAGGGGATTTTTCTGAAGCCGCATGTGCCTCATAGCTATGCTCCCGATCCGGACGGCTGGTCAACGTGGTTTATGACGTTCGACGGGGCGTTGGCCAACCCGATCGCGGCGGCGCTGGACATTCCGCAGATGACGCCGATCGGCTGGGACGAGGATTGCCCGCTTGCCGTCGTTCATGAGCATTACAGGGAGAGAATCGGTCACAGCTTCGACTTCGCCGGCAGCAACGGATCGCTCGAGGTGTACGCCTTCCTGTCGCGGCTGAAGCAATATGGACGATCGAGCGGTCAGCCCTCGCTGTCCAAAGGCCACGAGAGGCTGACGCCGATCTACTTGCTCATCGAGGAAAAATACGGCGATCCGGATCTCGGTCTAGGCCGCATGGCGGGCAAGTTGGGCGTCAGCCCCCAATATCTCAACACGTTGTTTCGCAAAAGCTGGGGCATCAGCCCCTATCAATATTTGGTTCAGTTCCGCATCCAGAAGTCCAAGGAGTTGCTGATCGCGAACCGCTCCCGTACGGTCAAGGACATCGCCGCATCGGTCGGCTTCCAGGACGACAGCCACTTCGTGCACACGTTCCACAAGCTGTCCGGCATGACCCCGATTCAGTTTCGGATGCAGTATGGGGAGTGAAATTCGCTCGGTTTGGTGACACTGCCTTGAACATCGCCCCATGTGTCGAGTTGTTGTGCATTTCGGAACTGGAATTACGTATCCCGATTGCGGTATACGACCAGAGTGATCGCGAACGCCGCAATCGTCCAGGCGATCAAGAGGATAGCTCCTTGCACCGGGGTCAGAACGCTCGAATCTCCGGGTTGCGGGAACCACATGGCGACTCCCGCTGTGTCGGGGAAGAATTTAGCATAAGCCGTCTGCTCTCGCAAGATCGGGCCGGCGATGAAGTAATAGCCGAGTACGACGGCTGCCGCAGGAAGCGTTCGACGCAGTAAAGCTCCAATGGCTGCACTGAAGAGCGTAGTCAGACAAAGGCTCCCGGTCACGCCTGCAAGGATGCCGACGGCGCTGCCCGGATCGAAAGACGCTGAAGCGTCGAGAACGATTGCGGCGACCAGAACGCCGGACGCGGCGGTCATTATCGCGGCGGGGATGACTATGATCGTCAGGGCAAGATGAGCGGCAGCAAGTTGAAGACCGCGCCGGGGCATCGCTGCAAGCGTGGTGCGAATTTGTCCCCCGGCGTACTCGGAACAGGAAGCCATGATCCCGAGAACGATGTACCCGGCCTGTATGTAGCGAATTGAAGCGAGCCCGATATCGAGTACATTCCGCGTGCCGGTTGAGCCCTGCAATCCGGCGCTGGCGAAAGCTGCCGACAGGAGGAGATTGAGGATCAGCGAGCCGACGACAATGAGCCATATGGCTGGCAGCGACCATAACTTCGATAGTTCTGCCGCGAGCATTTGGACGATTTCCCGGCTGGGAGGCCGGGCGACTGCGGTGCTCATGCGTCCCTCCGGCAAAACACGATAGCGGCGACGGTGAAAAGCGCCGCGACCCAGACGGACATGACCAGCCCGCCGACGAGCGGGGGAACCTCGACATTCGAGTCGGCCAAGTCGCGAATGAACATGCGGATCCCGGCTATATCAGGCAAATAATACGCTAGCGGCGTGAGGCGGGTGAGCAGATAGGAGACGGTGACGACAGAAGAGTTCACGATCAGGATGGAGAGCGGAACGACGCCATGCCGAGTAAGGACGGTAATTCCGAGTGCCAGCAGCGCAGTAAGCGCCCAATAGCAGACGATGCCGATCAACCTGGGGACTTCCTCGCTCCCCGTGAAGGGCGCATGCTCGCCAAGGACGATGCGGATCACTGCCATTGTAGCAGCAGCGGCGACTGCAGCCAGCAGCGAGCTGACAATGGCAACGGCGGCAGCTTTGGAGAGCAGGAAGCGGAGGCGGGACGATATGGCGGTCAGGCTGGTTGTAATCTGGCGACCGCCGCCGGATTCGCCGCTTTCGGCGAAGTATTCGCTGCTGACCGCGACGACGCCAATAATAATTGCGCTGATGACGCCGAAAGCCAATTCCTGATAGCCAAAATCAATGCCGGCTGCGGTCTGGCTGCCTCGAGCAATCATCCCGGATCGACACAGCGTTTAACGCGGTAACGGCAGTCGGAACAAGCAGTCCCGTGACCAGCGCGATCCAGACGGAAGGAAGGGAGAATAGCTTGGACAATTCCGCAGTAAGGGCCCTCATTGTGCAGCCCTGCCATTCGGAGTCGTAAGCGCGAAAAATGCATCCTCAAGCGAGCTGTGAGCGCCGATAACCTCGGCAAGCGTGCCGTCGGCGACGATTCGCCCCTGGTTAATTACAACGACGTCGTCAACCGTCTCGGATAATTCGCCCATCAGATGGCTCGACAGCAGCACTGTGCGGCCTGTTGCGGCGCGTTCGCGCAGAAAGGTTCGGATCCAGCGGATGCCCTCCGGGTCAAGACCGTTCACGGGTTCGTCCAGAATGAGGATTTCGGGATCGCCGAGCAGCGCGGCGGCCAACCCGAGTCGGCGACCCATTCCCAGCGAGTAACTGCCGACACGCTTGGACGCAGCGTCGCTCAGCCCGACGATATCCAGCACTTCGTCGACCCGGGCGCGAGGCAAGCCTGCAGAACGGGCGATCCAGTTCAGATGCGCTTGTCCTGTTCGAGCCCGGTGAGCGCCGGAGCCGTCGAGCAAGGCGCCGACCGTGGCGAGAGGGTTGCGAAGATGGGAGTAAGGTTTTCCGTTGATCAGCGCTTTGCCGGAATCGGCACGATCAAGGCCTAGTATAATGCGGAGAGTCGAGCTTTTACCAGCGCCGTTTGGCCCGAGGAAGCCGGTCACCCGGCCGGGTTGCGCCCGGAAGCTGATGCCGCTGAGAATCGTACGGGAACCGCGACGTTTGACGAGTTGATGGATGGTAAGCATGCAAGGTCTCCTTTTCTTTCCTGTCATGCTTTCCAGTATAGTTCCATCAAGTTAAATGCCGGGGAGCATTCGGTTTAAATCCCGTTTAATTTTTCAATTTTCAATTTGGCCGATCGTTACGCTTGTGCCGTTCTTATCCGATGTAAAATGCGCCTGCAGCTTCATTTCCTTCAGCATATAGGTCGCGATTGCAAGCCCGATACCGGCGCCGCGGTCTGCGGAGGGCTCGTCCATACCCGGTCCGCGATCTTCAATCGTCAGTCGCTCCAGCTCCGCATTCGCGGCGATCCCGACATATCGGCCGGTTTCCGCATGCCGAAGGACATTCTGAAACAGGTTGTCGAGCACACGCGTCATCCATTGCGGATCGACTTCCCATTTAATCGTCTTCTGCTCAGGCAAATCGACTTCGATGCGGAAGCCCGAATGCTCGAATGCCGGATACCAGGAAGCGATAGAGGCTCTTGCCAATCTAACGATGTCTGTCGGAACAGGATGATACGGGTATTTGCCCGACGTGAGCAGCGTGTAGGCCAGCAGATCATCCATCAATTCCCCGATGTGCGTAATGGTACGGTCCACAGACTCCAGCGATTCGCGTCCTTCCGGGCTGAGCGGTTCTTTACGCAACCTGGAGGCATGTCCCCGGATAACGGTCAGCGGCGTTCGCAAGTCGTGAGACAGATTCGCGATCAGCCTCCGTCTGAGCGACTCCTCTTCCAATTCCCGGCGGCGGCTGCCTTCGAGCTGGAGGATCATCCTGTTAAATGAGGCTTCCAACTGGCCGAGTTCGTCCGCGCGCGCGGTGCGAACGGACATGGGGCGGGGAATCCAGTCTCCGTCAGATGGGACGGCCATCGCTTTCTGCAGACGAATCAGCCGTCGCCGAAGGCGATAGAAGAACTGCCACGATATAGAAAAAAGCACGGTAAGGATAAGGCCGATCAGGACGGTCATGCTGCGAAATTCGTACTGCGCGTCCGGCTGCTCTGTTGAGGGGAACACGCCGATAAATAGGAGAATCGCCAGAAGCGGGAGGGTAATGAGAAGCAGAAAATGAAGCAGCAAATACCGTCTGAAAAACGATCCGGCGCGTTTCATAGCCTCACCCTGTAGCCGATGCCCCGAATCGTCTCAATGATTTCCGGCGCGTCCGGGTTTTGCTCCAGCTTTTGGCGAAGGTGGCGAATATGAACCATCAGCGTTTTGTCGCCCTCCATATACGGTTCTCCCCAGACGGCTTCAAAGATTTGTTCTTTAGGCAAAATCTGATTGGGATGCCTCAGGAAATACATCAGAATTTGATGCTGCTTGCCCGTCAGTACGACTTCTTCTCCCGTACGTTCGTCCAACACCGTATTTGCGGACCTATTCACGGCGATGTGCTGCCCGAGCTTCAGGCACTCCGGAAGTCTGGCTCCGCTTCGACGAAGATGAACTTCCACTCTCGCTGCCAACTCGTCCGGATGAAAAGGTTTGGTTACGTAATCGTCGGCGAACTGCAGCCCCTGAAGCTTATCATCGACAGCCGATCGGGCGGACAGCAGCAGAATCGGCACCGACGGCGCTGCCCTCTTCAAACGCTGGCCGACCGTAAAACCGTCCAGTCCCGGCAGCATTATATCGAGAATGACCGCATCGTGCTTGTGCACTTCCCGTTCCGCGCCTTCCCCGGACATCAGCCACTGGACCGCATAGCCGCGTTGTTCCAACTCCTCCTTGACCCACTGACCGATTTCCAGATTGTCTTCAATATAGAGTATGCTTCTCGTTCTGTTGGATTGAAGCGGTTCCGGCGTGCCGGCGGAAAACCATTTCACATGGCGCATGTGCCTCGCCTCCTTCATCGCACGTACCAAGGGACAGAGGCTCTAAGCAATGCTTAACCTCTCTCGGGTACCCGCATTCCATCGACTCCATCATTATATATCAGTTTGCGTACTCCCCCAAACGTGGGCGATGTCACAATGGCATGACAATAACGATTGATCTCGCAATGATGCAACGTTATGTGCTAGTAGTCTTGTTATTCGATGGGACCTTTAAGAAAAGTACATTGAATCAAGTCCTGGACGATGATGCTGGACAAGCTGCCTTCGGCGGATACGTTTATGCAGTTTTTGAGAGCTAGATGGTACAATCGGAGTGTGGGTAGGTTTATTAATGAGGACACTTATGAAGGCCAACTGAATAACCCGCTGACGTTGAATCTTTATACTTACGTGGGGAATAATCCATTGATTCGTTGGGATCCAAGTGGTCATTTTTGGTATGAGGATCTGGCAAAAGAAGTATTATGTGCTATGGGATGTGTAGACAAAAGTGGAGTTGTCAAGAAAAGTGCAGTTTGAAAACACCCTCATGCAGAAATTCGGTTGCTAAGCTGCTTGTGACAGCATTCTTTCACGGTAAATAGCTGGGGGCCAGCCCCCTGGATTAGAGGTGTAGATCCGCCGTCTGTTGTAGTAAACGGTGATGTACCTGAAGATGATCGATTTAATAGAGGCCATCGGATAGCGCTCCGTGTGGATCTTGTACAGCTTCTCTTTCTTTAGCGTAGCAAAAAAGCTTTCCATCCTTGCGTTATCATAGCAGCGCCCCGTACCACTCATGCTTTGAATGGCATCACGTTTAGCCAGACGCTTCCGGAAAGCATGGCTCGTGAACTGGCTGCCTCGATCGCTGTGATAGATCATTCCGCGAGCGTTTCTTGCTTTACAGGCGTTCTCAAAGGCCTCAATACAGAGTTCCTTACGCATATTGTCGTCCATTGCGAAGCCTACGATCTCTCCGTTAAAGCAATCCAGTACTGCGGACAGATAGAGCTTGCCATCTGAACAAGGGACTTCGGTGATATCCGATAGCCACTTTTGGTTGGGAACTGAGGATCTGAAGTCCCTCTGGATCAGGTTCTCGCTCTTTTGAGCTGCGGCATCCTCGCGGGTAATGCCGTTTGGATGACGCTTCACTTTCTTCAGTAGGCCATGCTGCTTCATGATGCGATAGACGGTGCTGTAGCTAGCTGTGATCTCGATCTGTGACAGCGCCAGCAGGATACGCTGGACGCCGTAATTACTGTTGTCTTCATGTTCGCCAATGATGTCTTTGATTTTGACCAGAAGGCGTTGCTGCCGCTCCTGTTTGGGCGTGGGCTTCAAGCTACGGTAATAGCCCGATTCGCTGACAGTAAGTACTTCGCACATCTCCTTGACGGGCCATCGATCCCGTCGTACACAGATGTAAGCATAGAGCTGGCGTGCCTTTACCGCTTCCGGTCTTTTGCGAAAAAACCGAGTGCGTCCTTGAGAATCTCATTCGCTCGGCGTAGCTCGCCTATTTCTTTCTCTAATTCGATTTCACGCGCAGTCTTATCGGCAGATGCATAACTGCGTC
>JAEZZE010000447.1 GCA_023418755.1 Bacillota bacterium | reverse complement strand
AAATAGGACGCGGTTCAGATCCATTCGATATTTCGTACGATCCTTTCCGTGCGAACCATAATCCATGATCTCAAATACAAAACGGTGCGCGCCAACGTTCCACATGATGTCGGCAAAATAGGATCTCCCCCGCCAGTCCTTAACCTCGTACTCCGGATGCAAGCCGCCAAAATGTCCCATCAGGCTCCACCATATTTTTTCAACAAACAGACGGTTCCCATAACCGTGGCCTCTTCTCAACGCATCCTTTCTCTCTCCGTGCCTCTTATCCAAATGCCAGTCCATCCACTTATCGTGTTCCGTCTCAAAACTCAATCCGCCTCACCTCGCAAATTGTCTTAAAACTCCCATCTTCACAAATAAAAAACGCGCCTGTTTCCCCTTCAAACCGAAGGGAAAATCGGAGCGTTCTTCGCTACTTGATTTAATATGGCCGATTTCATGCCCCTAAGCGGGGGGATGCTGATGCTCATGCTCGTGCCCCGGCACAATACGGGAGGAGGCATGGCAGGCTAGATCGAATTCCTAACTCATATCGGACTCAGGAACCTTCAAACGGCTATTTGTGTGATTCTTCATACAAATCTCTTCGAAAGGGTATCTTTTCTCTTCTTTTTGTATGATTTTTCATACAAATCTGACCGAAAAAAGCCATTCCGTCTGCCATTTGTGTGATTTCTCATACAAGTCACCCATGCGGCCTTCCCTCTGTACCCTCCCTTCTTCCGTTTTCCTCCGCGTGCCTTCCCCTAATCTTCCTCCGATTTCCTCCACCGCCCTCTCTCCGCTGTTTCGCCTCAAACTTCGAAGCGACCCGCGCCAACTCGCTCCTTATCGCCGATGAGGCGCAGTCAAATCCGCAAGGCTCCCTCCTCAGGTCAAAGGGTAATCGTCAGCTGGACTTCTTGATCTTGACTTCGGGATAGCGGAAGGGCAGCGTGATCTCGAATAGCGTGCCTTTGCCTAGTTCGCTTTTGACGTCGATTTTCCCCTGATGGTTGTCTACGATCTTGTAGCTGACCATCAGTCCAAGCCCCGTCCCCTTCTCCTTGGTCGTATAGAAGGGCTGTCCCATTTTGGCCAATTGATCCTCCGGGATGCCCGGTCCTTCGTCGCGAATCCGGACGAATACGCCGTCGTGCTCCCGCGACAGCCTGATCCCGATCGAGCCCCCGTCGCTCATCGCTTCGATCGCGTTCTTGATGACGTTGATGAACACCTGCTTGATTTGGTTTTCCACTCCGTATATCCAGAGCGGCTCGGTGCCGTACTCCGCTTCGATCGCGATATTGTGAAGAATCGCCTGGGTTTCCAGCAGCGTGACCGTATCGCGCATCATGACCCTTAAATCCTGGTAAGTCAGCTCGTAGACTTGAGGCTTCGAGAGCATCAGCAGCTCGCTGACGATGTCTTCGATCCTATCCAGCTCGGCGTTCATAATGTCGTAGTAGCTATTGTTGTTTCTCCTTCCGGAGACGATCAGTTGAAGAAAGCCTTTAAGCGAGGTCAGCGGGTTGCGGATTTCGTGGGCGATGCCCGCCGCCAATTGTCCGGCCACGTACAGCTTCTCCGAGTTGATCAGTAGCTCCTCGTTCTTCTTCCGTTCGGAAATGTCGCGAATGATAATCTGAATCGCCGGCTCGTTGTCCAGCGTCGTCATCGTCTCCACGATCTCGGTGTGCAGCACTTTCCCTTTTAACGTAAACCATTCCTGCTCGATCGGCTTGCTACTGCCAACGAACACCAGATTGTGAAGCCTTTCCTTGATCGTACTATGATCTTTGGCCGGCAAGAGGGAATAGATCGACTTGCCGAGCAGGTCGCTCTCGCTCTCCGCCTCGAACATTCGCAATCCGGCGGCATTGACGAAGCCCCAGCGGCTGCCCTTAAGAATCGCGATCGTATCGAGGGAGTTTTCCACGAGCAGCCTGTACCGTTCGTCCATCTGGTTCAGACGCTTATCGATATACCAGGTAATAAGCGTGGATACGAGAATGAGCAGCGCTCCCAGACCGAGAATAAGCGCCAGCAGGTTGATGTCCTGAAGGAGCTTGTCCGACGTCGTATAGATTCCGGCCGAATATTCGACCTTGAGCGCTTCCGTGCCGATCAGCTGCAGCCCGACGACCAGCGCCCCGAGCAATACGCTGGCCAGAAATTTCATGAATTTGAACGTCGATTCCGCAAGCATGAACGCCAGCAGAGTCCCGAAAAAAAGCATCAGCAAAGACAGGAACAGCTTGCCCGGATGAACTTCCAGACGCTCGATCTGCGGGCCGAACAAGCTGAAATAGTTCATGACCGCGATCCCGAAGGCGAGAATCGAGCTTCCGTATACGAGTCGATATTTCAAGATCTCCTGAAAAGTCAGCATGATGAAAGCCATCAAGGAGAAGAAAATAATGAACATCAGCGCAACCGGCATCACCCATGTGAAAATGATCGGCTCGTGACTCCCCAGCAAGGCCACGAAATGCTTCGACCACAATCCCAGGCCGAACACGAAAGCACCCCCGGCCAGCCAGAACTGACGGAACGTCCCGTTCGAACGTTTGAGATTGCCAATAAAGTTGAACATGGTATAAGATGCGAGTATGCTAATTAACAGTGCCAGCAGCAGAAAAAAAGGGGGCCATGAGGCTACGGTACCGTTCATCTTTTATCCCTCGCATTATCTGACATCAGTTGCTTTCGTTTTATAGGATTCGACGAGTGCCAGCAAATTCCTTTTCAAATAAAGTCTAAAATTGGAGGTTCCGGTATGTTTAAGTCATTTTTCAGCGAGTTCAAAGCTTTCGCCATGCGGGGAAATGTCGTGGATCTGGCCGTCGGCGTCATCATCGGAGCGGCCTTCGGCAAAATCGTCACCTCGCTCGTCAACGACATCGTCATGCCTCCGATCGGCAAGCTGCTCGGCAACGTGAACTTCAAGGATTTGTACGTTCCGCTGGCGGACACGACGGCGAAATCCCTGGAAGAGGCGCAGGCGGCCGGAGTTCCGGTCATCGCTTACGGGCAGTTCGTCAACATCCTGATCGACTTCCTGCTCGTCGCTCTGTGCGTTTTCCTTCTGGTGAAGGTGATCAATAGGCTCAGCCGCAAAAAAGAGGCGGAAGCTCCCGCGCCGGCCGAACCGACGACGCGCGAGTGCCCGTACTGCCTGTCCGACATTCCGAAAGCGGCTTCCCGTTGCTCCCATTGCACATCCGAGGTAACGCCGGTCGGACAAGCTTCCCCGGCCAAAGGGTGACGTCCGTTGACGGAGCTGTTCGACATCTACGACGAGAACGACGTCTGGATCGGCACCGCCGAGCGAAGCGAAGCGCATCGGTTGGGTTTATGGCATCATACGGTCCATTGCTGGCTCGTTCGCCGTGAGGAACGGGAGGGCCGTATCGTTGCCAAGGTGCTGTTCCAGCAGCGTACGGAGAACAAAGATACGGGCGCCGGACGCTTCGACATTACGGCGGCTGGCCACCTGGAAGCCGGCGAGACGCCGGAAGCGATCGTTCGCGAACTGCGGGAGGAGCTTGGCGTAGAGGTTAGCTTCGATCGGCTAAGCGAGTTCGGAGTCGTCCGCGAGCAAGGCGCGGGCGTGGTCGGGGGAGCGGCTTACTACGACAATGAGGTCAGCCGGGTCTATGGTTTAGAAGTGTCGATGGAGCTGACGGACTTCCGCCTCCAGGAGGAGGAAGTCGCCGGTCTGTACGAGGCGGAGGCCGAGGAGCTGATCGATCTGATGGAAGGAAGGCGGAAGCTTGTCCGGGCTTCGGGAGTCGCCCTCCGCGGGGGCAAGCTGCAGGCCACGGCGGCCGAGGTCTCCTGCAGCTCTTTCGTGGATCGGGATGCGGGGTACTATGTTTCCGTGTTAAAATTCTTGCAGACGCTCGTTCGCCGATAAGCCCGTTCTGTTTTGCGAACGGTAAGGGGATGCGGCGGCGGCCCGAGAGGCTCGAGCCGGATCGGCTGCCAGCCGATTCGCCCGTTCCTCACCTTGCCTTCCATCCATTCTCCCTCCAGCGGGTGCTGGAACAGCACTTCAAGCTTGCCGTCGCCGTCCGCATCCCAGATGCGGAATCGGCGGCCGTCGTTGATCTGCCCGAATTTGCGGCTGTCCCCGATCGCCTTCCACTCCACTCTCGTTTCGTTGGAAGAAAGGTCGTCCCGGCCCCCTTCGCTCAACTGTCCAAGCCACCAATCCCCGAACAACGAATTGTACAGCAAGATCTCGTCGCCTTCCCCCTCGAAAGAACCGTACCAATAACCTCCGTCCGCCCGAAAACGTCCAAGCCCCTCCCAGTTGCGATACCAACGATCGATCATATTGTGAATGTTGTAGAATTCCGTATACCTGGGAGCATAATCGAAGTCGTTAAGCTCCGGCTCCCCGAACAGGTTGGCGGCCTCCTGGTGAATACAGCCATGAAGATCCGAAGATTCGATAAATCGTCCAAGCTCGTCGGCGCTCGCGAACGACTCGGGCTGGAACATGATCCTTGCCTCCGCAGCCTGGTTGTAGCAGGGCGTCCGGCGAATCTCCTCCGGAACGGATACCCACGCCTCGATCAAGCTTGGGTCGAGCCCGTTCCGGCGATACCAGGCTTGAGCACGATTGATGAAATCGCGATGAAACCGCAAAAATTCCAGCCCGTAGCCGGGCGGCGGGTTGTTCATGTTGACGCTATGCCGGGCATGATGCCAGTTTTTGTGCTCTTCGAGCAGGCTCTGCGGAAAATTCGGAATGCGCGACATCCGGTCAGCTCCCTCCAGGTAATGCCGCTTGCGCGAACCGCGGGCAATAGGATTGCCAATAGCATATGCGAAGGGGGCTCGGGAGGGTACTCCTGCCTAACGACGGCATCGCCATGCATAATCGCCTTAAGCGACCGTGATGTCGACCGAGGTATCGGCTCCGTTCCAGACTACCTTCGCCGTTTCATGTATCGCGATTAAATCCCGCACCGGGACGTAGCCGACGTTGCCGGTCAATTGCGTCGGGAGCGGCTGACCGTTCGCGGTGACCGTCTTGTTCGCAAAGCCGATTTTGAGCTGCAGCGCCTCTCCGACGGCTCTTGCGGGCACCCACGTTTGGCCGGCGATCAAGCGTCCCTCGGCGAGCGGAGCGCCGTTAAGGCGAACGGGAACAGGCAACGGTTCCCGGACAGGCGGATTCGTCGGTTCCGGTCTCGCGGCCTGTTCGTCGTACTGCGTCAGACGATTGCTCTGGATCAGGGCGATGATTTTCGAGCCGTATTGCGGATCGGTCGCGTAACCGCTCAGACGCAAGGCCTCCGCTTGAATCTCGGGAGTAGCCGCCTTCCTCACGCGTTCATAACGGGGAAGCTGCAGCAGCAGATCCTGATCCTTGTAGAAATCGTAGACGCTGTCGTAGGCGCGAAACAGAGCCGTCGTATCGACCCTCGTCCCGTTCTCCACCTCCCACGTTCCTTTTCGAACAAATTGGCCTTTCCAATAAGCATTCGTTTGTCCGTTGCCGACCTTAATGCCTCCGAGATTGTTCCAGGAATGCAGAACTCCTCCCGTTTCCAGCAGGTTCTGTGCGAGTCTGACAGAAGGAAACAGAGGGGAACCCTCTCTTCTAACTCGAATCGCTATCGGCGCCAATGCGGCGATAAACTCCGTTCTGCTGAGCTTGGCCATCCGATCGCTCCTCCCTTTTCTTCGTAAAATGATAGACGCCCGACGCCGTCAATCCGATAACGGAGATCGTCGTGAGCGTCTGCTGTATTTGGTGAGGCACGAGAATGAAGACGGTCGCAATGAGCAGGCTGACGAGGTGATAGTAGCGGCTTGGCACGCGAAACTCCTTCGCGACGCCCACGTAGGCGGCGACGATGGGAGCGAGCAAAGCCACCTCGTCGGTCATCGAGATCAGTTTGTCCATAGTGTATTCAACCTCCGTTCAGGTTGGTCACGGCCGCAATCACGGCGGCGACGATCGCCCCGACCAGCGTCCGCCACAGCCAACGCTGGTTGTCGGCAATCTCGTCTATCCGCAGATGCGCCGACCGCGCCGATTGCAGCGCCTCAAGCGCCGAGTCTCTCGCCGCTTCCGCCGTTTCGCGGACATCGGTCATCGCATCGATCTTCGTCTCCACCCTAACGACGCGCTCCCGAATCTCCGAGAGCACGCGCGCTTCTTCGTTGGACATGTGGGGACACCTCCTGGGATGTAATAAAATGATTGATTGTCAGGCAACCGTCTGCCGGTTCTCTCCTTTTAGATTGGTTGCCTTTTCTTCCTGGTAAACTTGGTTTTGTTATTTAAGGGGGCTTTCAATTCTACTTAATTAAATTCTGGATTGCCGTTTAGGGTAGCTTCGACTTTTGATCAATTGAACTCTAAGTGCCGTTGGCGATAGGTTTCGACTGCCCGTTCAATTGGACTCTAAAGCGGCGCTTTAGATACCTCTACTTCCGCTCGTTAGAATTCCCAAGAACCATCCAAGATAGCTTCGACTTCCGCTCTCTTGGACTCCGGTACGTCGTCTATCGTTTTGATTCCTTTACGAATCAGTTTGGCGTAGATTTGAGCCATGATTTTCATCTCCTCGTATTGGAATTGAGGTTTGTGCTGCGTACCAACGCCAGCACTGATCGGTGGCAGGACTTTTATAAGGATGAGTTCGTAAACTTAGGGCCATATTGCACCACATCCAACCGTGTTAATCGATCGAATTGTACATCTTCGGTCATTTCGTACCTTTTTCAGGAGCGTTAACCGATAAAATCGTATACTGTCGTTCATAAATCACTTTTGAGCATCGTTGCTCGAAAAAATCGATCAACGTCTGCATTTTGAGGCGATTACTGGGCAGCGATACTCGAAAGAATCGCTTAATCCCCGTCCTCTTCAACCGAGGAAATTCGAAAAAACCGTATATCCTATCGCTTCCCGCCCGAAAACACACTCATTAACCTCTGCAACCGAGGCACCGCACTTGGATTTGTCTCTACCAGTGTCTCATAAATTTCCGTCAGTCCCAGCATCACCTCAACACTCTCTGCCTCAAGTTGAGCGATTCGTTCCTCAGGTGACAACGGTATAGGAGCGTTCCGGAGATCGTCGATCTCTTCCTGCGGCAATCCCTCGATCCAGCACTCGGGGCGGACTGGCTCGGCGTATACCGGACGTTCGCCGCGGTCTTCTTCGGGCAGTGCGTACCAATCCGCGAGCGCTTGGTCGTAATCTTCGCGGACGGCGTTGAGCGCGGCCTGATAGTCCTCCCATAAAGAAAAGTCCCACCTGGGCCTAAACAGCCCGTCAGGGACCTTCTCGGCAACGACGTAGCCTGTTACGTCCTCTTCCGGCTCTTCGTCGGGCTCAGCGGGAAGCAGTTCCCGAATCTCCGTCACGCCCATCCGCGAGAGCGGCACGATGATCGGTTCGACGTATAGGCCGTCGATGTTCACTCTTGTGGCTTCTTTCATTTATTCTAACCCTCCTATTCGACCGGGAATGTAATACCATCAAGCGACAACCAGGAACTTCCCGCAGTGTATTCGATTTCGACATTCCCAGTTTCGCGAATGTTGATTGTTCCAAAAGACGTCGGCGCGCCGCTACCTGTATATGAATGAATCGGAAATTTACCCTTCAACTTCGGTCTATACCCAGGAGGGAGAATAAATATCAGAGTTCCGACCGCAGTGACACCGCTTTTTATCAACCCCCTAAGATGTACAAAACCGAAATCATCTCTCATATATCCAACTTGCGACCAAGCGGGGTCAAAGTTTACCCAATCGTTACGCAACGTCGCCAAAATCCATTGCGGCTGCTGCTTCTGCGCCTTCGTATTCGCCAACACCGACGTTTCCGTCCGGGCCTCCACAAGCTCCCGTACGAGGGATTCGACCGACTCGCGAATGTTCGGCGCATACTCCGCGTTGACCGTCTTCGGGGCGATGCCGATAGCGTAGGTGTCGAGCGCTAGGTAGGTGACGGAATAGGCAGCGGTTGGGTCGAATAATGCATAGTCCGTATACGCTATTTCCTTACCATCTAGTGACGTACCCAAATTGGAACGCCGCCAGATATCGACGCTGTTATTCCTAAACACTTCGAGAACGGACAATGGCCGGTACTTCAGTTGTGAACTGGTGGCGTAAGACGTCGAAACTTTGTTCCCGATTGCAACGAACGTCTTACCCCCATCGACGGCAGGATTCGCCGCTTCCCGTACCACAATCCCCGTTCCAACCTCGACCTGATTCGCACCTTCATGCAGCATCAAGGAGCCTTCATAGGTGACGGGCTCGTCTACGCTTTGGACTAGTTGATACAAGAGTCGGTAGGGGGTTGTAAAGTCTGGCGCAACGGTTGTGGGCAAAACGGTTTGAACTGCGGACAGACCATTTGAAGCAATAGTTGACCATCCCTTTGTGCCCGTCCCGTTGTACGGGGCAGTGCTGTCTGTGTTTCGCATTCTCCACCCATAGAAATAAGCCTTAATCTCATCTACTGTAGGTGTGTAGGATTCTCCCCAACCGCTGTCGGTGTCGGGAATAGACACATAAATCGATTCGAACAGCGAACTAAACCAATTTCTTTCGGAAGATATTGCATCAACCTCGGATGGAATGATTTTGCCGTCATATTTAACTAGTCTTCCGTTAGTTCTATCGATCGTTTTCCCTGCAATCGGGGCATAAGCGCTCTTATGTCCCGTCCCATCGATATTCCATTTCCAATCCAACGAACCATCCAGCGCGATTTCCCGGAACCGTCTCGTCACCCTCGGTTTGCCTTGCCCGTCCGTATACAGCCGATCTGCTACGCTGCCATCTACATTGGAGCGTAGGCTGCAGTCTGGTAGATAGAGATCGGACGGGCGTTGCGGCTCGAACGGAAGGGGTTCGGAGCCGATGTTGAGCATGGGATTTTCGCAATAAAATGATCCTGCTCCCAACGTATCGTTGGAAAACAATGCCCTAATCCTTCTGGCATTAGATGGGGCAGTCAATGTAATCGTTTGGGAATCTTGATACCCAGCAGAAAGAGCAACATTATTCCCGCTATCAACAAATAACAGATTCAGCCGACCATTATGCGTTGCGGATACTGTGTACGCTTGTCCAGGAATAGCAGTAATGTCCGCATAAGTGGGTTGCGAATTAGCCGTTGAATTAAGAGCCAGCTTATACGAATCCATCACAACCGCATTCTCATGTAGCATCCACTCCGAAAACGGCGGAAGCAGGTTCTTCCCCTTATTCTCGATATACACGGCATTGACGTGCTTCATGTCGTCTACATAGGGGTACGCAGCGGCAATCTGATCGGCTGTCATCGTGTCCAGCGCATCATATTCAGTTTGAGAGATTTCGAATATCCTCGCACCATCAACCAAAAAGCTGGTGTTTCCACCATTAACGTTCCTGGCCGTTAGAGTTGTTGAAACATTTGATTCGGGCGCTAATTTCACATATGCAAAAGTCCACGAAGCATGCTTGCCTACATCCACAAAAGCACTACCGAGATAAAAACGTATATTTGTAGGGGCGTTCACGTTTTTAGTATAACAACCTGCGAAATAATATTTCCCCGCTTGCAATGAGACAGTTTTGTTTATATCTGAATGCGAGACACCCCCACCAGTCCCTGTAACCTTAATCGAATTTAAGCCAATCATTTTATCGTACGGTTCCAAAACAAACGAGGACTGAAAAGTTGTCCACTTACTGACATCTTCACAATTCCCATCCCGCCCCAACAAATTAACGAGAGTCCGTCCCCGCATGGTCGGATGCAAGATCGCCGGGACATCCCCGCCTTGGATAACCTGGACACCTTGTGTCAGCGTCAACTGATTGGGAGGTTTGTCCGTCAAGTGATCGTATACTTCAGAGATCGCACCGGCCACATTGGTCGCAGACGTAGGAAGGTCGTTCACCGCGCCAAGCGATTGATCGACCTTATCCATATTTTCATTCAGAGTGTTAATACTGACAAATTCACTCTCTAGGGGCTTGTGTAGCCCGAGATTAGGCGTAGCTTCCGCCATCAGTTCCAACTCCTTGTCATCACTTCACCCCAAGTGAAGGTACTGAGTTCGCCCCATGTTTTTTGCTTCAATTCGCTCCACTGGGTGTACGTGAAAGCATATTCAACGGTGAGGTGCGCCGGTTTGATTTCTTCGATAACAGCTTTGAGGTCGTCCAGGTTCGGCGGGACGCCGCGCGTATCCACGAACTTCACCGTGAACGAGTAATTCTCCGGTTCGGGCAGCACTTCAACAGTTCCTCCGTCATACGC